>CAZOWR010000055.1:0-15029 GCA_964583645.1 uncultured Enterobacteriaceae bacterium
ACTCGCCCGTCTGCAGCACCGCGCGCGCCGCCGAGACCGCGTCGCCGCCGCCCTTCATCTCGATGGCGTCGAAGTGGGGCTTGGTGCGCTCATGGTAGTTGACGTTGATCGTGCCGCGCACCATGTCGCCCGGCTTGAAGTCCACGAACTGGTAGGGCCCGGTGCCGACCGGCTTGAGGTTGGCCGGTGCCTCGCGCGACTTGGCGCCGCGGAAGTTCTCGAACAGGTGCTTCGGGATGATCATGCCGCGCACGCCGACGAAGGCGTCGGCCCAGTACGGCGTCGGCTTCTGGAAGATCACCTTGACGGTGTGCGAGTCGAGCTTCTCGACCTTGATGTCGCGGTAGCTTCCGACGCTGACCGCGGCCACCGCCGGATCGATGGCGAACTCCCAGTTGAACACCACGTCGTCGGCCGTGAAGGGCTTGCCGTCGTGCCACTGCACGCCCTTCTTCAGCTTCCAGGTGACCGACATGCCGTCGCGCGCGAGGCCCCCGTTCTGCACCGTCGGGATCTCGGCGGCAAGCATCGGAATGAGGTTGCCCTCGGCGTCCCAGCCGGCGAGCGGCTCGTAGAAGATGCGCGAGCCCTCCTGGTCCTTGGTGCCCACCGCGAAGTGCGGGTTGAGCAGCGTCGCCCCCTGCCACCACAACACCTTGAGCGTGCCGCCGCCGCCGCGCTTCGTCGGCATGTAGGTATGCTTCGCCTGTGCTCCGGCGATCCCGGAGTAGCCGAGCATCTGCGCCGCGAGCGGCGCGGTCAGCCCGAGCCCCACCATCATCCGCACGAAGCCGCGCCGCGAAAGCCGCCCCGCCTTCACCTGCGCGATCAGGTTCCTGAGCGCTTGTTCGTCCATCGGCAATCCTCCTCCGTGAAGTTGCTGACGTTCGCGGCTGGAGTTTACCCCGGAAAGCCGGACAATGGCGGCGCCACGCGCAAGGGGATTGCCATGCCGCACTCGAGAAGAAACGTCGTCCTGCCCGCCATGACACCGGGCACCGCTCGCTCGCTCGCCGTGCACCGCTTCGGCCGCGCCGGCGCCCGGCCCAAGGCCTACCTGCAGGCGGCGATCCACGCCAACGAGCTCCCGGGAGCCATGGCGCTGCACCACCTGATGCCGATGCTGCTCGAGGCGGACCGGCGCGGCCGCCTGCGCGGCGAGATCGTGATCGCGCCGGCGGTCAACCCGATCGGGCTCTCGCAGCTCGTCGGCAACCATCACCTCGGCCGCTACGACTTCCTCGGCCGCGACAACTTCAACCGCAACTGGCCGGAGCTTTCGGGCACCGTGGCGCAGCGCGTGGGCACCGCGCTCGGCGGGGACGCCGCAAGCAACGCGGCCCTCGTGCGCCGCGCCGCGCTGGAGGCGTTGCGCGCGATGCGGCCGGCGAACGAGCTGCAGGCCCTGCGCATCGCGGCGATGACGCTCGCCGCCGACGCCGACCTCGTGCTCGATCTGCATTGCGACGCGCAGGCCGCGCTGCACCTGTTCGTCTCGCGCCGCGACTGGCCGGGTCCCGCGCAGGCGCTCGCCGCCGACATCGGCGCGCAGGCGACGCTGTACAACGATCCGTTCCCGGAATCCCTCACTTTCTCCGGGGTCAACAGCGCGCTCTGGGCACGGCTCGCGGCGCGCTTTCCGGCGGCGCGCGTCCCGCAGGCGTGTTTTTCGGCGACGATCGAGTACCGCGGCCAGCACGACGTCAGCCACGCGCTGGGCGAGGCGGACGCCCGCAACCTGTACCGCTTCCTGGTGCGCCGCGGGCTCGTCGCGGGGCGCGCCGGCCCGCTGCCACGGCTCAAGGCGGGGGCCACGCCGATCGGCGGCATGGACGTCGGCTACTGCCCGCGCACCGGGATCCTGGTCTACCGCGTCCGGGAGGGCGCGCGCGTGCTCCGGGGGGACACCGTCTGCGAGGTGATCGACCCGCTGGACGCCCGCGGGCCGCGCGCCCGGGCGCCGATGCGCTCGCGCGCCGCCGGGATCCTGTTCAGCCGCAAGCCGGACGGCCGCCTCGCCTGGCCGGGGATGGTCGCCTATCGCATCGCCGGCGCGCGGTTGCTCGCGCACCGCAAGGGCATGAGCGGGCTCGACGACTGAGGCCGGCGCCGGCGTCTGCCCCGGGCTCCCCGGGGTGTGCAAGAATCGCGTGAAATGGCGCGGCCATCCGACGGTCAGTTCGATCCCGAGGCGACGGTGCGTCAGCCGGCCCCCGAGCCCGACCCGGAGGCGACCGTCCGCATCCCCGCCGCCGAGCCGGATCCGGAGGCGACCCTCAGGGGGCCGGTATTCGACCCCGATGCGACGGCTTCGCGCGCGCCGGCCGACGCGGCGATCGCGATACCCAGCCCGGGCCGGCGCCGCAATCCGTTCGCGCCCAGGTCGACCCGCGATGCCGCACAGGCGAAGCTGACCGAGCTGGGCGGGCTCAACCCGCTGGTGGCCGCGGCCAACTCGATCCTCGGCGCGGTGCCGCAGATGGGCCAGACGCTGCGCCATCCCAACGCGCTGCTGCTGCGCAAGACCCTGCGCAACCAGGTCGAGGCGTTCGAGCGCAACGCGCGGGCAGCGGGCGAGGCCGAGGAGACGGTGACGGTGGCGACCTATGCGCTGTGCGCGCTGGTCGATGAGACGGCGGCACGCACGCCTTGGGGCGGCGACTGGGTCGAGCAGGGGCTGCTGCGCGAGCTGCGCGACGAGAGCGGCGCCGGCGAGCGGTTCCTCGCGCTCCTTGAGCGCATGCTCGAGGACCCCGCGGGCTACCGCGACCTGATCGAGTTGTTCTACGTCTGCCTCGTGCTCGGCTTCGAAGGGCGCCACGCGCAAGGCGACGGGGAGCGCATGGCGCGGGTGCGGGATAAGCTCACCCGGGCGGTGCACGCCGGCCGCCCGCGGCCCGACGGGCTGTCCGAGCGCTGGCGGGCCGCGCCCGCGCAGTACGGCGTCGATGCGCCCTTCCTCGCGGGCGCCGTCGCTGTCGCCGCGGTTGCCCTCGGGGCGCTGTACTTCGGGCTCCAGGCGTCGCTCGATTCGATGCGCGCCCCCGCGCCGCCCGCGGCGCTCGAGCCGGCCCCTGCGCCGGCCCCGGTGGCCGCGGCGCCGGTCCCTGCGCCCCCGTCCCCACCTGCCGCGCCGACCCCTGCCCCGGCTCCCGCCGTGACACCGGTTGCGCCTTCGACGCCGGCCCCGGTGGCGGCGTCCGCGCCAGCGCCTTCGCCCGCAGCCGCGTCGGCCCGCCTCGATCTCGCCGAGGAAGTGCGCCTCGGGCTGGTGGCGATGAGCGAGAGCGCCGGGAGCACGACGATCGAGCTGCGCGGCGCGCCCCAGTTCGCGCCCGGGGGAATCGAGCTCAGCGCCGGGGCCCGGCCCGTGGTCGCGCGGCTCGCCCGGGCGCTCGACCGCGTCGATGGAATGATCGTGGTGGCGGGACACGCGGACGCGCTGGCGCCCTCGGGCCGCTCGCGGTTCGCCTCGAACCGCGAGCTGTCGCTGGCGCGCGCGCAGAGCGTCGCGAAGCTGATCGCGGCGGGCTTGAAGGATCCCTCCCGCGTGCGCGCCGAGGGCCGCGGGGAGTCCGAACCGGTGGCGCCGAACGATACCGCGGAGGGCCGCGCGCGCAACCGCCGCGTGGCGATCGAGCTGAAGGGCACGCAGTGAGCACCGGGCTGCTCGAGCGGCTCAGCGGCGGGGGCGAGCCCGAGACGCTGCGCGCCGGCTTCGCGCAGGCGCTGGCTGCGCTGAAGGAGGCGCGCTTTGCCGGGCCCGACGGTGGCAGCCGCTCAGTGCAGGAGTTGCCCTGGTACGTCCTCATCGGCGCGCCCGGCTCGGGCAAGACCACGGCGCTGGTCAACTCGGGACTGGGCTTCCCGCTGCGCTCGCCGGCGGCGGCGCCGGCGCCCGTTCCGGGGATCGGCGGCACGCGCAACTGCGACTGGTGGTTCACCGACCAGGCGGTGCTCCTCGACACCGCCGGGCGCTACACGACGCAGGAAAGCAGCGCGCGCGCCGACGCGCTGGAGTGGCAGGCGTTCCTCGGGCTGCTGAGGGAGCACCGCCCCCTGCTGCCGCTCAACGGCGTGCTCGTGACGGTGAGCGTCTCGGACCTCATGCTGTGGGACGCGGCCGAGCGCCAGCGCTACGCCGGCCATGTCCGGATGCGGCTCGCCGAGCTGTACGCCGGGCTCGGCCTGCAGGTGCCGGTCTACGCGCTGGTCACCAAGTCGGACCTGCTCGCCGGGTTCAGCGAGTTCTTCGGCGAGCTGGACGCCGCGGCCCGCGGGCAGGTCTGGGGCGTCACCTTCGAAGCGGGCTTCGATCCGAGCGTGGTGGGCATCGCCAAGCGCTTCGAGGAGGAGCTGCGCTCGCTCGAGCGGCGGCTGTACGCGGAGATGGTGGCGCGCCTTGGCGAGGAGCCCGATGCGGCGCGGCGCGCGGCGATCTACCGCTTTCCGCAGCAGCTGCACGCGCTCATCCCGCTGCTCGCGGAGTTCCTCGGCATGGCGTTCACGACGCAGCAGGACCACAAGCCGCCGATGCTGCGAGGCGTGTACCTGACCAGCGGTACGCAGGAGGGCAGCCCGATCGACCGCGTGCTGGGCGCGCTCGCGCGCGCCTTCAGCCTGGAGCGCCAGGCGGCCGGGGTGCTGCAGGCCGGGGCCGGGCGCAGCTACTTTCTGACCCGCCTGCTGCGCGAGGTGGTGTTTGCCGAAGCCGGGCTCGCGGTGAGCGGCGAGGCGCTCGCGCGGCGCCGGCGCAAGCGGCGCCTCGCGGCCGTGGCGGCGCTGGCGGTGCTCGCCGCGGCGATCGCCTGGCCGATGGCCGCGCACTACCTCGAGGCGCGGGCCGCGCTCGCGCAGTCGCAGGCGCGCTAGCCGGCCTCCTCGATCCAGGCCGTCTGGATCGCCTCGAGGATCTTCTCCCCGCTCCTCTTCGGATCGTCGGCGAAGCCCTCCAGCGCCAGCACCCAGTCGCGCAGGTCGACGAAGTTCACCTGCCGCGGGTCGGTGTGCGGAAACTTTTCCGCGAGCGCGAGCGCGATCTCGCGCGAGTCGGTCCATTTCATCGCTTCGCCCCGCCTTCCCGCTCGTAGTTGATGGTGTACTTCGGCATCTCGATGACCAGGTCCGCCGCGCCCACCCGCGCCTGGCAGGAGAGCCGCGAGGTGGCCTCCAGCCCCCAGGCCTTGTCGAGCAGGTCCTCCTCCTTCTCCTCGGCCGCCGCGAGCGAGTCGAAGCCCTCGCGCACGATCACGTGGCAGGTGGTGCAGGCGCAGGATTTCTCGCAGGCATGCTCGATGTCGACGCCGTGCTCGAGCAGCGTGTCGCAGATCGAATCGCCTTCGCGCGCTTCGATCTGCGCGCCGCCGGGGCAGAGCGCCGCGTGCGGCAGCACCTGCAGCCTCGGCATCAGCGGTCGAGCTGCGCGATGCTGCGCCCGGCCAGGGCGCGCCGCACGCCTTCGTCCATGCGCCGCGCCGCGAACGGCTCGGTGGCGCGATTGAGCGCCTCGGCCGCTTGCCGGATGGCGCGCGCGTCCTCGCGCGGCAGCGCCGCTTCCAGTGTCGCAAGCCGCCGCTCGATCTCCTCCCGCTCGCCCGCTTCGAGCAGGCGCGCATCCGCGGCCAGCGCGCCGCGCACCGCCTGCGCCAGGCGCTCTCCCTCGACGCGGTGCTCGCGCAGCGCCCGCGCGCGCATGTCGTCCTTCGCATGCTCTACGGAGGCGCGCAGCATGCGCTCGATCTCTCCCTCGGCAAGGCCATAGGAGGGCTTGACCGCGACCGCGGCCTCGGCCCCGGTCGACTGCTCGCGCGCAGTGACCGCGAGCAGGCCGTCGGCGTCCACCTGGAGGGTCACGCGCACCCGCGCCGCGCCCGCGGGCAGCGGCGGGATCCCCTTCAGCTCGAAGCGCGCCAGCGAGCGGCAGTCGGAGACCAGCTCGCGCTCGCCCTGCACGACGTGGAAGCTCATCCCCGTCTGGCCGTCCTTGAAGGTGGTGAAGTCCTGGGCGCGCGCCGTGGGAATGGTGGAGTTGCGCGGGATGATGCGCTCGACCAGCCCGCCCATGGTCTCCACGCCGAGCGACAGCGGGATGACGTCGAGCAGCAGCCAGTCCTCGCCCGGGGCGTTGCCCGCCAGCACGTCGGCCTGCATCGCCGCGCCCAGCGCCACCACCTTGTCCGGGTCGAGGTTGTTGAGGGGATCGCGGCCGAAGAACTCGGCGACCGCCCGCTGCACCTGCGGCATGCGCGTCGCCCCGCCCACCATCACGACGCCCTGCACCTCGTGCGGCGCGAGGCCCGCGTCGCGCAGCGCCTTGCGCACGGGCCCCAGCGTCTTGCGCACCAGGTGCTGGGTGATGCGGCAGTAGGTCTCGGTGTCCAGCGTCAAATCCACCAGCTCTCCAGAGGAGAGCCGCGCCGTGATGCGGGCCTCTGCGTGGGTGGTCAGGTATTCGCGCGCTTCGCGTGCCTTGACGAGGAGCTGGCGCATGTCGCGGGCGGCGAGCGGCGCGAGCTTCGCCTCCTCGACGATCCAGCAGAGCACGCGCTGGTCCCAGTCGTCTCCCCCCAGCGCCGCGTCGCCGCTCGTGGCCACCACCTCGAACACGCCGCGCGCCAGGCGCAGGATCGAGAGGTCGAAGGTGCCCCCGCCCAGGTCGTAGACCGCGTAGGTGCCCTCGGACGCGTTGTCCAGCCCGTAGGCGATGGCCGCCGCGGTCGGCTCGTTCAGCAGCCGCAGCACGTTGAGGCCGGCGAGCGCCGCCGCGTCCTTGGTCGCCTGGCGCTGCGCGTCGTCGAAGTAGGCGGGCACCGTGATCACCGCGCCGACCAGCTCGCCGCCGAGCGAGCGCTCGGCGCGCAGGCGCAGCACCCTGAGGATCTCGCCCGAGATCTCCACCGGGCTCTTCACGCCGGCGCAGGTGCGCAGCTGCACCATGCCCGGCGAGTCGACGAAGTCGTAGGGGGCGTTCTCGGCGTGAACCACGTCCTTCAGCCCGCGGCCCATGCAGCGCTTGACCGAGGCGATGGCGTTGCGCGGGTCCTCCGCCTGCTGCGCCTGCGCCCCATAGCCCACCTGCGTGGAGCCGTCCGGCAAGTAGCGCACGATCGAGGGCAGCAGCGGCCGGCCCTGCTCGTCGGGCAGCACCACCGCCGCGCCGCCGCGCACCGTGGCGACCAGCGAGTTGGTGGTACCGAGGTCGATGCCCACCGCGAGCCGGTGCTGGTGCGGCGCGGGGGAGTGCCCCGGCTCGGCGATCTGCAGCAGCGCCATCAGGCCTCCGCGTCGGCGAGCGCGGTGTCGATCTCCTCGTCGAGCCGCGCCAGGAACTTGAGCTCGCGCGCGAGGCCCGCGGCGCCGGCGTAGTCGCGCTCGGCGTCGATGCGCGCCGCGAGCGCGGCTTCCAGCGCGCGCGCCTCCGCGCGCAGCTCCCTGCGCAGGCGCTCCAGCGACACGGTGTCGCGCGCCCCGGCGGCCTGCTCGAGCGCCTCGCGCAGCTCCAGCTGGCGGGTCAGGAACTCTGCGGGCATGGCCGTGTTGGTCTCGAAGGCGACGTCGACGCCGTGCAGCTCGAGCAGGTAGGCGGCGCGCGCCACCGGGTCCTTGAGCGTGCGGAAGGCCTGGTTGACGCGCGTGGTCCACTGCAGGGAGGCGCGGCGCTCGGCCTCGCCCGACGCCGCATGGCGGTCCGGGTGCACCCGCGCCTGGATGGCGTGGTAGGCCTGCTCGAGGGCCTGGACGTCCAGCGCGTACGCCGGCGGCAGGCCGAAGAGGTCGAAGTGGCTGCTCATCCGCAGCGACGCCTCACGCGCCTCCGCACACGCATCCCGTGTGTCGGCCGGCCGCGCGAGCGTCGTGCAATCGGTCAGACGCTGAAGGACTCTCCGCACCCGCACTCGTCCTTGACGTTGGGGTTGCGGAACTTGAAGCCCTCGTTGAGGCCCTCGCGCGCGTAGTCCAGCTCGGTGCCGTCCAGGTACGGCAGGCTCTTGGGATCGATCACGATCCGCACCCCGTGGCTCTCGAACTCCAGGTCCCCGGGGTTGGCGGCGTCGGCGTACTCGAGGCGGTAGGCCATGCCCGAGCAGCCCGTGGTGCGCACGCCCAGGCGCAGGCCGACGCCCCTGCCGCGGCGCTCGATCGAGCCGCGCACGTGGCGCGCGGCGTTCTCGGTCAGGGTGACGGCCATATGCCTATGCGACCTTCTGCTCGGCCTCCGGTTCCGCGGCGTGCTTCTGGCGATAGTCCGCGATGGCCGCCTTGATCGCGTCCTCGGCGAGGATCGAGCAGTGGATCTTGACCGGGGGGAGAGCCAGCTCTTCGGCAATCTGCGTGTTGCGGATCGCCTCCGCTTCGTCGAGTCTCTTGCCCTTCATCCACTCGGTCGCGAGCGAGCTCGAGGCGATCGCCGAGCCGCAGCCGTAGGTCTTGAAGCGCGCGTCCACGATGACGCCCTCGTCGTTCACCTTGATCTGCAGCTTCATGACGTCGCCGCAGGCCGGCGCGCCGACCATGCCGGTGCCGATCGAGCGGTCGGCCTTGTCGAACGCGCCGACGTTGCGCGGGTTCTCGTAGTGATCGATGACCTTGTCGCTGTATGCCATGCCTTGCCTCCTGCTAGTGTGCGGCCCACTGCACCGTGTTCAGGTCGACGCCGTCCTTGTGCATTTCCCACAGGGGCGACATCTCGCGCAGCTTCTCCACCTTGGACTTCAGGTGCTGCACCGTGTAGTCCACCTCTTCCTCGGTGGTGAAGCGCCCGAGCGTGAAGCGGATCGAGGAATGCGCCAGCTCGTCCGAGCGCCCCAGCGCGCGCAGCACGTACGAGGGCTCGAGGGAGGCCGAGGTGCATGCGGAGCCGGAGGACACCGCGATGTCCTTCACCGCCATGATGAGCGATTCGCCCTCGACGAAGTTGAAGCTGACGTTCAGGTTGTGCGGCACGCGCCGCTCCAGGCTGCCGTTGACGAACACCTCCTCCATCTGCTGGATGCCGGCGAGCAGCCGGTCCCGCAGGGCCCGGACGCGCTCGCGCTCGGCCGGCATCTCCCGCCGCGCGAGGCGGAACGCCTCGCCGATGCCGACGATCTGGTGGGTGGCCAGCGTCCCCGAGCGGAAGCCCCGCTCGTGCCCGCCGCCGTGCATCTGCGCCTCGAGCCGCACGCGCGGCTTGCGGCGGATGTAGAGCGCCCCCACGCCCTTGGGGCCGTAGGTCTTGTGCGCGGAGAACGACATCAGGTCCACCTTCAGCGCACCGAGGTCGATGTCGCACTTGCCGGTCGCCTGCGCCGCGTCGACGTGCAGCAGCACGCCGCGGCTGCGGCACAGCTCGCCGATCGACGCAATGTCCTGCACCACGCCGATCTCGTTGTTGACGAACATCACCGAGACGAGGATCGTGTCCTTGCGCAGCGCCGCCTCGAGCGCGCCGGGCTCGAGCAGCCCGTCGGGTCCGACCTCGAGGTAGCTGATCTCGAACCCGCGGCGCTCGAGCTCCCGGCAGGTGTCGAGCGTCGCCTTGTGCTCGGTCTTCACCGTGACGAGGTGCCGGCCCTTCGTCTTGTAGAACTCGGCCGCGCCCTTCAGCGCGAGGTTGATCGACTCCGTCGCGCCCGAGGTCCACACCAGGTCCTTGGCGTCGCATCCGACCAGCGCCGCGACCTCGGCGCGCGCCTGCTCCACCGCCTCCTCGGCCTTCCAGCCGAAGGCGTGCGAGCGGCTCGCGGGGTTGCCGAAGTGCTCGACGAGGAAGGGGATCATCTTCTCGGCGACCCGGGGGTCGACCGGCGTGGTCGCCGAGTGGTCGAGGTAGATCGGGAGCTGCATCAGGCCGCCACCTTCTCGGCGCGCCTCTCGGCCGACCTGAAGTCCTTGATCACCTGCACGGGCTTGCCCTGCTGGTGCGCGATCACGTCGGCGAGCGTCACCGAGGAGAGGTACTCGTTCATCTTCTCGTTGAGCGTCGCCCAGAGGTCGTGGGTCATGCAGCGCTTGTCGTCGTCGCAGTTCTCCTTGCCGCCGCACTGCGTCGCGTCGATCGGCTCGTCCACGGCGACGATGATCTCCGCCACCGAGATGCCGGCGGCCTGCCTCGCGAGGCAGTAGCCCCCGCCCGGCCCCCGCACGCTGTTGACGAGCTTCGCCCGGCGCAGCTTGCCGAAGAGCTGCTCCAGGTAGGAAAGCGAGATGTGCTGGCGCTCGCTGATCGCGGCGAGCGTCACCGGGCCGCGCGTCTGCCGCATCGACAGGTCCACCATCGCCGTGACCGCGAATCTGCCCTTCGTCGTCAGTCTCATGGGGTGCTCCAGCCTATACTTGATCTACCCGCTCAAGTATACCCAAACCCGAGGAAATTTGTCAACTAAATAGTTGCTACAAATCATCTACTTAACTGCTCTCAGTGAATCTGCGCGCGCCGCCTCCCGGGACTCCTCGGACAGTTTCCTCTCGAGCGTGTGGAGCTTCTCCGTCAGCGAGGCCACGGTGGCCTCGAGGTCGCGGGTGTGCTCCACGAGCGACTGGATCGCCTTGGCGTACGGGTCGTCCTGCTCCTGAACCACGGCGTAGGCCGCAAAGCGCGCCTGCTCGCGCGCTGTCGCCTCGGCGACGATGCGGCCGGGGATGCCCACCACGGTCGCCCCCGCCGGCACTTCCTTCACCACCACCGCGTTGGAGCCGATCTTGGCGCCGTCGCCGACGCTGAAGCCGCCCAGGATCTTGGCGCCGGCGCCCACCACCACCCCGACGCCCAGCGTCGGGTGGCGCTTCGCGCCGCGGTAGAGCGACGTGCCCCCCAGCGTCACCCCCTGGTAGATGGTGCAATCGTCGCCGACCTCGGCGGTCTCGCCGATCACCACGCCCATCCCGTGATCGATGAACACGCGCCTGCCGATCCTCGCCCCGGGGTGGATCTCGATGCCGGTCGCCCAGCGGCCGAAGTGCGAGGTCGCCCGGCCGAGCCAGTACAGCCCCCGCTCCCAGAACCAGTGCGACAGCTTGTGGATGTAGATCGCGTGCAGGCCCGGGTAGCAGGTGAGCACTTCCCAGGCCGAGCGCGCGGCGGGATCGCGCTCGAAAACGCTCGCGATATCTTCGCGCAGGTGGCTGAACATGAAGGGCATCCTACGGTATCCGAGTATTTCGATCAACTATTCCCGCGACCGGGCTCCAGCGCGTTCAGCAGGCCGCGCAGGATGTTGACCTCTTCGCGCTCGAGCGCCGCGCGCGAGAACATGCGCCGCCAGCGCTCGCGCAGCCGCGAGTTCGACGCAGGGTCGAGGAACCCGCTGGCCACCGCGGCGCGCTCCAGGTGCGCGTAGAGCCCCTCGAGGTCCGCGACCGTCGCGAGCTTGCCCGTGCGGCGCGCGGCGGGCACCGTGGCCCCCGCCGCGAGGCGCAGCTCGTAGGCCACCACCTGGACTGCCTGCGCCAGGTTGAGCGAGCTGCGCTCCGGGCTCGTCGGGATGTGCACCAGATACTGGCAGGCGAACACCTCCTCGTTCTCGAGGCCCGAGCGCTCGGTGCCGAAGACGAACGCCACGGGCCCGAGCGCGGCGCGCTCCAGGGCCAGGGGCGCGGCCTCGCGCAGCGCGAGCACCGGCGGCGACCACTCGCGCGCCCGCGCGCTCAGCGCGAATGCGGCGACGCAGCCGGCGAGCGCCTCGCCGAGCCGCGCGTGCACCCGGGCGCGCTCGAGCAGGTCCACCGCGCCCGCCGCCATCCACTGCGCCTCGGGCGCAGGAAAGCGCTGCGGCTCGACCAGGCGCAGGTCGGCCAGGCCCATGGTCTGCATGGCGCGCGCGGCGGCGCCGACATTACCCGGGTGGCTGGGCCGGCAAAGGACGATGCGCACATCGGCAAGGCTCACCATACTAGAATACGCGCCCCGTGCACCCCATGCTCAACATCGCGGTGAAAGCGGCGCGGCGTGCGGGCCAGATCATCAACCGCGCCGCGCTGGACGGCGCCGGGCTGGAGGTTCGCGCCAAGCGCGCCAACGATTTCGTCACGCGGGTGGACCGCGCCGCCGAGGCGGCGATCATCGAGGTGCTGCGCGCCGCGTACCCGGACCACGCCATCCTCGCCGAGGAGTCGGGAAGCACCGCGGGCGGGCGCGGCGAGCACCGCTGGATCGTCGACCCGCTGGACGGCACGACCAACTTCATCCACGGCTTCCCGCAGTACTGCGTCTCGATCGCGCTCGAGCACCGCGGCACGCTCGCGCACGCGGTGGTGTACGACCCGGGACGCAACGAGCTGTTCACCGCCTCGCGCGGGCGCGGCGCGTTCCTCGACGATCGCCGCATCCGCGTCTCGAAGTGCGCGGCCCTCAAGGACGCGCTCGTCGGCACGGGCTTTCCCTTTCGCGAGGTCGCGCGCATCGACCGCTACGTGGCGCAGCTGCGCGCCATGATGACCGCGACCGCGGGCGTGCGCCGCGCCGGCGCCGCGGCGCTCGACCTCGCCTACGTCGCCTGCGGGCGGCTGGACGCGTTCTGGGAGCTCGGGCTCTCGGCCTGGGACATGGCGGCGGGCGCCCTGCTGGTCCAGGAAGCCGGCGGCCTGGTGGGCGACCTCGAGGGCGGCCCCGGATTCCTCGACAGCGGCGAGATCGCCGCCGCCACCCCCAAGGCGTTCGCGCCGCTGCTGGAGGCGCTGCGCGGCTAGAGGGCCTCAGGCGGCCTGTGCCATGTGGAACTGGATCACGCGGTTGCGCCCCTGCTGCTTCGCCTGGTACATGGCGCGGTCGGCGCGCGCCACCAGCGCGTCCAGCGTCTGCCCGTCGCCCGGGAACCCGGCGATGCCGATGCTCACCGTGCACTCGAGGCGCTTGCCGTCGACCTCCAGCGGCGCCCCGGCGACCGCGTCGCGGATGCGCTCGGCGACCTCGAGCGCGCCCTTGATCGGCGTCTCCGGCAGCAGCACGATGAACTCGTCCCCGCCGTAGCGCGCCGGGACGTCGGTGTAGCGCAGCTCGGCCTGGATGGCGCGCGTGAGGTGGCGCAGCAGCCGGTTGCCGGCGTCGTGGCCGTGCGCGTCGTTGACCGCCTTGAGGCTGTCCGAGTCGATCATCAGGATGCTCGCCGGGCGGTTGTAGCGCAGCGCCTGGCCGAAGAGCCGGTCGGCGGCGATGGCGAAGCCGCGCGTGTTGAACAGGCCCGTCAGCTCGTCGGTCTCCGAGAGCAGCTTCGCCCGGTTCAGGCCATAGCGGATGTCGGCCGAGAACATCGTCACGATGTAGGCCACCAGCACCACGGGCGCGATCTGCGCGGCGAAGTTGCCGACGAAGGACAGCGACGCCAGGCGCTCCACCGAGACGCTGCCCCCCAGCAGCACCTGGCAGGCGGCGATCAGCGCGACCTCGATCAGGGTGGTGACCTTGCCCAGCGCCAGCGCCGAGGTGATCACCGGCAACATGTAGGTGTTGAGCAGCGGGCTGTCCAGTCCGCCCGTGTACCAGAGCACCCAGGTGATGAAGGCGATCATCGCCCAGGTCTCGATCGCCACCTTCCAGCGCGTCTCGGTCTTGTAGAAGTTGGCGTAGCGGAACGCCATCACCAGCGCGGCGTAGAAGAACAGCGCCGCCACCACGGCGGTCTCGACGACCTTCTCGGGCCCGCCGAAGATCAGCCACAGCAGCACCAGGATCAGCAGCAGCCAGTGGATCTCGGCGACCGTGCGCGAGATGCCGCGCAGCTCCTCCTGCTCGAGGCTCGGCGTCTTCTCCCGCCCGGACTCGGGCGGCGAGGTCATCGGCATGCGCTGGTTTCCCCCGGGACGCTAGCTTACCGCTTCGGGCGGAAAACCGCCCGGCCGGGTGTGGCTATTGCCGAGGCCCGCGCCGCAGGCGGATACTGGCGTCCGGGGGGACACGCCCAATGCGATTCCTGCTCGCGCTCGCGCTGGCGCTCTACGGCACCGTCTGCTTCGGCCAGAAGTGGGTCGACGACAAGGGCAAGATCTACTACGGCGACCCGCCTCCGGGAATCAAGGTGAAGCCGGCTGCGATGAAGGGCGGTGCGACCTCCTCGGTAGGCTCCCAAGGGGGAGGCTCCGTTCCCGCGAGCGGCGGGGGCAGCCTCACGCAGCAGGAGAAGGACTTCCAAAAGCGGCAAGCGGCGCGCGAGGCTCGCGAGCGCGACGAGCGCGTCATGCAGCACAACCGGGAGGTGATGCGCAACAACCAGCGCGTCTGGAAAGAGCGCTACGGCAAGTAGGCGTCAGCGCCCCGGCGGCGGGATCGTCCACAGGAAGAGCGGCCGGCCTTCGGCCTCGATGCTGCGCTCGGGCGGCCAGTCGCCCATGTCGAAGCGGTGCGAGACCACGCGGCTGCCGGGCCGCAGCTCGCCGCGCAGCTTCGGCGCGAGGCGCCGATTCATCTCGGGGAACAGGAACAGCGTGACGACGCTCGCTTCGCGCAACTCCGACTGGAACAGGTCCGCCTGGCGGAACTCGACCAGGTGCGCGACCCCGGCAGCCCGTGCGCGGCAGCGCGCCTCCTCGACCAACCTTGCGTCGAGCTCGATGCCGACGGCGCGAATGCCGTAGATCGCAGCGGCAGCCACCGGGATGCGCCCGTCGCCCGAGCCGAGGTCATAGAGCACGTCGCCGGGACGCAGCCGCGCGAGCCGGAGCATCGCCTCGACCACCCGGTGCGGCGTAGGCAGGTACAGCACCTGAGACTCGTGCAGGTCGGCCGCGCTCGGCAGCTCGGGGCGCGGCGCGCAGGCGCCCGCGGTCTGCGCCAGCAGCAATGCCAGCACAGCGGCGATTCCCTGCAGCCCCCGCCAGGCGAGGCGACGATGCACGATTCCCTCCCGGCGCCCATGATACCGGCCGCCGCGCGCGCGCCGAGGGTCGGCGATAATCTGGCGGCATGGGCTCCGCGTCGGCCGAGATCGCCGGACACACGCCGATGATGCAGCAGTACCTGCGCATCAAGGCGCAGCACCCGCAGATGCTGCTCTTCTACCGCATGGGCGACTTCTACGAGCTGTTCTACGACGACGCCGAGAAGGCGGCGCGGCTGC
>CAZOWR010000056.1:0-14773 GCA_964583645.1 uncultured Enterobacteriaceae bacterium
CGAGCATCATCGCCAGCAGCCCCTTCAGCGTCGTCCACATGCCGAGCATCGGCGTCACCTGCTCGTGGCTCGCCGCGATCAGGTAGCCGGTCAGGCCGCCGATCGCGGAGGCGAGCGCGAACACCAGGAAGAACACGCGGGGCGCGCTGATCCCGGCGAGCTCGGCCGCGACCGGCTGGCTGATCACGGCCCGGACCGCCAGGCCGAAGCGCGTGCGATAGAGGGTCCACCAGAGCATGGGACACACGGCCGCGGCGGCGGCCAGCATCGCCAGCGCTTCCACCCGCAGGAAAAGCGGGCCGAAGGTGAGCGGCCCGCCGTCATAGAGCGCCGGGAAGGCGTAGAGGTGCCGCGGCAGCAGGATCGTGGCGAGCTCCTCGAATTGCATCCAGAGCGCGAAGCTCGCCACCATCGCCGCGATCGCCGAGCCGCGCCGGTGCGGCGCGAAGCACAGCCGCTCGACGTAGCCGCCGGCGAGCACCGCGCCGGCCACCGTGATCAGCGCCAGCAGCAGGAGCCCGACCTGGTAGTTGAGCGAGACCCAGGTCGCGCAGTAGGCACCGAACATGATGGTCGGCCCGTAGGACAGGTTCATGCGGCGCAGCACGCCGAAGATCAGCGTGAAGCCCAGGGCGAGCAGGGCGTAGGCGGCGCCCGAGGTCAGGCCGTCGAGCGTGTTCTGCGCCAGGTCCACGAGCATCGCGGCCCTCCGGGCGCGGGCTCAGGCGTTGGCGGATCCGAGGTAGGCCCGCCGGATGACCTCGTCCTCGGCGAGCGACCCCGGGTTGCCGCTGAAGGTCACCTTGCCCTGCTCGATGAGGTAGAAGTGGTGCGCCAGGCGCAGCGCCATGTGCGCGTTCTGCTCGACCAGGAAGATGGTGGCGCCTTCCTTGTGCAGCTCGCCGATGATGCGGAAGATCTCCTCGACCACCAGTGGCGCGAGCCCGAGCGAGGGCTCGTCCATCAGCAGCACCTTCGGGCGCGACATCAGCGCGCGCGCCACCGCCAGCATCTGCTGCTCGCCGCCCGAGAGCGTGCCCGCCTCCTGGGCCTGGCGTTCCTGCAGTCGCGGAAAGCGCCCGAACAGGCGCTCGACGTCGGCGTCGACCTCGCCGCGGTCGCGGCGCTGGTAGGCGCCGGCGAGCAAGTTCTCGCGCACCGTCATGCTGGCGAACACCAGCCGGTTCTCCGGCACCAGCGCGATGCCGCGGGCGACGATCGAATTGGGCGTGCGCCCGGCGATCTCCTCGCCGCCGAGCCGGATCGAGCCGCTGCGCGGCTTGAGCACCCCCGCGGTGGTCAGCATGAGCGTGGTCTTGCCGGCGCCGTTCGGCCCCAGCAGGCAGGTGATCGAGCCCTTGGCCACCGAGAGGGTCACGCCCCGCAGTGCCTCGATCTTGCCGTAGGCGGTGACGACGTCGCGGACCTCGAGCAGTGCCTCGCTCACGCGGCTTCGCCTCCGAGGTAGGCCTTGCGCACCAGGGGATCGGCCTGGATCTCGGCCGGGGTGCCCTCGGCGATCTTCTGGCCGAAGTTGAGCACCGCGATGCGGTCGGTGACGCCCATCACCAGCTCCATCACGTGCTCGACCAGCAGCACGGTGACGCCGCGCTCGCGAATTTTCAGGATCCGTTCGCGCAGCTGCCCGATCTCCTCGCTGTTCATGCCGGCGGCCGGCTCGTCGAGCAGCAGCAGCCGCGGCCGCGTGGCGAGGGCGCGCGCCACCTCGAGCCGCCGCTGCTCGCCGAAGGCGAGGTTGGAGGCGAGCTCGTCCTGCTTGTGCGCCAGGCCGGAGAACTCGAGCAGCGGCAAGATCTCGGCGCGCGCGTCGCGCTGCCCGCCGAGCCAGCGGGCGAAGAAGCCCTTGCGGGCGCGGTCCTCGGCCGAGTTCTGCGCCACCCACAGGTTCTGCCAGACGGTAAGCTGGCCGAAGAGGCGGATGTTCTGGAAGGTGCGCGCGATGCCGTGGGCAAGCCGCGCGTGCGTAGGCAGCTTCGCGATGTCCGCGCCCTCGAAAAGGATCTGCCCGGCGCTCGGCGCGAACAGCCCGGTGACGAGGTTCACCGTGGTGCTCTTGCCCGAGCCGTTCGGCCCGATGAGGCCGAAGATCTCGCCCCCGGCCACCCGCAGGTCGAGCGCGTCGACCGCGCGCACGCCGCCGAAGTAGCGCGACAGGCCCCGCAGCTCAAGCACGCTCGCGTCCCAGCGCGAACCAGCGCGCGAAGCGCTTGAGCATCAGCGCGTCGAGGAAGCCGGTCGGCCGCACCACCATGGCGACGATGATGAGCGCACCGAAGAGCAGGTTCCTCCAGTCGCCGAGGAAGCGCAGGCCCTCCACCAGGATGCCCTGCACGAAGATCACCGCGAACAGGGTGCCGAAGACGCTCGCCATGCCGCCGATGATGGGGTAGGCGACCGCGAACACCGATTGCAGCACACCGAAGCCGAGGTGCTCGATGTGCGTGGTGTAGTGCGCGTACAGGCAGCCGGCGAGCCCGGCGATGCCGCCGCCGACCGTCATCGCGCTCACCTTCACCGCGGTCAGGTTGATGCCGACGGACTGGGCGGCGAGCTCGTCGTCTCCTACCGCGCGCAGGACCGCGCCGTAGCGCGAGCGATCGACCCACCAGATGAGCGCCATCACCAGGATTACGAACACCCAGACGAAGAGCATGACGTCGAAGGTGGTCCAGCCGTTCTCCGGGAAGTAGCGGATCTGGCGGAAGCCCTCGGGCCCCAGCGGCCCGACCTTGACGTTGCCTTTCTGGATCTGATAGTCGAAGTTGAAGAAGAACAGGCGCACGCCCTCGCCGAAGGCGAGCGTCGCGATGACCAGCATCAGTCCGCGCACGCGCAGCGCCGGGAACCCGACCAGGGTCGCGAAGAACGCGCCCATCGCCGCGCCGGCGAAGAGCGCGGGCACGATGTGCCAGCCCCACAGCACCGTCAGCATGGCCGAGACGTAGGCGCCGATGGCGTAGAACGCGGCCTGCGCGATGCTTAGCTGGCCGGTGAGGAGGATGACGTAGGCCGACAACCCGAGCAGCGTATGCACCCCGATGATCTGGATCAGGCCGAAGTAGAAGTCCACGGTTTCAGTCCCGTCCGGCGCCCCTGGCGAAGATGCCGTTGGGGCGGAACACGAGGAACGCGAACATCAGCAGCATCACGTACAGGTCGCGCTCGGTCACCCCGCGCAGGTACAGCACCACGTTTTCAAGCCCACCGACAAGGAGTCCGGCGACGATCGCCCCCGGCACGCTGCCCAGCCCGCCGATCACGGTGACGATGAGGCCCTTCACGGTAAGCGGCCCGGTGATCAGGATCGAGAGCGTGCCCACCGCCGAGCACACCAGGGCGCCGGCGATGCCGCCGAGCAGCCCGGTGATGACGAAAGTCAGGGCGTTCACCTTCACCACCTGGATGCCGCAGAGCTGCGCCGCGACCGGCTGCTGCGCGACGGCGCGGGTCGCCAATCCCATGCGCGTTCGGTAAAGCAGGGCGAGCAGCGCGCCCATCGCGACGACGCTCACCGCGAAGACGAATATGAGGTCGCCGCGAACCGAGAGCTCGCCCATGCGCACCATCTCCTCGCCGAACGCGGTGCTGGGGTAGTTCTGCGGCATGCCCTGCGTGGCGTGCGCGATCAGCTCGTCGACGAGCAGCAGCATGCCGATGGTCGACATGAGCGTCGCGTTTTCGTTGCCGAGCGGGATCAGATGGAAGCAGATGAGATAGACCAGCAGCCCGAACAGGCCGCCCAGCAGGAACGAGAGCCCGAACACCAGCCAGGCGGAAGCGCCGGCGACGAGACCGCCGACGACCAGCGCGACGTAGGCAGCGCCGATCGAGGCGCTGGCGTACGCCATGTTGATCTTGTGCATCACCCCGAACACCAGCGTGAAGCCGATGCCGATCAACGCATAGGTCGTGCCGTAGAGGATGCCGTCGATGAGGGCTTGGACGAAATCAAGCATGCGGGCGCGAAAAAAAGCCCGCCCCGGTCATTCGGGGCGGGCTGCTCTGCGAGTGCGAATCAGCTCCGGATCAAAGCGGGTTGTGCAGGACGACCCAGTCGTTGCCCTTGGCGTGCACGAACACGTAGGGCTTGTCCGCCTCGCGGTCCTCGGTGCGCTTGGAGATGCCGAGCAGGCCTTTGGTGGTCTTGGTTGCGGCGAGCGCGTCGCGCAGCTTGCGCCGGTCGGTCTGGAGCGAGGCCGCGTCCTTGTTGCCGGAGATCTTGGCGCGCTCGATCGCCTCCTTGAGGATGAAGACGTTCTCCCAGGCCGCCATGCTGTGCAGGTCGGCCGCCCCCTTCTTCTTCGCTGTCGCCTCGGCTGCATGCTTGGACTCCTTGGTCACCGGCGCGAAGCTGGTCGGGATGATCAGCCCTTGAGCATGCTTGGCGCAGCCGGCCAGCGTCTCCATGCTCGAGGTGCTGGTCAGGCCGACGAGCAGCTTGGGCTTGACGCCCTGGCGCTGCATCTCCTTCAGCACGCCGCAGGTGGTGAACGGATGCGCCGCGATGGCGACGATGTCGGCGTTCGCCTTCTTCATCTCGCGCACCTGGGTCGAGAAGTTGGTGTCGTTCAGCAGCCACTTCGACTCGCCGAGCACCTTGTAGCCGTTGGCCGCCGAGCGGTCTTTCATCACCGCGTACCACGAGGCGCGCGAGTGCGCGAAGTCCTCCTCCACGCCGCCGTACACCGTGGTGAGGTTCGGATGCTTGGTCTTCAGCCAGTAGAAGAGCGACGAATACATGGTGAACTCGCTCGGCACGTTGCGGAACGACCACTCCGAGATCTTGGCGAGCCCGCCCTTGATCGCGACGTCGGTCAGGATAGGGAACTGCAGCCCGGTGTCGCCCTTGTCGTCGACCTTCTTCTGCAGGATGCCGTAGAGCGGTTCGGCGACGTTGGAGCAGGTCGGGCCGATCGCGATCAGGGCGTCGCTGCCCGCGATGCGGCGCACCACCGAGATGCCCTCCTCGGCGTTGCAGCGGTCGTCGAGGTAGTCGGCGAGCTCGAATTTCGCCTTGCTGCCGTCGCCGAGCTTGACGCCGCCGGCCTTGTTGACCTCCTCGACGGCGGCCTTGAGCGCGGCCTCGCTGTTCAGCCCGAACAGGCGCAGCACCCCGGATTTCACCCCGAATCCCGCGAGCTTGATGGTCTTTTCCTGCGCCAGCGCCCCGCCCTGCATGCCCAGGGTGGCGGCGAACGCGGCCGCTACTGCCAGTGCGATTTTGCTCATCTGACCCCCTCCTTTGGATGACACGATGCAAGTTACGACCGGCTTGGGTTAAAGTCAACGCGAATCCCTCTACGCTGCACCGCACAAACGCTTGAGGAGCTGATCATGATCACCGCGATAGTGCGTTACAAGCTTCCCCCCAGCATCGACCATGACGCCTGCCTGGCGCACTTCACCAAGATCGCCCCGGGGTTCCGTACGGCGAAGGGACTCATCAGCAAGCACTTCATCTGGAGCGAGCGGACCATCGCGGGCGGCGTCTACCAGTGGGAGAGGCTGGAGGACGCGAAGGCCTTCTACTCGGGTCCCTGGCTCAAGGGGATCGTCGAGCGCTACGGCATGCAGCCCGAGATCGAGTTCTTCGAGGTGTTCGCCGTGACCGACAACGCCGCGGGCACAGTGAAGGTGCACGGCGAGCCGCGGCAAAAGGCGGCCTGACGCGGGCATGCTCAGGCTGCGCGCGCCTTGCGCGTGGCAGCCTGCTTCATGAGGTTCCGGTTCGGCTCGCCGGCCTCGCCGATATTGGCGCCCGGGTGCTCCCGCAAAACCACGTTGATGTGCCGGTAGGCTGAACCGATGGCCTTGTGCGTCACCTCGGTCATCTTCCGGATAAGCGCTTCCTTCTGGGCCTCGGTCAGGCCTTCCTGCAGGTCGCACTGGATGAACGGCATGGCTGTCTGCTCCTAATTGTCGCTGCCGCGGCGCTCGTCGCGCTTGCGCAATTGCTCGTGCCCGGCCACGTCCATCCCGTCCGGGCCCGGGATGTAGTCCGGCACGTGCTCGCCGGCGTCGACGAAGTTGAACCCGGGCATCTCCCGCATCACGAGGAAGATGCATTCGATGGGCGCCCCGGTAGCCTCTCGCACGGCGTGGGTGAGGCCCATCGCAAGCTCGTGCTTCTGCTCCTTGGTGCGGCCGATGCGGATGTCGCAGGTGATGATGGGCATCGCTTCCTCCTTGGCCAGCAGGGTAGGGGCTGGAAATCCATAAATCAAATCGTTTATGATGATAGGAAACATCAACCGTGGTGATTTATGGAGCTTTACCAGCTCAGGCATTTCCTCGCGGTCGCGGAGACGGGCAGCTACACGCGGGGCGCCGAGCGCGCGGCGGTCACCCAGCCGGCCATCTCGGCAAGCCTCGCCAAGCTCGAGGCGGAGCTCGGCGCACGGCTGTTCGATCGCGCGCGGCGCGAGATGCGGCTCACCGCGGCGGGCCAGCGCCTGCGCGAGGTGGCTGCGACGGTGCTGGGCGCCTGCGCCGGGGTGAAGGCGGAACTCAAGGCGGCTCGACCGGAGTCAGGCGTCCGGTTCGGCTCGCTGAGCACGATGCCGGTCGATCGCGTCGGCAGCCTTTGCCGCCACTTCAGGCTGACGCACCCGGACGTTGCGCTGGACCTCCTCGACGGGCCTTCCGAGCTGCTCGAGGAGCGGCTGGCGGCGGGCAAGCTTGACGTCGCGCTCACGCGCCTCGACGCACTCCCCGGCCGCAGCGAGAAGGTCCGATCGCGCGTGCTGATGACCGAGCCCTACGTCCTGGCCGTTCCCGCGGGTCACCGCTTTGCCGCCGCGGCGCAGGTCAGCGTGGGCGACCTCGAAGGAGAGCCTTTCATCACGCGCACCTCCTGCGAGACCTACCGCCGGACGACAGAGTACTTCGCCTCGCGGAACATCCGACCGCGCGTCGTCTACCGCACCGACCATGACGAGCGGGCGATGGCGATGGTCAGGGCCGGGCTCGGCGTGGCGCTGGTCCCTGCCTCGTTCCGCGATCCCGAGGTGGTGCAGGTGCCGGTATCCGACCTCCCGTCCACGCGCCGGATCGGGCTCAGATGGCGCCCGGCGGAGGCCGGCTCGCCGCTCGAGCAGTTCGTCGCGTTCGCGACGAACCATCCCTGGGCTCGGCCGCACAGGAATTCTCCGGCGTAGGGGCAGGCCGTCCCGGCCGCAGCCATGGCTGGCTGCGCCGGCACGCTCACCGGGCTGCCGCAAGCAGGGCGCGTGGCTCGCGGATCGGCAGGTTGACGAGCGCCGCGAAGACCGCGAGAGCGATGTCGGCGTACCACATCCAGTCGTAGCTGCCGGTCGCCGCGAACGCGACGCCGCCCAGCCAGGCGCCGAAGAAGCCGCCGAGCTGGTGCGCGAACAGCGTCACGCCGAACAGCGTGGCGAGGTAGCGCACGCCGAAGAGCTTGCCGACCAGCCCGGCCGTGGGCGGGACCGTCGCGAGGAACGTCACCCCCATCCATATCGAAAAGACGAGGATGGTGATCTCGGTCTTGGGCGCCAGCAGGAAGAACACGACTCCGAGGCCGCGCGAGGCGTACAGCGCCGAGAGCATGAGCTTCATCGGGAAGCGCTGCGCCGCAATGCCCGCCAGGATGCTGCCCACGATGTTGAAAAGGCCGATGATGGCGAGCGAGCTGCCGGCGAGCGCGGCCGGCAGGCCGCATTGCGCGATGACGCCCGGCATGTGCGTCACCAGGAACGCGACGTGGAAGCCGCAGACGAAGAACCCGCCCATCAGGTACCAGTAGCTCGTGCTGCCCGCGGCTTCGCGCAGCGCGGACTGCAGGCTGGAGGCGCCGCCGTCGGTCCCCGGGCCCGCCGCCTGCGCGCCGCGCCCGAACGCGAGCGCGAGCGGCACGGTGGCGAGCGCCAGCAGGGCGAGGCCGTACAGCGAGTTCACCCAGCCGATTCCCGCGATGCCTGCGGCAAGCACCGGAGCGAGCACGAGCTGCCCGACGGAGCCACCCGCGTTGACGACGCCCGCGGCCATGGCCCGGCTGGACTCAGGGACGCGCTGACCGATCGCGCCCATCAACACGGACATGCTTCCGCCGGCCGAGCCTGCCGAGAGCAGGATGCCGATCACGAACACCATTCCGGGCCCGCTCGTCGTGCCCGGCAGGAGCGCGTGGCCGAGCGCGAGCAGCAACGCTCCGCCGACGATGACAATGGTGGGCCCGTAGCGATCGGCCAGTGCGCCGACCACGGGCTGCCAGGCGCCCCACATGAGCTGCGCGACGGCCATCGCGAAGCTGAGCGTCACGATGCCGAGGCCCGTGCTCGAGTTGAGCGGGGAAAGGAACAGGCCCCGCGTCATCGTCGAGCCGAACGTGATGGCGAGGATCAGGCACGCGGCGAGGACCATCCCCCAGGGCACCGCGGCAGCCGTGCGTCGATGCTCGCTCACTGCAGGCCCTTGCCCGGGCTCAGCCGCGCAGGAGCTCCTCGACGTAGGGCAGGCGGTCCTGCCCGAAGTGCATGCGCTCGCCTACGAAGAACGTGGGTGCGCCGAACAGCCCCCGCCTTACCGCCGCGTCGGTCGCGTCCTTGAGCGCCTGCTTGATCGCCGGGTCCTGGATCGCGGCGAGCATCTCCTGGGGGTCGAAGCCGCTCCCCGCGAGCACCTTGCCGACCTCGTTCGGATCGTTCATGTTGACGCCGTCCGCCCAGACGGCCTTGTACATGGCGTCGGAGTAGGGCAGCAGGCGTCCCTGCTTCTCGACGTAGATGGCGCCCCGCATCAACGCCAGCGTGTTGATCGGGAAGTGCGGGTTCCAGCGGTACGGTACCCCGTAGCGCTTCGCGAACCACTCGAGGTCCGCCGACATGTACTTGCCCTTGGCCGGGATCTCGACCGGCGAGCGGTTGCCGGTGGCCTGGAAGATGCCGCCGAGCAGGATCGGCCTGTAGTTCACCGTCGCGCCGGTGCGCTTGGCGAGACCCGGAAGCTGGGTGTAGGCGAGATAGGCGGTCGGGCTGCCGTAGTCGAAATAGAAATCCAGGCTCTTTGCCACGCCGTGGCTCCTAGAAGGTGGTCATCGGTTCGACCCATGGGCGGACGTCCGCCTCGAAGGTCCAGGCGCTGCGCTTCTGCTGGTGAATCGCCCAGTAGGTGTCGGCGATGTCGTCGGGCTGCAGCAGCCCATCTTTCGGCCGCGACTTGACGAGGTCGGGGAAACGCTCGTGCACGAACGGCGTGTCGATCGGGCCGTCGATCACGATGTGCGCGACGTGGATGCCCTGCTTGCCGAACTCGCGGGCGGTGGACTGGGCGAGCGCGCGCAGGCCGAACTTGCCGGTGGCGAAGGCCGAGTAGCCCTCGCCGCCGCGCAGCCCCGCGGTGGCGCCGGTGAAGAAGAACGTGCCGCGGCCGCGCGGCGCCATGTGCTTCATCGCCTCGCGTGCCGTGAGGAAGGCCGTGAAGCAGGCCATCTCCCAGGTCTTGAAGTACTTCTGCGCCGTCATCTCGAGGAGCGGGAAGCGTATGTTGCCCCCGACGTTGGCGACCACGATCCCGAGGGGGCCGACCTCGCGCTCGATGCGCGCGAACAGCTCGACCATCGGCTCCTCGCGCCGCGCGTCGCAGCCGAAGGGGTGCGCGGTGCCGCCGGCGGCGCGGATCTGCGCCACCAGCGGCTCGAGCTTCTCGGCGTGGCGCCGCGTCACGCAGACTTTCAGTCCCTCGCGGGAGAAGCGGCGGGCGAGGGCGGCGCCGAGGCTGTCGCCGGCGCCGACGACGAGGGCAACGTCGGGAGTGGTCATCGGAGTGGGCTCCGCTGCGGTGGGGGTTGCAATTAGGTGTGTATACACCTATCCTAGACACTTCCGGGCCGATGCGCAAGCGATGAGAGACAAGCTCCTTTCCGAATGCGCGCTGTTCGACCTCCAGCGGGCCTCGCGGGTGGTCGGCAGCCTCTACAACTCGCACCTGCGCGGCACCGGGATGACCATCGCGCAGTGGTCCCTGCTGCGCAACATCGCGGCCCTCGCACCGGTAAGCGTCGGCCGGTTGGCCGACGCCCTGGCGATGGAGCGGACCAGCGTCACGCGCCTCGTCGAGCCACTCATCGGCCTCGGCTGGGTCCGGCGCTCGCAAGGCGACGATCGGCGGATTCGCAACCTCGAGGTCACGGCGGCGGGCAAGGCGAGGATACGCGCGGGGCTTGCGCACTGGCGTGCCGCACAGCGTGAGTTGATGCGCCGGCTCGGCGTGGAGCGGTGGCGTTCGATGCGCGACACCCTGCGCTCCACGGTCCGCCTCGTGCGGCAGACGGCGGCGAGGTCATAGTGGTGGCGAGTGGACTGACGCTCTGGGGCATGGGCACGGTGCGCCAGCTGCGCCCGCACTGGATGCTCGCCGAGATGGGGTTGGAGTACGAGTACTTCGCGGTTCATCCGCGCACCGGCGAGACCATGAAGCCGGAGTTTCTCAGGATCAATCCGCGGCACAAGGTCCCGGTGCTTCGCCACGGCGACATGATCATCACCGAGAGTGCCGCGATCATCCAGTACCTGAGCGAAGCGTTCGAGGCACCAGCCGGCGTGTACGTGCCTCGCGAAGCGGCCGAACGCGCAAAGCTCAATGAATGGTGCTACTTCGTCATGACGGAGCTCGACGCGACCTCGCTCTACGTCGTGCGCCGGCACCTGGGCCTCAAGCACGTCTATGGTGAAGCGCCGCAGGCGGTCGAGGAGGCGAAGAAGTACTTCTGCGAGCAACTCGGCGCGATCGACGAGCGCATCGGCGCGACGCTGCTGCCGCAGGGCTTCAGTGCCGCCGACATCCTGCTCGTCACCTGCCTCGACTGGGCGGTGAGCGAGAAGATCGAGCTGCCGCGGCGCGCAGCCGCCTATCGCGAGACGCTCATCCGGCGCCCGGCGTACAAGGCGGCGAGCGCCAAGGCGTACCAGGCATAGGATGCCGGGACCGCTCGCCGGCATCCGCGTGCTCGATCTCACGACGATGGTGTCGGGCCCGGTGGCGACGATGATGCTCGCCGACCAAGGCGCCGACGTCATCAAGATCGAGTCCCCGGGCGGGGATCTGATGCGCAACTACGGCATAGTCCACCGGGGCATGTCGTCCTCGTTCCTGTCCTCCAATCGCGGCAAGCGCTCGCTCTGCGTCGACCTCAAGAAACCCGAGGGCCTCGAGATCGTGCGCAAGCTCGCGCGCACCGCGGACGTGCTGGTGCAGAACTTCCGACCCGGCGCGATCGAGCGCATGGGGCTGGGCGAAGCCGAGGTGCGCAAGCTGCAGCCCGACATCGTCTTCGTCTCGATCAGCGGCTTCGGCGACACGGGCCCTTACGTGCACCAGCGCGTCTACGACCCGGTGATCCAGGCGCTGTGCGGGCTCGCCGAGATCCAGGCCGACCGGCATTCCGACGGCCGCCCCCGCATGGTGCGCACGATCATCCCCGACAAGACCACGGCGGTGACCGCCGCGCAGGCGATCACGGCGGCGCTCTTCGCGCGCGAGCGCTCGAAGCAGGGCCAGCACGTGAGGCTCGCGATGCTCGACGTGATGGTGGGCTACCTCTGGCCCGAGGCGATCTCCAGCCTGAGCTTCGTCGGCCACGAGGCCGACCCGGCACGCGGGCAGATGGGCCTCGATCTAGTCTTCAAGGCGCGGGACGGCTTCATTACTGCCGGGGCACTCTCCGATTCCGAGTGGGCGGGCATGTGCAACGCGCTCGAGCGGCTTGACCTGATCGACGATCCGCGCTTCAACAGTGTGGCGCTGCGGGGCAGGAACGCCGCCGAGCGCCGGGCGCTCATCGGCGCCGAGATCGAGAAGTGGCCGACGAAGGAGATCCTCAAGCGGCTGGACGAGCGCGGCGTGCCCTGCGCGCCGGTGCTGAGCCGCACGGAGCTCCTCGAGGACGCGCAGATCCTCGCCAACAAGCTGATCGAGGTGCACGAGGACCCGCGCCTTGGCCCGGTGCGCCAGCCCAGGCCGGCCGCGCTCTTCGATCGCACACCGGCGGCGATCCGGGCGCTCGCGCCATTTCTCGGCGAGCACAACTCGCAGATCCTGGAGGAGCTCGGCTACTCGCCGGCCGACGTCGAGCGCCTGCTGGAGCAGAAGGTGACGGTCAGGCCGGAGCCCTGAGGGGCCGATTCATTAGAATCCCGGTTGCCATGCCCGGACCGCTCGCCGGCGTTCGCGTCCTCGACCTGACCACCATGGTGTCTGGCCCCGTGGCGGCGATGATGCTCGCCGACCAGGGCGCCGACGTGATCAAGATCGAGTCGCCGGGCGGCGACCTGATGCGCAACTTCGGCACCTCGGTGCAGGGGATGTCGGGCGCATTCATGTCCTGCAACCGCAACAAGCGCTCGCTGTGCGTCGACCTGAAGCGCCCGGAGGGGCTGGAGATCGTGCACAAGCTCGTCCCCACCGCCGACGTGCTGCTGCAGAATTTCCGCCCCGGCGCGATCGAGCGCATGGGCCTGGGCGAGGCCGCCGTGCGCAAGCTCCGTCCGGACATCGTGTTCGTCTCGATCAGCGGCTTCGGCGAGGCGGGGCCCTACGCCCACCAGCGCGTCTACGACCCGGTGATCCAGGCGCTGTGCGGCCTGGCCGAGATCCAGGCCGACCGGCAGCCCGAGTACCGGCCGCGCATGGTGCGGGCGATCATCCCCGACAAGACCACCGCGGTGACCGCCGCGCAGGCGATCACCGCGGCGCTGTTCTCGCGCGAGCGCACGGGCGAGGGCCAGCACGTCAAGCTCGCGATGCTCGATGTCATGGTGGCCTACCTCTGGCCCGAGTCGATCTCGAGCCTGACGTTCCCGGGTCACGAGACCGACCCGGCGCGCGGGCAGGC
This sequence comes from uncultured Enterobacteriaceae bacterium, assembly GCA_964583645.1. Lineage (GTDB taxonomy): Bacteria > Pseudomonadota > Gammaproteobacteria > Burkholderiales > SG8-39 > RBG-16-66-20. The sequence continues at coordinate 12,872 of CAZOWR010000056.1, forward strand.
GGGCCCCGACCTCGTTTTCCGCACCAGGGACGGCTTCATCACGGCGGGCGCGGTGTCGGATGTCGAATGGCGCGGCCTGTGCAAGGCGCTCGAGCGCGAGGACCTGCTCACCGACCCGCGCTTCGTCGGCGTCGCGATGCGCAGCCGCCACGTCGCCGAGCGCCGCACCGTCATGAGCGAGGCGCTCGCGCTGTGGGAGACGAAGACGATCCTCAAGCGGCTCGACGAGAATGGCGTGCCCTGCGCCCCGGTTGTGACCCGCACCGAGCTGCTCGAGAGCGAGCAGGTGCGCGTCAATGGCCTCATCGAGATGCACGACCATCCGGTCATCGGCAAGGTGCGCCAGCCCAGGCCGGCGGCACGCTTCGATCGAACGCCGGCGCAGATCCGTACGCTCGCACCGGCGCTCGGCGAGCACAACGCGGAGCTGCTCGCCGAGCTCGGCTACGCGCCTGCCGAGGTCGACCGGCTCGCTGCCGGCGGCGTGCTCGCGGGGCAGGGCACGAAGTAGAATCCGGGCTCCGAGGAGGAGCCCTGCATGGCCAAGAAGGCAGCGACGAAGCCGTCCCGCAACCCTTGGGCGTCGCTCAAGCCCGGTCCCGCCAACCACGCCCCGCTTTCGCCGCTCAGCTTCCTGCCTCGCGCGGCGGAGATCTATCCCGATCGCGTGGCGGTGATCCACGGCGGGACCCGCATCACGCACGCCCGGTTCTACGAGCGCGCGCGGCGGCTTGCCTCGGCGCTCGCGAAAAAGGGGGTGAAGCGGGGCGACGTGGTCTCGGCGATGCTGCCGAACGTCCCCGCGATGCTCGATGCGCACTACGGCGTGCCGATGCTCGGGGCAGTGCTCAACGCGATCAACACCCGGCTCGACGCGGACACCGTCGCGTACATCCTCGAGCACGGCGGGGCGAAGGCCTTCATCACCGATCGCGTGTTCGCGGGCGTGGTCGGCCCGGCGCTGGCCAGGCTGAAGAAGAAGCCCTTCGTCGTCGACGTCGACGACCCGCTCTACACGGGGCCGGGTGAGCGGCTCGGCGCGGTGGAGTACGAGGCCTTTCTCAAGACGGGAGACCCGAAGTTCGAGTGGTCGCTGCCGGCGGACGAATCCTCCCCGATCGCGCTCAACTACACGAGCGGCACGACCGGGCGGCCCAAGGGCGTGGTCTACCACCACCGCGGCACGTTCCTGGAGGCGAGCGGCAACATCATGGCTTGGGCGATGCCCGCGCACCCGGTGTACCTGTGGACGCTGCCGCTGTTTCACTGCAACGGCTGGTGCTATCCCTGGTCGGTGACGGCGATGGGGGGCACGCACGTGTGCCTGCGCGCCGTGGATCCCGCGCTCATCTTCCCGATGATCGTGGAGCACGGGGTCACGCACATGTGCGGCGCGCCCACGGTGCTCGCGATGCTCGTCGCCGCGCCCGAGGAGCAGCGGCGCAAGTTTGCGCACCCGGTGCACATCATGACCGGCGGCTCGCCGCCGCCTGCGAAGGTGATCAAGTCGATGGAGGAGCTCGGCTTCCAGGTGCTGCACATCTACGGCATGACCGAGCTGCAGGGGCCCTCGACCTTGTGCGCTACGCAGGATGCGTGGCAGGGCCTCTCGCTGGAGGAACGCGCGGTGCAGATGGCCCAGCAGGGCGTGCGCTACCAGGTGGTGGAAGGGCATATCGTCGCCGACTCCAGGACCTGCAAGCCGGTCCCCAAGGACGGCAAGTCCGTCGGCGAGATCCTGGTCCAGGGCAACACGGTGATGCTCGGCTACCTAAAGGACGCGAAGTCGACCGCGGAGGCGTTCGCCGGCGGCTGGATGCACACCGGCGACCTCGCGGTCTGGCACCCGAGCAACTACGTGGAGATCAAGGACCGCAAGAAGGACATCATCATCTCGGGCGG
>CAZOWR010000057.1:0-14769 GCA_964583645.1 uncultured Enterobacteriaceae bacterium
CACGGCGTGCGCGCCGCGGCGCGCGGGGCGCGCGCCCGGGCGCGCGGCTACGGCGCGGTGTTCGGCCGCGACGCCGCGGTGTGCGCGCTCGGCATGGCGCTCGCGGGCGACGCGCGGCTGCGCGCCGGTGCGGTGGCGGGCCTTGCGACGCTCGCCGCGCACCAGGCGCCGAACGGCCAGATTCCGAAGTTCGTCGAGCCGCGTCGGGCGCAGGCCGACTTCTGGTACCTGGGCTGCATCGACGCCACGCTGTGGTGGCTGATCGCGGTCGCCTCGCTCGGGCTGAGGCGGCGCTTCTCCGGCGCGATCCGGCGCGCCCTCGCCTGGCTCGGCGCCCAGGAGCACCAGCGCTTCCACCTGCTGCAGCAGAACGAGGCGAGCGACTGGGCCGACATCATGCCGCGCTCCGGGTTCGTCCTCTACAGCAATGCGCTCTGGTACCTGGTGAAGCGCCTCTACCGGCTGCCGCGCGCGGGGCGCACGCGCGCCAGCGCCAATCAGCTCTTGCACCCGTTCGATGCACCGCTCGCCGAGTACCGCCGCGCGCGCCTGCTCGCCGACTACGCGCGGCGCCGGGCGCGCAACCGCGGGCTCTACCTCTCGTTCGTCAACCTCGCGGCGTTCGGCGACGAGGGCGACGTGCTCGGCAACCTGCTCGCGGTGCTCTGCGGCCTGGCGCGGGGCGCGGCGGCGCGGCGCGTGCTCGCGGCGCTCGAGCGCGCCGGCGTCGACCGGCCGCACCCGGCGCGCTCGGTGTGCGACCCCATCTCCGCGCGCAGTCGCCAGTGGCGCCCGTACATGGCGCGCCACGGGCAGAACTTCGCCTGGCGGTACCACAACGGCGGGGCCTGGCCGCTGCTGGGCGGCTTCTGGGTCGCGGCACTCGCGCAGGTCGGCGAGCGGCGCAAGGCCGAGGCGGCGCTCGCGGCGCTGGCGCGCGCCAACGCGCTGGAGCGCTGGGGCTTCACCGAGTGGCGCCACGGCAGGACCGGGGCCCCGGGCGGCATGCGCGGACAGTCCTGGAACGCGGGCGCGTTCCTCATCGCCTGGCATGCGGTGCGCGGCCGCGGCCGAGCACTCACGCCAGCAGCGCGGCGGCGGGAAAGGTCGCGAACGCCCGCGCGAGCCGGATCGCCCCGTCGCGTGCCGCGAGCGTCTCCCCGGTGAGCACGTTCTCGAGGGGCACGCCGGGGTCGAGCCCGGGCACCGCGACCCCGGTATCGCCCCAGCACCCCTCGCCCAGCGGCAGGCGCTCCGGCTCGCCGGGCAGCGTCGCGAAGAGCCGTCCAGCGATGACCACCAGCGCTCGCCCCTCGTGCCGGCGCGCGTAGGCGACGAGGTACGGGGCGCGCTCGCCGCGGGCCTCGAGCGGCACATAGCTGCCGTCGCGGAACAGCGCCGGCTGCTCGCGGCGCAGGCCCAGCAGGCGCGCGATGACGCAGAGCTTGGCGCGCCCGTCGCGCACCCAGGCCTCGCCGCCGAACGGCTGCCCGAGCACTTCCTCCAGCAGCCGCGCGCGCAACCGGAAGTCCACCGGCCGGCGATTGTCCGGGTCCATGAGGCTCAGCGCGTGCAGCTCGTTGCCCTGGTACAGGTCGGGCACGCCGGGCGAGGTGAACTTCAGCAGCGCCATCGAGATGCCGTTCAGCGCCCCGATCCAGGCGATGCGCGGCAGCTGCGCGCGCAGGTCCTCGAGGAAGGGGTTGGCGTGGGCGTCGTCGAGGCAGGCGCGCACGAAGGCGAGCAGCGCCTGCTCGTACTCCTCGTCGGGGCTGATCCAGCTGGTGCGCTGCTTGGCCTCGCGCGCGGCCTTGAGCGTGGCCTGCTCGAGCCGCTCGCGGTACGCGGCGAGCGCCTCGCCGGCCGTGTCCGCGGCGGGGAAGGTGCCGATCACCTGCTGGTAGAAGAGGTACTCGTCGGCGCGCGAGGGGGCGGGCTCGGCGTGCACGCGGCGCAGGCGCGAGCGGTTGAGCGTGCTCCAGCGGCGCAGCAGCAGGCGCCACGCCGCGGGCGCCTCGGAGAGCACGTCGATCCTCAGGCGCGCGTCCTCGGAGCGCTTGCTGTCGTGCGTGGAGGTGGCGAGCATCGTATGCGGCCAGTGCGCCGCGCGGTCCGCGCTCGCGCCGTGGAAGGCGCGCGGCGTCATGCCGAAGGCCTCCGGGTCCGAGCCCACCTCGTTGAGCGAGGCGAGGCGGCTCCAGGCGTAGAAGGCGGTGTCCTCGACGCCCTTGGCCATGAGCGGCCCGCTGAACTGCTGGAATTTCATGGCGAAGCCGCGCAGCCGCTCGGCGAGCCCCGCCGGCGCGCCGCGCAGCGCGCGCCCGAGCAGCGCCTTGCGCACGAAGGCGAAGATGGTGGTGTCGGCGGCGCGGCTGTGGCGCGTCGCGTGCGCCACCGCCCAGTCGACGTAGCGCCGGTCCTGCGGCGAGGCGCGCGCCGCGATGTAGGTGCGGTAGACGGGCATCGAGGCGGCGACCTCGGCCAGCGCCTGGCGCAGCGTCATGAAGGTGTAATCGCGCGTGCGGCGGTCGGCGCGCGCGATGCGCAGCAGCTCGGTGGCGAGCACGGTCAGCTCGGAGGCGAGCGCGCTGCGCGCGATCGCCCGCTTGCCCTGGTAGGCGGCCTCGGCGAAGGCGTGCGTCACGCCGCTGAAGGCGCTCCAGATGCGGTCCATGCGGCCGCGCGCCGACGGGTCGACGAACAGCCCGTTCACCACCGCGCCGAAGCGGTAGCCGGTGGTGCCGTGCACGGCCCAGCGCTTGGACAGGCGCTCGTGGCCGGCCGTGATCTTCTCCGCGACCACGTACAGCGGCCGGGGCGCGCGGGCGCCACGCGGGCGCGGCGCCGCCTCCAGCCCGGCGCGGCGCGCGTAGGCCTGCTGCAGCCGCGCAAAATACTGCTCCGGATCGTGCAGCCCGTCCGGGTGATCGATGCGCAGGCCGTCCACCAGCCCCCCGGCGCAGAGCTCCAGCAGCAGCGCGTGCGTCGCCTCGAACACCGCTTCGTCCTCCACGCGCAGGGCGGCGAGGCCGTTGACGTCGAAGAAGCGCCGGTAGTTGATCTCGTCGGAGGCGACGCGCCAGAAGGCGAGGCGGTAGGCCTGCGCCTCGAGCAGCGCGTGCAGCGCGTCGGCATCCGCGGCGAGCTCGCCGAGCGCCGCCCGGACGGCCTGCGCCGCGGCGGGCTGGGCGGCGAGCAGCTGGGCGAAGCGCTGCTTGAGGGCATCCTTGTCGCGCGCGCGCTCGGCGGCGAGCGCGGCGGCGTCGCGCGCAGGCAGCCGCGCGAAGGCCGCGGCGAGGTTCGCCAGCTCGTCGCGCGCCGCCTGCGGTGCCTGCGGCTCGAGCCGCGTCCCCGCGCGCTCCAGCGGCGCGCCGTAGTCGCGCGGATCGAGCGGCAGCAGGTGCTCGTGGTAGCGCACGGCGAGCCGGCCCCCGGCCGCGTCGAGCTCCAGCTCGAGCTCGCCGCGCGCCAGCACCTCGCCGTAGTGGTCGCCCAGGATCGGCGCCAGCACCTTGCCGGCGAGCTCCGCGTTCACCGGCAGCCAGTCGATGTCGAAGTAGCGCGCATAGGCCGAGCCGGGGCCGTTCTCCAGCACATCCATCCACCAGCGGTTGTCGGCGCCGAAGACGGCCATGTGGTTGGGGACGACGTCGAGAATCAGGCCCAGTCCCTGCGCGCGCAGCGCCCGCGCGAGGCGCTCGAGCCCCTCGCGGCCGCCAAGCTCGGGGTTGATCTCGCCGTGCTCGACGATGTCGTACCAGTGCAGGCTGCCGGGGCGCGCGCGCAGGATCGACGAGCAGTAGAGATGGCTCACGCCGAGCCGCGCGAGGTACGGGGCGAGGGCCGCGGCGTCCTCGAAGGTGAAGCCGCGGTGCAGCTGCAGGCGATAGGTCGCGCGCGGGATGCGCGCCTCGGCCCCCGCCGCGCGCGGCCGCTCCGGGTGCGGCCGCGCCTCGCGCAGGGCCGCGGCGAGCCGGGCGAGCCCGGGCGCTTCGGCCATGCGCTCCAGGCCGAGCGGCAGCTTGCGGCGCCAGTTCGGGTGCTCCTCGGTGCTGCCGGGCACGTTCGCCTGCTCGAGCAGGCCGAGCGCATCCTCGAGCTGCAGCATCACGACGCGCGCCGGGGAGCGCGCGAGATAGACGTGCACGGCGCGGGCCAGCGCGGGCGTGAGCGGGCCGGGCAGCTCGGGGTCGGGCGCGCCGCCCGGCGGCAGCTGCCCGGCGCGCTCCAGCGCGCGCAGCAGGCGCGCACGGTCCCCGGGCCGGTCGCGCCACCACGCCGCGAGCGTGGGCAGGTCGTGCGTGCTCGCTGCCGCGAGCGCCTGGCGCGGATAGTCCCCCGGCGCCTTCAGCTCTCCTCCCGGCACCTGCTCGAAGAAGAGCAGCCGGCAGGACAGCACGCCCGCGCGGACGAGCGCCTCGCGCACCTCGTCGGGAACCGTGCCGAGGTCCTCGCCCACCACCAGGCAGCGGTGCCGCACGCTCTCCAGCGCGAGGATCGCGAGCAGGTCCTCGAGCGGGTAGCGCACGTAGGCGCCGCCCGCGGCGCCGGCCCCCTGAGGAATCCAGAACAGGCGCATCAGGCCCATGACGTGGTCGATGCGCACCGCCCCGGCGTGGCGCATCGCCGAGCGCAGCGCCTGGATGAACAGCTGGTAGCGGCCCGCGCGCAGCTGCCCGGGCCTGAGCGGCGGCAGCCCCCAGTCCTGTCCCTGGGGGTTGAAGTCGTCCGGCGGCGCGCCGATGCTCGAGGCGAGCGCGAAGCTGCCGCGGTGCGCCCAGGTGTCGGAGCCCGCGCGGTCGACCGACACCGCGACGTCGAGGTACAGGCCGACGGCAAGGCCGAGCGAGCGGCAGCGCGCCGCGGCCCGCTCGAGCTGCGCCTCCGCGAGCCACTGCAGGTACTCGTGGAACTCGACGCGCTCGAGCTGCTCGGCGCAGAAGCGGGCCACCTCGCCGGACTCCGGGTCGCGGAACGCCTCGGGCCAGGCCAGCCATCCCCACACCGAGGCGTCGCCGGCGTGGAACCGCGCTTGCAGCGCCTCCCACAGCGCGTGGCGGCGCAGCGGCTCGCCCTCGCGCGACTGGAAGTCGCGGAAGGCGCGCGAGCGCTCGCTCGCGCGGCGCACCTGCCGCTCGCGGAAGCTCGCGTAGAGCAGCTCCAGCACCTCGAGCTTCGCCCGCGCGACCCCGGCGTAGTCCACCAGGGGCGCGCTGCGCAGGCGCTCGAGGCGCGCCTGGAACGCGGGGGCGGCCACGTGCCGGCGCGCCGCGTCGCACTCGCGGAAGTCCTCCACCGCCTCGACGTCCAGGTACAGCACGTTCAGGCGAAGCCGGGAGGACGGGCTGTAGGGGCTCGCGTGCGCCGGGTTGTGGAGGAACAGCGCGTGCAGCGGGTTGAGGCCCACGATGCCCGCGCCGCGCGCGCCCCACTGCTCGGCGAGCAGCACCAGGTCGGTGAAGTCGCCCATGCCCCAGTTGCGCGCGGAGCGCACGCCGTAGAGCTGCACCGCAGGGCCCCAGACGCCGGGGCCCTCCTCCAGGGCGGGCGGCAGGTAGCAGCGCGGCGGCGCGGCGAGGAGCAGCGCCTCGCCGAGGAAGCCGCGGCGCCGCGCCGGGTCGTAGAGCTCGATGCGGTGATAGCCCAGGGGCAGCGCGACCGGGATCTCGAGCGTGCCGCCGGCCTCCAGCTCGCCTTCGCGCCGGGTGCCGTCCTCCAGCTCCAGCCGCCAGGCGATGCGCGCGCCGGGCTGCGGCGCAGGGAGGCTCGTCGCCAGGGTCCAGGGCACGGTGTCCGGCGCGACGCGCACCACCGGGGGGAGGAGCGGTGCGCGCGCCGCTTCGTCCTCCCCGAGCTCGGCGAGCAGCGCCTCGAGGCTCGCCGCCGGCGCCTCGCGCCACTGGCCGAAGATGTCGTGGTAGCCGGCGTCGATGCCGCGCTCGGCGCAGCGCCGCGCGAGCGCCTCGCTCACGCCGCCTCCAGGTGCACGGCGACCCCCGCCTCGCGCCAGAGCGGCTCGCCGCACGGGGGCCCGGGGAGCGGCGCCTGCGCATCGCGGAAGTCGACCGCGAGGTGCAGCCGGGCGCCGTCGCCGAGCGTCCACTCGACGTGCAGCGCGCCCTCTGCGATGCCGAAGCGGCCGCCCGGGCGCATCCCCGCGAGGCGCGGCACGATGTGGCGCCGGCGGACCTCGAGCAGCGCCCGCGCGAGCTCGAGGGTCTCGCGATGCCCGGGCGCGGCGCGCTCCTCCCAGCGCAGCTTCGAGGCGGCGAAGGTCGCCGCCTCGCCCGGGTCGGGGATGCGCGCGCGCGCCGCGGGGTCGGCGAACGCGGCGAAGCGCGCGAACTCGTCGCGCCGCCCCCGCGCCACCGCCGCGGCAAGCTCGGGACCGAAGTCGCAGAAGTAGAGGAACGGGCTCGAGGCCGCGAACTCTTCGCCCATGAACAGCATCGGCACCTGCGGCGCGAGCAGCAGGCAGGCGAGGGCGGCGCGCAGGCGCGCGGGCTCCGCCAGCGCGCCGATGCGCTCGCCGTGCGCCCGGTTGCCGACCTGGTCATGGCTCTGCAGGAAGGCGACGAAGGCGGTGGCGCGCAGGTGGGCGCTCGGCGAGCCGCGCGGCGCACCGCCGCGGTAGCGCGAGGGCTCGCCCTGGTAGGCGAACCCCTCGGCCAGCGCGCGGCCGAGGCGCTCGAGCGGCGCCTCGGCGTAGTCGGCGTAGTAGCCGTCGGACTCGCGCGCGACGAGCACGTGCAGGGCGTGGTGCAGGTCGTCGTTCCACTGCGCCGCGGCGCCGCCCTCGAGGTAGCGCGAATCGTTGGCGTCGTTCTCCAGCACCAGGTGCACGTGCCGCTCGCGCCCGGGGCCGCGCGCGAGCGCCTCGCGGATCTCCTCGACGATGTGCGGGCGCGAGGCGTCGCGGATGGCGTGCACCGCGTCCAGGCGCAGCCCGTCCATGGCGTACTCCTCGACCCAGTAGAGCGCGTTGTGGACGAAGAAGTCGCGCACCGCGCGGCTCCGCGGCCCGTCGAAGTCGAGCGCCGCGCCCCAGGGCGTGCGGCGCCGCGGGTCGAAGAACTGCGGCGCGTAGACGCCCAGGTAGTTGCCCTCGGGGCCGAAGTGGTTGTAGACGACGTCCAGCAGCACCATGAGCCCGCGCGCGTGCGCCTCCTGCACCAGGCGCTTGAGATCCTGCGGCGTGCCGTAGGAGGACTCCGGCGCGAAGGGCAGCACGCCGTCGTAGCCCCAGTTGCGCCGCCCCGGAAACTCGGCGAGCGGCATCAGCTCGATGGCGGTGACGCCGAGCGCGGCGAGCTCCTGCAGGCGCGCCGCCGCCGCGCTGAAGCTGCCCTCGGGCGTGAAGGCGCCCACGTGCAGCTCGTAGATCACCGCCTCCTCCCACGGCCGCCCGCGCCAGCCGCCGTCGCGCCAGTCGAAATCGTCCGGATCGACCACCACGCTCGGCGCGTGCACGTCCCCGGGGTTGGCGCGCGAGGCGGGATCGGGCACCGCGAGGCCGCTCTCGAGAACGAAGCGGTAGCGCGTCCCCGCGGGGGCGTCGTCGGCCACCCGCTCGTGCCAGCCGCCCGCCAGCGCGCGCATCCCGGCGAGCGAGCGCCCGCGCGCGCCCTGCAGCTCGAGGTGGACCTTGCCCTGGGCCGGCGCCCAGAGCCGGAAGCGCGTGGTGCCGTCGCCGCGCGGCTCGGCGCCGAAGGGCATGGCGTGGCGGCGCTGCACCGCGGTCCGGGCCCGCGCTAGCGCACGCCGCTCACGTGCACGAGCAGGGCGAGCGCGCGCGCCTCGAGCGGGTAGGCCTCGCCGGGCGCCAGGGCGCCGTGCGCCGGCTGGCCGTCCTCGCGCGAGGTGTCGAGCAGGGCGAGCCACTTCACCTCGCCGCCGGGCGCGGGCAGCGTGAACGCGATCGGCTCGTGGCTCGCGTTGAACAGCAGCAGGAAGTCGTCGTCGCTCACCGGCCGGCCGCGCGCGTCGCTCTCGGTGATTCCCGCGCCCGAGAGGTAGACGCCGAGGGAGCGCGCGAACGCGTGCTGCCATTCCTCGTCGGTCATCTCGGTGCCGTCGGGCTTGAACCAGACGATGTCCTTGACGCCGCCGCCGTGGATCGGACGGCCCTGGAAGAAGTCGCGCCGCCGGAACGCGGGATGCGCGCGGCGCAGCGCGATCACGCGGCGCGCGAAGTCCAGCAGCCGTGCGCCTTCCTCTCCCGGGGTCCAGTCGATCCAGGACAGCTCGTTGTCCTGGCAGTAGGCGTTGTTGTTGCCGCGCTGGCTGCGGCCCAGCTCGTCGCCCGCCACCAGCATCGGCACGCCCTGCGAGAGCAGCAGCGTGGCGAGGAAATTGCGCATCTGGCGCGTGCGCAGGGCGCGCACCGCGGCGTCCTCCGCGGGCCCCTCGACGCCGCAGTTCCACGACCGGTTGTCGTTGTGCCCGTCGCGATTGTCCTCGCCGTTCGCCTCGTTGTGCTTGTCGTTGTAGGAGACCAGGTCGCGCAGCGTGAAGCCGTCGTGCGCGGTGACGAAGTTGACGCTCGCGTAGGGCCGGCGGCTGGCGCGCCCGTAGAGGTCGGAGGAGCCCGTGAGGCGCATCGCGAACTCGCCGATCAGCCCGCCGTCGCCCTTCCAGTAGGCGCGCATGGTGTCGCGGTACTTGTCGTTCCACTCCGCCCAGCCGGGCGGAAAGCCCCCGACCTGGTAGCCGCCCTCGCCCAGGTCCCAGGGCTCGGCGATGAGCTTGACGCGGTTCAGCACCGGGTCCTGGCGGATGATGTCGAAGAAGGCGCCCAGCCGGTCGACCTCGTGCAGCTCGCGCGCCAGGGCCGAGGCGAGGTCGAAGCGGAAGCCGTCGACGTGCATCTCGGTGACCCAGTAGCGCAGGCTGTCCATCATCAGCTGCAGCACGCGCGGGTGCACCATGTTGAGCGTGTTCCCCGTGCCGGTGAAATCGACGTACTCGCGCCGGTTCCCGGGCTGCAGCCGGTAGTAGGAGGCGTTGTCGATGCCGCGCAATGAGAGCGTCGGCCCGAGGCGGTTGCCCTCGGCGGTGTGGTTGTAGACCACGTCGAGGATCACCTCGATGCCCGCGCTGTGCAGCGCCTTGACCATGGTCTTGAACTCGTTCACCTTGCCCGAGGCCGAGTAGCGGCTCTCCGGCGCAAAATAGCCGATCGAGTTGTAGCCCCAGTAGTTGCGCAGCCCGAGATCGATCAGCCGCCGCTCGTCGATGATGGCGTGCACCGGCAGCAGCTCGACGCTGGTGACCCCGAGGCGCCGCAGGTGCTCGAGCAGCGGCGCGCTGGCCAGCCCCGCGTAGGTGCCGCGCAGCGCGGGCGGCACCTCGGGGTGCAGGGCGGTGAGGCCGCGCACGTGCGCCTCGTAGATCACCATCTCGTGCCAGGGCACGTCGGGCCGCCGGTCCTCGCCCCAGGTGAACGCGGCGTCGATCACCTTGCAGCGCGGCATGCCCGGGGCGCTGTCGCGGCGGTCGAACGAGAGGTCCTCGCGCCGGCTGCCCACCGTGTAGCCGTAGAGCGCGTCGCTCCAGCGCGGCGCGCCGAGGATGCTCTTGGCGTAGGGATCGAGCAGCAGCTTGTTGGGGTTGAAGCGGTGGCCGTCCGCGGGCTCGTAGGGGCCGTGCACGCGGTAGCCGTAGATCAGGCCCGGGCGCGCCTCGGGCAGGTAGCAGTGCCAGATGTCGTCGGTGCGCTCCTTCAGCTCGACGCGCTGCACCTCGCGCCGCCCGCCGGGGTCGAACAGGCACAGCTCGACCTTGGTCGCGTGCTCCGAGAACAGCGCGAAGTTGACGCCCTCGCCGTCCCAGGTCGCGCCGCGCGGGTAGGGGCGGCCGGGCCAGACGGCGTTGATCGGCTGTGTCATTCTGCTGGGCGCGCTTCGATTATAGGTCGCCGGCCAGGGCCTCGAGGAAGGCGCCGACCTCCTCCGGATCGCGCAGGCGATAGCGCGCCGCAGTCGCGCGCGGCTCCGCGGCCACGACGATTCCCAGCCCGCGCCCCTGCAGCGCGCGGAACGCGTCCTCGTCGGTGACGTCGTCGCCCGCGTATAGCGGCAGCACGTCGTTGCCCGCCAGCGCGAGCGCCTCGAGCAGCCAGAGCACCGCCGCGCCCTTGTCCCAGTCCAGGTCGGGCAGCAGCTCGAAGACGTTCTTGCCGCGCATCTTGCGCAGCGGCGCGGGCGTGCCGAGCGCCGCGTCCACAGCGCGCTCCACCGCCGGCGTGAACGCGGCGCGCACCTGCCGGTAGTGCACCGCGAGCGTGAAGCGCTTGCGCTCGACGAGCACGCCTTCGACGCCTGCGAGCGCAGCGCGCAGCTGCCGCTCCGCGGCGTCGAGCGCGGGGAGCGCCGCGAGGCCGCGCGGATGCTCGAAGCGCACGCCGCCCGGGCCGGCGATGTCGAAGCCGTGGCTGCCGGCGTAGACGAGTTCGAGTCCCACGCGTGCGCGCACGTCGGCCAGGTCGCGCCCGCTCACCACCGCGACCGGGGCGAGCCGCGCCAGGCGCTCGAGCGCCGCGCGCATGCCGTCTGCGAGCACCGCCAGCTCCGGGCGCGGGACGATCGGCGTCAGGGTGCCGTCGTAGTCCAGGAACGCCGCGAGCCTGCGGCCGCGCAGCCGCGCCTGGATCTCCGGCATGCGCTCGAGCGCGGAAGACGGAGCGCCGCTCACTCGTACATGTTGGTGTCGCCGCGCACCGGGGCGATCGGCAGCACCGCGATGCCCGACTCGGCGACGTGGAAGCGGGCGCGGTCGGCCTGCGGGTCGTGGCCGATCGTCTCGCCTGGGCCGACGACGTTGTAGCGGTCCACGATGGCCCGGCGCACGCGCGCCCCGCGCCGCAGCACGCAGTAGTCCATGATGATCGAGTCCTCCACCACCACGTCCTCCTCGAGCAGCACCTCGCGCCGCACGATGGAGTTGCGCATGATGGCTCCGCGCAGCATCGAGCCCGCGCCGAGGTGGCTGTTCTCCAGCGTCCCGGCGAGCACGTTCGCCACCGGGCCGTGGTAGGCGCTGGAGAGGATCGGCCAGCGCGGATTGAACAGGTGCAGCCGCGGCTCGGCCCCCAGCGTGTCCATGTTGGCGTCGTAGTAGGCGTCGAGCGTGCCGACGTCGCGCCAGTACGCCGTCTCCTCGTGCGGGCGCACCCCGGGGACGCGGTTGGCGCCGAAGTCGTAGGCGAAGACGCGCCGCGAGCCGACGATGCGCGGCAGCACGTGGCGCCCGAAGTCGGTCTCGCCCCGCTCGCGCGCGGTGCGCAGCTCCTCGGCGAGCACCTCGGGGGCGAACAGGTAGTTGCCCATCGAGCAATAGGCTCTGGCCGGGTCCGAAGGCATGGCCGGGGGGGCGGCCGGCTTCTCGAGGAAGGCGCGCACCCGCCCGTCCGCGGCGCAGTCGATGATGCCGAAGGCCGAGGCCGCGCCGCGCGGCACCGGCAGCGCCGCGACCGTCACCTCGGCGTCGCGCGCGCGGTGAAACTCGATCATCGCGCCCACGTCCATGCGGTAGACGTGGTCCGCGCCGAACACCGCCACCAGCGCCGGCCTGTCCACCGCGAGGCGATGCAGGTTCTGGTACACGGCGTCGGCGGTGCCGCCGAAGGACTCGGCCCCCTCGTGCATCTGCGGCGGCATCACGGTGACGAACTGCCCCGGCTGGCTCCAGGCGCCCATCCACGCCTTGCGCAGGTGCTCGATGAGCGACTGCGACTTGTACTGCACCAGCACGTAGATCGAGAGGATCCCGGAGTTGGCCAGGTTGGAGAGGACGAAGTCGACGATGCGATAGCGACTGCCGAAGGGCACCGCCGGCTTGCAGCGCTCCGCGGTGAGCGGGTTGAGCCGCGTGCCCTCGCCGCCGGCGAGCACCATCGCGAGCACCCGGCCCTCGGTCACGGCTTGCGCTCGTCGCGGCCCTGCCGCGGCCACCAGCGCTCGAGCAGGCCCGCGGCCCACTGCTGGCCGCCCAGGCCGAAGGCGAGCGCCAGGCCGAGGACCGTGCCGGCGAGGATGATGAGGAAGCTCTCGCGCACGATGGTGCCGCCGACGTTCACCTGGTCGAGCGCGATCAGCACCACGAAGGCGATGATCGCGTACTGCGCGATGCGCCCCAGCAGCTCGCCGTCGCTGATCTCCACGTTCCTGCAGTAGGTGCTCACCGCGCCGCCGACGAAGCGCGCGAAGTAGGCGCCGAAGGCGAGGATCAGCAGCGCCACGATCACCTTGGGCACGAACAGCACCACCTGGCCGAGCAGGTCGGTGACGTAGGTGAGTCCCAGGCTGTTGAACGCGATCACCAGCGCCGCGAGTATCACCAGCCAGTAGACGAGGATGCCGAAGATGCCGGTGGTGTCCAGGCCGATCCCGCCCTGCGCGAGGAAGCCGTCGACGCCGGCGCGCTCGGTGAGCACGTTGAAGTTGATCGCGCGCAGGCCCTTCTCCAGCGCGAAGCGCACCGCCTTGGCGAGCAGCCAGCCCGCGATCAGGACGAGCACCGCGAGTGCGAGGCGCGGCGCGAAGGCGCCGACCTGCGCCAGCAGCACCTTCAGCGGCTCGAGCAGTATGTCCACGTTCATGTTGAGCCCTCCTTGGATGGTGCCGCGCGGCCGCTCTAGGCCAGCAGCCCGAGCAGGCCGCGCAGCGGGACCCGGACCCAGTCCGGGCGGTTGCCGATCTCGTAGCGCAGCTCGTAGAGCGCCTTCTCCAGCTCGAAGAGCGCGAGCAGTCCGCCGGGCGGGGAGGGCGCGGCGGCCGCATAGGCCTCGAGGAAGGCGCGCCGCGCCTGCGCCAGCCAGGCCGCCGCGAGCGGCTCCAGGCGCGCCAGGTCCGCGTCGTTGCGCGCCGCCTGGGCGAGCGCGCTCCAGCGCGCGTAGTCGAACGAGCGCAGCATCCCGGCGACGTCGCGCAGCGCCGGGCCCTTGGCGCGCCGCTCCTCCAGCGTGCGCGCCGGCTCGCCCTCGAAGTCCACGATGAGGAAGTCGTTCTTCGCCAGCAGCACCTGGCCGAGGTGCAGGTCGCCGTGGTAGCGCGTCTTCGGCGCAGCATCCCCGGCAGTCGCGGCGGCGTCGATCCGGCTCATGAGGGTGGCGCGGCGCCCGAGCAGGCCGCGCGCCTCGGCGGGCAGCTGCTCGATGCGCCGCTCGAGCAGCGCGAGGCTCTGCTGCGCCTCCTCGCGCACCCGCTCGCGCCAGGCCGCGAAGTCGCGCTCGGTCACCGGCTCCGGGTCGAAGGCCGGGTCGCCCGTTGCCTGGGCGAGCGCCGCGTGCAGCTCGCCGGTGCGCGTGCCGAGCACGCGCGCGAGCTCGAGGTAGGCGCCGTGCGCGTCCTCGGGCGGCGGCTCGGCGGCGTCGCGCGCCGTCTCGAGGAAGCGCCCGAGGTAGCCGGTGGTGTAGTTCCAGCCGTCGCCCTGGTTCGGCACGTACGCCTGGAGCAGCGCGAGCGTCATCGTGCCGCCGTCCGCCGCCTCGTACTCGAGCGCACCGGCCAGCGGCACGCAGTGCGCGTAGCGCACCGCGTCGGTGAGGTGCCGGCCGATCTCGAACTCGGGGTTGACGCCGGGGCGAAGGCGCCGGTAGCCCTTGAGGAAGAGGCGATCGCCCAGCGTGACGATGGTGTTGCTGCTCTGCGTCTGGGGACGGGTCGCCGCAAGCTGTCCCGGCGCCTCGCCCGCGATGTCGCGGAAGGCGCGCGTGGGCGTGAAGCGCAGCTTGCCGCGCGCCGTCGCCACTTCGCGCCCGGCGCCGATCGCCTCCACCAGCGCCTGGCAGAAGGCCTCGTCGGCGAAGGCGTCGCCCATCACCCCGACGTTGGCCTGCTGGCGCACCTTGGCGACCGTCACCGGGGCGAGCGCGCGCACGCGCTCGTCCTCGCGCTCGTCCCACGCCAGCGCGAGCGGCATGAAGTAGGTGGCGCGCCCGGCGGCGCTCTCGGCCTCGACGAGCGTCGTCATCCAGGTACGCCCGCCGACCGTCCACAGCACGTGGTCGGCGAGCGGGGCGCGCTTGAGCGCCTCGCCCTTGGCGGCGTACCAGCGCTGCACCTCGAGGTAGCGCGGCAGCGCCGCCTCCTCGAGCTGGGCGCGCACCTTCAGCGCCATGGCGATGCGCCAGGGCACGACGCGGTCGCGCAGGAAGCTGGTCCAGCCGTCGAACAGCACCAGCAGCGGCAGGTCCTCGCGCGTCAGGCGCTCCTCGTGCCAGTCGGGCGCCGGGGCGTCGGTGGCGAGGCGAAACCAGTAGAAGGCGTGCGCCGGCAGCGTCAGCAGGTAGGGCAGCTCGCCGATGGGCGGGAACACGCTCCTGCCGAGCAGCTCGATCGGCACGCGGGCGCGATAGCGCGCGAGGTCGAGCTCCACGGCCTGCGCCGTGCGCGCGAGGTTGGCGACGCACAGGATCACGTCCTCGTCGTGCTCGCGCAGGTAGGCGAGCACCTTGCGGTTCCCGGGGCGCAGGAAGGTGAGGCGGCCGCGGCCGAAGGCGCGGCTGCCGGCGCGCACCGCCAGCAGCGAGCGCATCCAGTTGAGCAGCGAGCCGCGGTCGCGCAGCTGCGATTCGACGTTCACCGCCTCGTAGCCGTAGACCGGGTCCATGATGGCGGGGAGGTACACGCGCTGGGGGTCGGCGCGCGAGAACCCGGCGTTGCGGTCTGGGCTCCACTGCATCGGCGTGCGCACGCCGTTGCGGTCGCCAAGGAAGATGTTGTCGCCCATGCCGATCTCGTCGCCGTAGTAGATGATCGGCGAGCCCGG
>CAZOWR010000058.1:0-14634 GCA_964583645.1 uncultured Enterobacteriaceae bacterium
TCGCGGGGATCCACGCCGCCACCGCCGGGCGCGCGGAGGTCGCCGCCGCCTTCGCCACCGACGCGGGCTTCCACGCCATTCGCCTCGAGCCCTACCTGCTGGCGACCGCGCGCGCGCATCCCGGGCTCGCCGCGGCGCTGGAGCGGCTCGCCGCGCGCACCGCGCGCACGCGCCTTGCGCTGGTGCACGGCGACGTCAGCCCGAAGAACATCCTGGTGGGCCCGCGCGGGCCCGTGTTCCTGGACGCCGAGTGCGCCTGGTACGGCGATCCGGCCTTCGACCTCGCCTTCTGCCTCAACCACCTGTTGCTGAAGTGCCTCTGGGTGCCCGCCTCGCGCGACCCTTTCCTGCGCTGCTTCGATGCGCTCGCCGCGGCCTACCTCGGCGCGGTGGCATGGGAGAAGCGGGAGGATCTCGAGAACCGCGCGGCGACGCTGCTCCCGGGACTGCTCCTGGCGCGCGTCGACGGCAAGTCGCCGGTCGAGTACCTCGAGACCGACGCGGACAAGGACGCGGTCCGCCGGGTGGCGGGCCGGCTGCTCGCAGCCCCGCCCGAAACGCTCGCGCAAGTCAGGCAGGCATGGCGAGGATCGTAGAGGTGCGCGGCCGGCGCGTGTGGGACTCGCGCGGGCGGCCCACGGTGGAAGCCGAGGTCACCCTGAAGAACGGCAAGCAGGGCCGCGCCATCGCGCCCGCGGGCGCCTCCACCGGCTCGGCGGAGGCCAAGCGCGTCGAGGCGCGCCTCGCGGTCAGCGCCGTCAACGGCGAGATCCGCAAGGCGCTGCTCGGCGCCGATCCGCGCCAGCAGGCGATGCTCGACGAGCGGCTGGTGGCGCTCGACGGCACGCCGGACCGCAGGCGGCTGGGGGCGAACGCGCTGCTGGCGGTGTCGCTCGCCTGCGCGCACGCGGCCGCGGCGGCGGCCCGCCGGCCGCTGTGGCGGCATCTCGCCGGCGAGCGCAAGGTCGCGCTGCCGGTGCCGCAGATCCAGATCTTCGGCGGCGGCGCGCACGCCCGCGGCCGGGTCGACGTGCAGGACTACATGCTCGTTTGCATCGGCGCGGGCAGCTTCGCCGAGAGCCTCGAGTGGGCCGCCGAGGTCTATGCGGCGGCGGGGGCGCGATTGGCGAAGCGCGGTGCGCTGCAGGGTGTCGCCGACGAGGGCGGGTATTGGCCGGCGTTCAAGGCCAACGAGGAGGGCCTGGCCGAGCTCCTCGGCGCGATCTCGGACGCGGGCCTCAGGCCCGGCGTGGATGCGGCGATCGCGCTGGATGCCGCCGCGAGCCAGTTGCACCGTGCCGGACGCTATCACCTCGCGCTCGAGAATCGCTCGCTCACCGCCGAGCAGCTGCACGCGATGTGGCTGCGCTGGATCGAGCGCTATCCGGTGGTCTCCATCGAGGACCCGTTCGCCGAGCACGACGCCGAAGCCATGGCCGCGTTCACGCGCACCGCGGGCGACCGCGTGCAGATCGTCGGCGACGACTTCTTCGTCACCCGCGCCGCGCGGGTGCGCGAGGCCGCGGGCGCCTGCAACGCGGTGCTGCTCAAGCCCGACCAGGTCGGCACCCTCAGCGAGACGCTCGCCTGCCTGCAGGCGGCGCGCGAGGCGGGCTACCGCGCCATCGTCTCGGCGCGCTCGGGCGAGTCGGAGGACGTCTCCATCGTGCACCTTGCGGTCGGCTGGGGCGTGCCGCAGCTCAAGGTGGGGAGCTTCGCGCGCTCGGAGCGCATGGCGAAGTGGAACGAGGGGCTGAGGATCGAGGAGGCGCTCGGGGCCAAGGCGCTGCCGTTTCCCGCGCGGCGCCTCTTCAGGCGATGGACCTGAGGCCCTGGGCCGAGAGCAGATAGCGCCGATCGCATCCCGCGGCGGCGGCCTGCGAGTGCGTGGCCAGGATTCCCGCCGCGCCCCGCTGCTTGACCTGCGCGCGCAACAGCCCGAGCACCTGGCGCGCGTTCTCCGGGTCGAGGTTGCCGGTGGGCTCGTCGGCCAGCACCAGCTTCGGGTCGCCCGCGAGCGCGCGCGCGATCGCGACCCGCTGCAGCTCCCCGCCCGAGAGCTCGCGCGGCATGCTCGCCTCGCGCCCCGCCAGGCCGACCGCGGCGGCGAGCTCCGCCGCCTTGCGGTCGATCTCGGCCTGCGCGCGCCCGCGCAGCAGCAGCGGCAGCCCTACGTTCTGCGCCACCGTCAGGTGCGGCAGGACATGGAATGCCTGGAACACGAAGCCGAAGTGCCCGCGCCGCAGGCGCGCTATGGCGTCCTCGTCCAGGCGCGTCAGCTCGGCGCCGCAGAACGCGATGCTTCCGGCGTCCACCGGCTCCAGGCCGGCGATGACGTTGAGGAGCGTCGACTTGCCGATGCCGGACTCGCCGAGCACCGCCACGTACTCTCCGGCGCCCAGTTCGAGCGAGACCGCGTTCAGCACGAGGCGCGCGCCGAACCGCTTGGTGACGGCCTGCAAGCTCAGCAAGCGCGCTCCTCTGTGGTATTTTGGCTGCGGGGATTCTAATTGAGATGCCACTGTCGGCCTCGGAACTCGCCGCGGCGCTCACGGCGCTCGAGCGCGGCGACTGGCGCGCGGCGCACGCCCTCGTGCAGCGCGACGAGGATTCGGCGCTCGCCTGCTGGGCGCACGGCATCGTGCACCTCATGGAGGGCGACGCGGCGAACGCCCGCTACTGGTACGGCGAGGCGCGGCGCGATTTCCCGGGCGCGCACTCGATCCAGGCGGAGATCGCGGCGCTCAGGCTGACGTTGGGCCGCGCCGGCTCCTAGCTGCCGTGGACCAGGTCTCCCCCGACCGCAGTCGCGGCCACCCTGATCTCGCGTAGCGCCATCGGGTCCGCGCCGAGGGGATTCTCCGAGAGCGCCACCCAGTCCGCGAGCATTCCCGGCCTGAGGGTTCCGCGCTCGTGCTCGGAGAAGGACAGCCACGCCGAGCCGCGCGTATACATCGCGAGCGCCTCGGCCGCGGAAACGGCCTCGTCGGCGCCGATCGCAGTGCCGAGCGCGTCGACGTGCCGGGTCACGGCATGCCAGATGCCGAGCAGGGGTGGGTACGGCGTCACCGGCGAATCCGAGCCGCCGCCGACGGTGATGCCGCCGGCGATCCAGGCCTTCACCGGGGTCGCCTTGCCGACGAGGTCCTTCCCGAAGCGGCGAACCAGCAGCGGAGCGAACTGGTACTGCATCGAGGCCTGGGTTGCCACGCAGACCCCGAGCCTTCTGGCGCATCCGATGTTCTCCTGAGTCGGCCACAGGTAGGCGTGGATGAGGCAGAACCGGAGGTCGCGGATCGGGTGCCGGCGATTCACGTCCTCGAACACGCCGAGCGCGATGTCGATGGCCTTGCCGCCGACCGCGTGGACGCCGAGCGACCAGCCGGCGCTGGCGCAATGCTCCGCAATGCGGTGGAAGGTGCTCGTGTGCGTCACCTGGATTCCGCATCGGCATCGCTCGTCGGGGTACGGCTCGCGCATGAGCGCCGTTCCGAGCGACGCGCCGCCATCGAGGTACACCTTTACCCCTCCGAGCTTGAGGCGGCTGTCCCCGAACCCGGTGCGCACGCCCCAGGCGCGCAACCCGGCCATCAGGGCTTCGGGGTCCTCGTGCGTCTGGGCGAGCGGCATCACCACCGACCGAACGGTCAGCCGGCGCTCGCGCCACAGGTCCTCGTAGACCGCCATGTCGTCCGGGGCGAGGCCCGGATCGATGACGCCGCAGATCCCGGCCGCGTGGTAGGCCTGCTGGACCTCGCTCAGGGCGCGCCTGCGCTCCGCGCGCGAGAGCGGCGGCACGAGCCGTCCGACGAGGTTGACGGCCGGGGGCTCGAGCAGCAGGCCGGTCGGCTCGCCGCGGGCGTCCCGCTCGATGCGCCCGCCCCTGGGATCGGGCGTACCGCTTCCGATTCCGGCCCGGCGCAGCGCCTCGGAGTTGACTGCGGCAGCATGCCCCACGCGGGGAAGGAAGATCGGACGGCGGGCGCTGACGGAGTCGAGCTCCTGCCGGGTCGGGTAGCGCTTCTCCGCGAGGACGTCGACGTGCCAGCCGGAGCCGGAAACGATCCACTCCCTGTCGGGGTGATCTTCCGCGTACCGCCGCAGCCGGTCGAGCAGGTCCCGAATGGTGGCGCAGCTCGACAGGTCCGCCTGGGTGCGCTGGATGCCGGTCCAGAGCATGTGGTTGTGCGAGTCGATGAACCCGGGAAGCACTGCGCCGCGATCGAAGCGGTGCTCCGCCGCGCCGGCTCCGCCCGCGGCCTCCAGGGCGTCTGCGCGGCTCCCGACGTGGACCACCCTGCCGTCGCGAACCGCGAACGCCTCCGCCCGCGGCCGCTCCGGATCCATCGTGAGGATGTTCCCGGAGACGACCGACGCCTGTGATGCACGCCCCGTCACGGGGCGATCGCCGCCAGCAGGGCCTCCGTATTCGCGCTGCTCGCCAGCAGGCCGTGCTCCTTCATCAGCGCCATGGTCTTGCGGATGGAATCGAGATCGACGGTGCGCGGCGGATCGACCACGGGCGACATCTTCTCGAGGAGCGGCGGCTTGATCCGCGTGTAGCCCGACAGGAGCTCGCGCAGCTCGCCCGTGTTGAGCCGCCTGCTCACCCACTCGATGCCTTTCTGCAGGGCCGCGTTGAAGCGCCTGATCGTCTCCGGATGCTTCTTGATGAACTCGTCCGTGGCCACGTACTGCGCCACCGCCAGCTTGGGCTGCACCAGCAGGTACGGCGAACCGATGAACTCCAGGCCCGGATCCCCCTTCACGATCGTGAGAAAGGGGTCGACCGCGAACACGGCATCGACCCGCTTGCCGCGCAGCGCGTCGATCATCTGCGGGAAGGGGACTTCGCGGAAGGTGACCTTGGAGGGGTCGCCGCCGGCTTTCTGGATCCACGCGCGCGCGTAGAGCCAGATGATGTTCTTCTGGGTGTTCACGGCCAGCGACTTTCCTGCGAGATCGGCGCCGCTCTTCAGTCCTTCGCCGGAACGCACCAGGATCCCGGCGCCGCCGGGACCCTGTGAGCCGTCGCCCACGGCGCTCGCCGGCGCAATGATCCTGACCGGCAGGCCTTGCGCCCTCGCCTGCACAGTCGACACGACGTTGGTGAAGACGATGTCGTACGCGCCCGCAACGAGCCCCGGCAGCCCTACGGCCCCTCCCGTCGTCGGAGCCGTGTCCACCTCGAGCCCCTGTTCCTTGAAGTACCCCTCCTTCACCGCCGCAAACAGAGGCGCGACGTCGACGATGGGAATGATGCTGACCTTGAGCGAGGCCTTCTCTTGAGCAGGAGCCGAGGAAGGCAGTACGGTGCCGAGCATCGCGAGCACCGTCGCCATTGCAAGCACACGCGCAACTCTCAACGCCTTCATGAGCCACCTCCTTTGTGAAATGAGCGTTCCTATCGCCTCGAGCTCCAGAAAATCAGACGTGCTTCCACCCAGTCGAAGATCAGCGCCAAGGCGAGCCCGAGGCCGGCCAGGATCACGGTCCAGGCATACATTTCCTGCACCCGAAAGGCGCGCTGTGCGTCCACGAGCTGCGCCCCCAGCCCGTGCGCACCGGTCAGCATCTCGGCGAGAACCACCAAGACCAGGCCCAATCCCAGGCTGACGCGCATGCCGGCAAGGATGAGCGGCAGGCATGCCGGCAGGATCACGCGAAACACGGTGCCGAGGACACCGCGGCGAAAGGTTCGCGCCACGTCCAGCAGCACCGGATCCGCGAATCGCACCCCCTGGATGGTGTTGATCAACACCGGAAACACCGCCCCGAGAAACACGATGACGATCTTCATGGGCGCGCCCAGGCCGAGGAGGAGAATGAGCGGCGGCAGCAGCGCGGGCTTGGGAATGGGTCGCAGCATCTCCAGCGAGGGCTCCAGCAGGTGATACGCGTTCCTGTTGTACCCCATCAGAAGCCCGAGCAGTACGCCGACAAGACAGGCCGAGAGGTATCCGGCGCCGAGCAGCCCCACCGTCGAGGCCAGCGGCTCGAGCACGTGGGCCGAGCCGAGCATCTCCGAGAGCTGGCCGGCGATCTGCGAAGGAAACGGGCTGAACGCGCGATTGACCCATTGCTGGCGGACGGCAATCTCGAGCGTCGCTATCCACGAAGCGATGAACACCAGCCCCAGCGCAGTCGAGCGGAACTGTTCCCGGGCCCCGTTCATTCGCTGGCCAGCAATCGAGAGAGCAGCTCGTGGCGCAGCGCCAGGAACCTCGCGTCCTCGCGGGATTCCACCGGGCGCCGCGGGTGCGGCAGCGGGTTGGGGAACACCTCGACCAGCCGGCCGGGTCGCTTCGACAGCAGCGCGATCCGGCCCGACAGGTAGACGGCCTCCTCGACATCGTGAGTCACGAGCAATACCGTGAGCTTCCCCCTGGCCCAAAGGTCCAGAATCAGACCCTGAAGCTCGAGGCGCGTCAGCGCATCCACCGAAGAGAAAGGCTCGTCCATCAGGAGGACCCTCGGCTGGGCCGCGAGCGCCCTCGCGATCGCGACCCGCTGCTGCATGCCCCCCGAGAGCTGCCATGGGTACCTGGCTCCGAAATCGGCCAGGCCGACCATGCCCAGGTAGCGCGCGCATCGCGATGCCGCTGCGCGCCGCGACGAGTCGCGAGCATGGCGAAAGCCGAAGGCGACGTTCTCTTCGACCGTGAGCCAGGGAAACAGCGATCGCGAGTACTGCTGAAAGAGATACACCATTCCCTCCGGCGGCTCGGAGATCGGCCGGCCATCCAGCCGGACCTCCCCGGCCGAAGGCGCGAGCAGACCGGCGACGATCTGCAGCAGCGTCGACTTGCCGCATCCGCTCGGCCCCACGATCGAGACGAACTCCCCCGCGGCGACCGAGAGGTCGACGCGGCGAATCGCCTCGACCTCGGCGCCTGCAGCGGCAAACGTTTTCCCCAGCCCGTCCAGACTGAGAAGCGCAGAATGCGGAACCGCGGCCGGACCGGCGGCGGTGCGCGCCATCGTCCTATGCATTCCGGCCGCGCGCGTCGAGCTCGCGCGCCCAGTGGATCGCCCGGGCCTCCAGCCCGAGGAAAGCGCGATTCAACAGGTAGCCGATGGCGGAAAGGAGGATGATCGCCGCGTACATGTCGTCCGCGCGCATGGCGTATTGCATCGAGACGATGAAGTATCCGACGCCCTCCGAGCCCGCGACCATCTCGGTGACCACGGTGACGATGAAGCTGATGCCGAGGCTGATGCGGCACCCCGCGAGCACGTACGGAAGCGCCGACGGCAGCTGAATGCCCAGCAGTACCTTGCGCCGCGGAACGCGAAACGTCCGCGCGATCAAGAGGTGCACCGGGTCGACCGCGCGCACGCCTGCGAAGGTGTTGAGCGCGATCGGAAAGAACGCGGCGAGGGCGATCACGGTGATCTTCAACGGGTCGTCGACGCCGAGAAAGAAGATCAGCGGGGGAACGACCGCGGGTATCGGCAGCACCCTGAATATCTCGACCGTGGGCATGAACGTGCGGTACACGAGCGACGAGGCTCCCATGGCGAGCCCGGCCGCCGTTCCCAGGGCAGCCGCGATCGAGAAACCGCACGCCATGCGATACAGGGTCGAGCCGAAGATCTCGAGCCAGCCTTCGCGCTGGAATCCCTCCTGCAGCGACACGAGCACTCTCGACAGCGCGGGCCAGCTCTCGCTGCGCACCATCCCCGACGCGACGGTGAGCTCCCATACCGACAGAAGCGCGACAACCAGCGCGAAGCCTGTCCAGGGAGCGCTCGCCAGAATCTGCCGCCGAGGGACCGCCAGCTGCATGCGCTCTAGGGATCTATGCAGAGACCCGGGGATCTTGCTGCCGGCGCAGCAGAGAAGCATGCGCAGTTGACAAAGAATCGCATTTCGGAGAGGGATTGCACACGCATTGCATGCATCCTGTCAACAAGAAGACCTGCATGGTTTTGTTATACATTTAACTATCATGTACTTAGAGATTTACAACGGCATGTAATCTTGGGTCGGTGCATGCAGTTCCATGTTGAATGTATACTATTCTCATGCCCGAGTCTGGCCCCTTGCCTGTTTCGCAGCAGGCCCGGGTGCTCATTCAGCTGCGCGACCTGATCCTCAAGGGCGAGTTCGCGCCGGGGGAGCGACTGGCCGAGATTCCTCTGGCCGCGAAGCTCGGCGTTTCGCGAACCCCCGTGCGCATCGCGCTCGCCACGCTGGAGCGAGAGGGCCTGGTCGCTCCGTCCGGCTCAGGCGGCTACGCCATGCGACGCTTTACGCCCAAAGAGATCTACGACGCGATCGACGTGCGCGGCCAGCTCGAGGGCATGGCGGCCAGGCTGCTCGCGGAGCGCGGCGCTCCGCCCAAGCTCCTTGCCGCGCTGAAGGACTGCGTCCGAGATGGCGACGAGCTCTTCAGGCACGACGGGCACGACCTCGACTACGGAGCGTACGCGGAGATGAACACCCGGCTGCACGGCCTCCTTGTCGAGGGCTGCGGGAATCAGGCTCTTGCGCGCGCGATCGAGATCAACAACCGCCTCCCCTTTGCTCCCGCCAGTGCGATGCTGCCGATGCAGTCCTCGCTCGAGGAAGGCCATCGCTGGATGCTCTTCGCGCACATGCAGCATCGCAGCCTGGTCTGGGCGATCGAGCACGGCCAGGGCGCGCGCGCCGAAGCCATCGCGCAGGAGCACGTGCAGGTTCCCAAGCTGAACCTCGACTACGCACTCGAGCGGCCGGAAACGGCCGCCAAGCTGATGCCGGCACTCAAGCTCGTATCGGCGGAGGCAGGCAAACGCGAAAAGTGAGCGAGACGAGGCAATGATGAGCCCCGAGCAGAACGAAATGCTGACCCG
This sequence comes from uncultured Enterobacteriaceae bacterium, assembly GCA_964583645.1. Classification (GTDB taxonomy): domain Bacteria; phylum Pseudomonadota; class Gammaproteobacteria; order Burkholderiales; family SG8-39; genus RBG-16-66-20. The sequence continues at coordinate 8,839 of CAZOWR010000058.1, forward strand.
CGTCAGCCCCGGCACGCCCGCGGGCGACCTGCTGCGCCACTACTGGCAGCCGGTGGCGCTCGCCGAGGAGTTCGAGAGCGAGAGGCCTCTCAAGGCGGTGCGGCTCATGGGCGAGGAGTGGGTGCTGTTCCGCGACGAGCAGGGGCGCTACGGGCTCGTCGCGCGCCAGTGCTCGCACCGCGGCGCGGATCTCGCCTACGGCCGCCTCGAGAGCGGGGGCCTGCGCTGCGCTTTCCACGGCTGGCTTTTCGACGTGCACGGGCGTTGCCTGGAGACGCCCGCCGAGCCAGCCGGGAACAGAATGTGCGAGCACATCCGCCACCGCGCCTGCCCGGTCGTGGCGCGCAGCGGAATTCTCTGGGCATGGCTCGGCGCGGGCGAGCCGGCGGCGCTGCCGCACCTGGATTGCCTGGTTGCGCCGGAGTCGCACACCTTCGCCTTCAAGGGCTACTGGGACTGCAACTGGCTGCAGGCGCTCGAGGTGGGTATCGACCCCGCCCACGCCTCGTTCCTGCACCGCTACTTCGAGGACGAGGACCCCGCGGGCGCCTACGGGCGGCAGTTCCGCAGCACGGCGATGGACTCGAGCCTGCCCATGTCGAAGCTGCTGAGGGAATACGACCGCCCCGAGATCCGGGTCGAACGCGCCGACTGCGGCATGCGCCTGTACACGCTGCGACGCATGGACGAGTCGAAAGTCCACCTTCGAGTAACGAACTGCGTCTTCCCGCAGGCGTTCGTCATCCCGATGAGCCCCGAGATGACGATCTCGCAATGGCACGTGCCGGTGGACGACAGCGGTACCTACTGGTACGCGATCTTCACCAGCTTCGGCACGCCGGTCGACAAGAAGACGATGCGCGAGCAGCGCCTGAAGACCTACCCGGCGCCCGACTACAAGCCGATCTTCAACCGCGCCAACCAGTGGGGCTTCAACCCCACCGAGCAACGCTCGAGCACGTACACGGGCATGGGCTTCGACATCAACATCCACGACCAGTGGGCCTGCGAGTCGCAGGGTCGCATTGCCGACCGAACGCGCGAACACCTTGCGAGCTCGGACAGGGGCATCGCGTTGTACCGACGGCTGCTTGCCGATGCCATCCGCAGCGCCGGCACCGGGGAGCGGCCACTGATGGTGCTCGACGAGGCCGCCGCGGCCGAGGTCACCGGGCCGCCCGCGGTCGACGCGATCGTCGCGGCCGAGCGCTGGGAGGCGCACTGGAAGGAGCTGGAAGCGCGCCGCCGGGGCGAATGCGCCTGGTCGGCCGCGCTCGCCGCGAAGCGCGCGGCATGAGCTTCGCAGAGCGCCACGGCCTCCGGAGCGGGGCCCAGCGCGCCGCGGCGAAGGCGCTGCTCGCGGAGATCGAGGCGCGCGGGCTGGAGGCAGTGCGCTTCTCCTTCCCCGACCTGCACGGCATCCTGCGCGGCAAGACGCTCGCGGCGGCCGAGGTGGCGACGGCGCTCGAGAACGGCGTAGGGTTCGCGAGCTCGCTCTTCGCCAAGGACACCTCGAACAAGACCGTGTTCCCGGTGTTCACTGCGGGCGGCGGGCTCGGCATGCACGAGATGGAGGGAGCGGCCGACGCCCTCATGATCGCGGACCCGGAGACTTTCCGCGTCCTGCCCTGGGCGCGCGCCACCGGCTGGGTGCTGTGCGATCCCTATTTCGCGAGCGGCAAGCCGGTGCCCTTCGCCACGCGCGCGCTGCTGCGCGGCGCGCTCGCGCGGCTCGCCGAGGCCGGCTACGACTACCTCGCGGGGCTCGAGATCGAATTCCACGTCTTCCGGCTGCAGGACGCGCCGCTGCGGCCCGAGGATGCGGGCCAGCCGGGGACGCCGCCCGAGGTGAGCCTGCTCACGAGCGGCTACCAGCTGCTCGCCGAGCAGCGCTACGACCTGCTCGAGCCGGCGATCGAGATCCTCAGGAAGAACCTCGCGGGGCTCGGCCTGCCGCTGCGCTCCTTCGAGTGCGAGTACGGGCCGAGCCAGCTCGAGGTCACGCTCTCGGCGCTCCCCGGGCTCGGGTCGGCGGACGCCATGGTGCTGTTTCGCAGCGCCGCCAAGCAGATCCTGCGGCGGCACGGCTATCACGCCACCTTCATGTGCCGGCCGAAGCTGCCGAACGTCATGTCGAGCGGCTGGCACCTGCACCAGTCGCTCCTGCGTCGCCCTGACGGCGCCAACGCTTTTGTTCCCGATCGGGAGCAGGTCCTCTCCGCGACGGGCATGCAGTGGCTCGCCGGGCTCCTCGCGCACGCCCCCGGCGTCGCCGCGCTCGCCACGCCGACCATCAACGGCTACAAGCGCTATCGGCCCTACTCGCTCGCGCCCGAGCGTATCGTCTGGGGCCGCGACAACCGCGGCGCCCTGCTGCGGGTACTGGGCGGCCCCGGCGATCCGGGCACGCGCATCGAGAACCGCATCGGCGAGCCCGCCGCCAATCCGTATCTCTACTTCGCCTCGCAGATCCACGCCGGCCTCGCGGGCCTGCGGCGCAAGCTCGAGCCCGGGCCGCCCGAGGAGCGGCCGTATGACTCAAACGCACCGCTGCTGCCGCGCACGCTGGGCGAGGCACTCGAGGCGTTAAGGCAGGACGCGGTGCTCGGCGAAGGGCTGGGGGCGACGTTCGTGGACTACTTCTGCCACATCAAGGAAGCCGAGATCGCGCGCTGCAACCTGGAAGTGAGCGACTGGGAGCAGCGCGAGTACTTCGAGATGTTCTGACGCCGGGCTCGACGCCGGATTCCAGGAAGCGCATGATCCGCCGGCACGGAGGCAGCCATGAACCGGCCCAAGCCGCACCTCGAATTCGTAGGCATCGACCTCGACTCGGGATGGGAATCGCCCGGCGCTCACTATCCCCCCGGCTTCTCGCAGAAGGTGCTCGCCTCGGACCTCGACGAGGTGGCGAAGCACGGCAGCCGCACGCGGCTGCTGCGCATCGAGCCCGGCGCCTACTCGACCGAGCCGTTCGTGCACGACCATTGGGAGGAAGTGTTCCTGGTACGGGGCGACCTCGTGGTCGGCAACGACGCCCGGGGCAGGGGCGGCCAGCCGGCCGAGGCCTTCACCTACGCCTGCCGCCCGCCGGGCGTGCGGCACGGCCCGTTCGCCAGCCGGGGGGGCTGCCTGCTCTACGAGATCCACTACTACGAGACCAGCGGCAAGCGCACGTGAAGGAGGCGCCATGCTGAAGACCGGAGCCGAGCACCTCGAGTCGCTGCGCGACGGGCGCGTCGTCTGCATCGGCGGCGAGAGGGCGGACGATGTCACGACCCACCCGGCGTTCCGCAACGGCGCGCGCTCCATGGCCGCGCTCTACGACATGAAGGCGGCGGACCCGGGCTACAGCTTCGAGGAGCAGGGCGAGAGGTACAGCGCCTACTTCCTGCGCGCGCGCAGCCGCGCGGACCTCGAGAAGCGCACGCGGCTGCACCGCGCCATCTCGGACCTGAGCTACGGCCTGCTCGGGCGCTCTCCCGACCACGTGTCGAGCTTCGTCACCGGCATGGCGATGAAGCCGGAGGTCTTCGGCGGCTTCGCCGGCAACCTCTCGCGCTACTACGAGCACATGCGGCGCGAGGACGTCTATGCCGCCTACGCCGTGATTCCGCCGCAGGCGGCGCGCAACCCCGAGTTCTACGCCCGGCAGAACATCCCGGTCCCGACGCTGCGCGTGGTGCGCGAGGACGACGCCGGGGTGGTGATCTCGGGCATGAAGATGCTCGCCACGGGCGCGGTGTTCGCCAACGAGATCTGGATCGGCAACCTGATCCCGCTGGCGCCCGACCAGCTGGCCGAGTCGATCACCTGCGCCATACCGGTGAACGCGCCGGGGGTGACGCTGTGGTCGAGGAAGCCTTTCGAGCTGCACGCGCCCAGCGAATTCGACAACCCGCTCGCCTGGCGCTTCGACGAGACCGACGCGATGGTGATGTGCGAGGAGGTCAAGGTGCCCTGGGAGCGGGTGTTCGTGCACATGGACGCGCTGCTCTCGCGCGACATCTACATCAGGACCCCGAGCCACTGCTACGGCAACCACCAGTCGAACGTGCGTTTCCACTCCAAGCTGCGGCTGATCGTCGGCCTGGCGAGCAGGATCGCGCAGGCCTCGGGCGCCAGCGAGGTGCCCGCGGTGCGCGAGGTGCTCGGGCGCCTGGCCGCGCAGGAGGCGGCGCTCGGGGGCATGATCGCGGGCCAGATCCAGGACGCCGAGGACTGGCCGCAGGGCTTCAAGACCTTCAACCGGCGCTACATGTACGCGGCACTCAACTGGTGCACCGAGAGCCACTCGCAGATCATCGACACGCTGCGCGAGCTGTGCGGCGGCGGCATATTCCAGATGCCGGCCGACATCAGCGTGATGCACGACCCGAAGATGCGGCAGCAGTTCGAGACCTACTGGCAGACGCCCCAGCTCGCCGCCGTGGCGCGCATGAAGCTCTACAAGCTCGCCTGGGACCTGGTCGGCTCGGAGTTCGCCGGCCGGCACCAGCAATACGAGAAGTTCTACGCCGGGGCGTCCTTCATCGTGCGCAACCACAGCTTCCGCGAGGCGCCCTGGGAGGGCTACCACAGGATCGTCGAGGACCTGATGGCGAGCTACGGCGTGCCGCAGGCCAGGGGCGAGCGGCGGGTCGCCTGAACCCGCGGGCCCGCCTAGACTCCCAGGTAACGGTGCTGCACGTCCTCCTGCGCCGCGAGCTCGGCCGAGGTCCCGCGCCACACCACGCGGCCCTTCTCCAGCACGTAGTGCCGGTCGGCGAGGCGCGTGAGCGCCCGCACGTCCTTGTCGATGAGCAGGATCGAGAGCCCCTCGGCCTTGAGCGTGCCGATCGAGCGGTAGATCTCGGCGCGGATGAGCGGCGCGAGCCCCTCGGTCGCCTCGTCGAGGATCAGCAGCTTCGGGTTGGTCATGAGCGCGCGCCCGATCGCGAGCATCTGCTGCTCGCCCCCCGAGAGCTGGTTGCCGTAGTGGGACTGCCGCCCGGAGAGCTGCGGAAACAGCGCATAGACGCGCTCGAGCGTCCACGGACGCGCGGCCGCGCCGCGGTTCGCCGCCGTCGCGACGAGGTTCTCGCGCACGGTGAGGTTGGGAAACACCTGGCGGCCCTCCGGCACCAGGCCCAGCCCCGCCTGCGCCACGCGGTAGGAGGGCAGGCGCTCGAGCGCCCTGCCCTCGAAGGCGATCGAGCCGGCCCGCGCGGGGACGATCCCCATGATCGATCGCACCGTGGTGGTCTTCCCCATGCCGTTGCGCCCGAGCAGAGTGACGACTTCCCCGGCGTCGACGCGCAGCGACACGCCGAAGAGGACCTGGGAGACGCCGTAGCTCGTCTCGAGCGCTTCCACGGCCAGCATCAGGCCGCCTCCTCGCCGAGGTAGGCGCCGCGCACCTCGGGGTTGGCGCGGATCTCCGGCGGCGAGCCGGTGGCGATGATGCGGCCGTAGACCAGCACCGAGATGCGGTCGGCGAGCGAGAACACGGCGTCCATGTCGTGCTCGACCAGGACGATGGTCCGGCGCCCTTTGAGCGTGGCGAGGAACTCGACCATGCGGCGCGACTCCTCGGCGCCCATGCCGGCCACCGGCTCGTCGAGCAGCAGCAGCCGCGGCGCCGTGGCGAGCACCATCGCGATCTCGAGCTGGCGCTGCTCGCCGTGGGCGAGGTTCTGCGCCAGCACCTCGGCGCGCGCGCCCAGGCCGACTTCCTCGAGCGCCGCGCGCGCGGGCTCGCGCAGCCGCCGCTCCCCGCGCGCCGGCCGCCAGAAGCGGAAGCTGTGGCCGGCGTGC
>CAZOWR010000059.1:0-2877 GCA_964583645.1 uncultured Enterobacteriaceae bacterium
GCCGGCTGGTGACCGCGGCGGTGCTGGAGCCGCGGCCGCCCCTGGTCGAGTCCTCGGCGCCAGCGGCGCGCGCCGAGCGCTCGATCGCGCGCCTGCGCGCGCGCGCCGAGCGCCTGGCGCACGGCATGGACGCGGGCGTCGAGGCGCTCCCGGGCGGGGGCATCGCGGCGTGGTTCGGCCAGCCGCTCGCGCACGGCGACGACGCGGCGCGCGCGGTGTCTTTTGCGCGCGCCATGGCTTCGAACGGCCCGCAGGACGATGCCGCGCCCTGCGCCATCGGCATCGGCAGCGTCCCGGAGGTGGTCGGCGACGGCGAGCGTTCCTCGCTCGCATTGCGCGCGTTCCGCATCGCGACCCTGCTCGCGAGCTTCGCCGAGCCCGGCACGGCGCTCGCCTCGGAGCTCACCGCCGAGCTCGCCGGCGAGGGCGAGACCGCGCCCGCGGACGCGGCCCTCCTCGCGCGCCTGCCGCTCGCTGCGCGGGTCGTCGAGCGCGCCCCGCGGTTCACCGCGAGCGTCGCCGAGCAATGGGGCGGGCTTCCCTTCGTCGCCGAGCTCGAGGCCGCGGCGCGGCGCGGCCGCGCCCAGTGGCTGGCGGTGCAGTCCTGGCCGCCGGAGGCCGGAACGCGGCTCATCGAGGCCCTCGGCGCCTGTCTCGCCGCCCGCGGAATGCCCGAGTACCGCCTCTGGATGCCGTCGCCTTCCGCAGGCGGCCCCGTGGCCGACCGGATCATGGGCCAGCTGCGCGAGGAGTTCCGGCGCCACGGCCGGGCATTGCAGGCGCGCCGGCTGGAGGAGGTGCCCGGGGAGATCGCCGCGGCGGGGCCCGCCAGCGTGACCGTCTACGGGCTGGATGCCATGCGCGTGCTGACGAAGGCCCTGGGCGACGAAGCGCTGGCGAGGATGCGCGGCCTGGCGCTCGTCGTCGTGGCAGGCTCGATGCAGCTCACCGGCGCGCCGCAGACGGTGGTGCGGCTGCTCGGTGCGCATCCGCTCGGCTCGCCGTTTGCGCGCGTGCTGACGATGCGGGTGCCGCCGGGCGAGCGCCGCGGCGCGAGCGGCATCCGCCCCGACCTGCAGGCGCTGCTCGATGCCGTGTCGGCCGGCGCGCGCGCGGTCGCGCGCCTTGCCTCGGACCCGCGCTACCCCGACGTACAGGCGATCGCCGGCGCGCTCGGCTTCAGCGCCGAGGCGGTGCTCGGGCACTGCCGGGAGCTCGAGGCGACGGGGCTGCTCTCGCTGGCCGGCGGCCGGCCGCGCTTCCGCGACGGCGAGACCGCCGCCGCGGTGCGCGCTTCGCTCGCCTGAATCGCCCCGCCGGCAGGGCCGGCGCCTCAGTGGCCGGCGCCCCCGCTCCACTCGATCTTGTCCACGCCCTCGAAGACGTCGATCTCGGCGCCGTCGCGCGTCGTGATGCGCACCTCGGCGTCGTGCAGCTGCTGCGGCAGGTGCTGCGGATCCACCGCGGTGCCGTCGACCACGAGCGTCCAGTCCCCCGAAAGCAGCTTGTCCTTCGCCTCCGGCCCCATCTCGAGCGTCTGCACCCAGCTCTTGCCCTGCTGTTCGTCGAGGAGCGCCCAGTCGATGTCCTGACTGCCGCTGTCGAACCCGTCCCCGGCGCCTTGGCTGCCCGGCGTAGAGTCGCCCAGGTTGCCGCGACCCGCCTCGTCTTCGTCCACGCCGTCCTTGCCCGCATTGGGTCCGCCGGAGCCCTGGCCGGGATTGCCGTCGTCCTGGCCGTCCTGGTTGTTGCCGTGGCCCTGGTTGCCGTCGCCGCCCGTCGGCTCGGGCGTTGACGTCGGCTCCGGCGTGGAAGTGGGCTCCGGCGTCGTCGTGGGCTCGGGCGTCGTGGTCGGCTCGGGCGTGGTCGTCGGTTCCGGCGTGGTCGTCGGCTCCGGAGTCGTCGTCGGCTCGGGCGTCGTCGTGGGCTCCGGAGTCGTCGTCGGCTCGGGCGTCGTGGTCGGCTCGGGCGTCGTCGTCGGCTCGGCCACCAGCGTGTCGGCGACTTCCACGAACTCGTAGGTCAGCGATCCACGAACGCGGTCGGTGAGCGGCAGGTCGTCGGGCTCGACATCGTCCACGAGGATGAACAGCTCGCCTTCGCCCGGGCCGTACTCGCCGCCGTTGTTGCCGGCTTTCACTGTCACCGCGAGCAGCGTGTCGCCGTTCGCGTACTGGTTGACGAAGCCGTACAGGTCGAGGTCGTCGTCGGCGTCGAAGTACTCCGTGCCGCCGGCGGAGAAGTTGTCGATCTTCAGCTTGTAGACGTTGCCGTCGCCGTCCTGGAGGTACAGGACGATGTTCGAGATCGCGTGATCCATCTCCGGAATATCGACCGGTTCCTCGGTTGACGGCGGTTCGGTCGTCGGTTCCGGAGTCGTCGTGGGTTCCGGCGTCGTCGTGGGTTCCGGCGTCGTCGTGGGCTCAGGAGTCGTTGTTGGTTCCGGAGTCGTCGTGGGTTCCGGCGTCGTGGTCGGTTCAGGCGTGGTCGTCGGTTCCGGAGTCGTCGTTGGCTCCGGCGTCGTCGTTGGCTCAGGCGTCGTCGTTGGCTCCGGCGTCGTCGTCGGCTCCGGCGTCGTCGTCGGCTCGGGCGTCGTCGTCGGTTCCGGCGTCGTCGTGGGCTCGGGCGTCGTCGTCGGTTCAGGCGTGGTCGTCGGTTCCGGAGTCGTCGTTGGCTCAGGCGTGGTCGTCGGTTCCGGCGTCGTCGTCGGCTCAGGCGTGGTCGTCGGTTCCGGCGTCGTCGTTGGCTCAGGCGTGGTCGTCGGTTCCGGCGTCGTGGTCGGTTCCGGCGTCGTCGTCGGCTCCGGCGTCGTCGTGGGCTCGGGCGTCGTCGTCGGTTCCGGAGTCGTCGTCGGCTCCGGCGTCGTCGTGGGCTCCG
>CAZOWR010000059.1:2977-14588 GCA_964583645.1 uncultured Enterobacteriaceae bacterium
GCGTCGTGGTCGGTTCCGGCGTCGTCGTCGGCTCCGGCGTCGTCGTGGGCTCCGGAGTCGTCGTGGGCTCAGGAGTCGTTGTTGGTTCCGGAGTCGTCGTCGGTTCCGGCGTCGTCGTCGGCTCAGGCGTCGTCGTCGGTTCCGGCGTCGTGGTCGGTTCCGGCGTCGTCGTCGGCTCCGGCGTCGTCGTGGGCTCCGGCGTCGTCGTCGGTTCCGGAGTCGTCGTCGGCTCCGGCGTCGTCGTCGGTTCCGGCGTCGTCGTGGGCTCCGGAGTCGTCGTTGGCTCAGGCGTGGTCGTCGGTTCCGGCGTCGTCGTGGGCTCGGGAGTCGTCGTTGGCTCAGGCGTCGTCGTCGGTTCCGGCGTCGTCGTCGGTTCCGGCGTCGTCGTCGGCTCCGGCGTCGTCGTCGGTTCCGGCGTCGTCGTCGGCTCCGGCGTCGTCGTCGGCTCCGGCGTCGTCGTCGGTTCCGGAGTCGTCGTCGGCTCCGGCGTCGTCGTGGGCTCCGGCGTCGTCGTGGGCTCCGGAGTCGTTGTTGGTTCCGGAGTCGTCGTCGGTTCTGGCGTCGTCGTCGGCTCAGGCGTCGTCGTCGGTTCCGGCGTCGTGGTCGGTTCCGGCGTCGTCGTCGGCTCCGGCGTCGTCGTGGGCTCGGGCGTCGTCGTCGGTTCCGGAGTCGTCGTCGGCTCAGGCGTCGCCGTCGGTTCCGGCGTCGTCGTGGGCTCCGGAGTAGCCGTCGGCTCCGGGGTCGGCTCCGGCGGGGCCGTGGTCACCGGCGGCTCGGAGCTCGGGGGTGGCTCGGACGCGGCCGACTGGGGCCCGACGTCCGAAGGCGGGCCAGCCTGGCTGCGGGGCTCGCCGCGGGGCTCCTCTTGGCGCGGAGTCTCGTCCGGGGGCCCGGGCTCGTCGCGCTGCGGGGGCTCCCGATCGCTCTCAGGGAGCGGCGCGTCGGCCCCGGCCTCGACGCCGGTCAGTGGATCGCGCTCGGGCTCCCCCTGCCCGGCGATCGGCGGCACGCCTGAGGGCGGCAGCGACTCGTCGATGGCGATGCCGGGATCGCGGCGCGGAACCGCGCCTTCAGGATGGTGCCCTCGGACGACCGCCTCGTCCTGACCCGGCTGGACCAGGCTTGGATCCTCAGGACCGCCCTCGGCATCGCGCTCAGCCGAAACGTCGCCGCGCGCGTCGCCCTCGAGCGTGCCGGGCGCGCGCTGCAGCGACGTCAGGTCGTCGAGGTTCTGAGCGTCCTCGTCCTGCTGCTTCTGCTGCGGATCGCGATCGTCGTTGTCCTGCGCCATTTCTCCTTGCTGCGGGACGCCTGCCGATCAGGTTTTTCCTTGAAAACTGAACCGGCTACGTCCACGTGCCGGCGCAATGTACGGGTCGCCGCCGAAGCGCACCATACGACCGAAGGTTATAGGTGGGGCGGCCGGGGGTTCCGGAGAGGCACTTTTCCCGGAAAACGGGCCTACGAAAGGTGCTCGAGCGCCCAGACGCCGAGCGACTTTGCAGAATTTTGCAGACCCTCGGCGATGAGGAGCTTCGGCGCAGGCAGGCTGAAGGGGGGCGCGCAGAGGTCCATCGGTTGCCATCCGCCGATACGGATGGGGTCGTTGCGGCCGCGCGGGAACGTGGTCGCGATGAGGTATCGCGCGCCGCTCTTGCGCAGCAGGTCGAGGGCTTCCTGCGCCAGCGGCAGGCTGAGGTGGGTCAGCACGTCGCGGCAGAGGAGGGCGTCGGCTCGCGCGAGCACGTGCTCGGTAATGTCCGCGGCGTTGAAGAAATGCGTCCTGCGTCCGGCGTAGCGGCGCCTGAGCTCGGCCACCAGGTCCTCCACCACGTCGTAGCCGAGGTAGAGGTCGAGCTGGTCGCTCAGCGTGCTGACCCAGTTGAGGTCGCCGCAGCCCGCGTCGACCAAGGTCCGCACGCCGAGGCTGGCGAAGGTCTCGGGCAGGCGGCGCCGCAGGGTCTCGGTCTGCGCGAGGGTCGAGCCCGGGCCGCTGCGCGACTCGGCGCAGCCCCAGCCGTTGCTGCGCCAGATCTCGGTGAAGCGCTCGGCGATGCGCTTGCGCAGCGCCTCGCGCGGCAGCGCCGCCTCCATCTCCTCGCGCGTCTTGCCGCCGATCAGCCGGCGCTTGAAGTCCACGCCCGTCAGCCGCTCGTACTCGGCGAGGGTGCGCTGCGCCCCCAGGCCGAAGCGCTCGAGCTCGCGCAGGGCTTCGGCGTCGGCGCTGCTCTCGGTGCCGAGCAGATGGCGGATGCGGCGCGCGGCGCGCTCGCTCAGCTCGATCCAGCGCTTGTGGTCGTGCCAGTGGCGCCGCTTGTTCGGCCGCTCGCTGTACTCGTGGTAGACGGTGACGCGGTTGGGGATGAAGAGGTCCCAGCCGTGGGTCCAGAGGCGCGCCGCGAGCGTGATCTCCTCGCCGAGGAAGTAGATGTGCGGGTCGTAGGGCACCTCGCGGAACGCCTGCGACGGCGCGAAGATCAGCCCGGCGCCTACGAACAGCGTCGGCTCGGGCAGCCCGGGGGCATCCGCGGCGGCGATGGCCTTGGAGCCGAAGGTGAGGATGCCGCGGTCGTCGAACTCCTTGGGCGAGATCCGGGCGATGGTGTCGGCGCCCAGCTTGTCCGGCGGCACGTAGGAGGCGGGGTAGGTGCTGAGCACGGCGCGCTCAGAGGGGCAGGCGCGCAGCGTCCCGATCAGCGTCTCGTCCCAGTGGCGCGCGAAGCGCGAGTGCGCGTCGATCTGCAGCACGTACTCCTCGCCCGCCCAGAGCTCCTCCAGGATGCGCGCGCGCGCCCAGCACACGCCGCGGCTCTCTCGCGCGTCGACCTCGATGACGCGGCATTGCTCGGGGCGGGCGCGCTCGGCGAAGCAGTCGGTGTCCTCCTCGCGGATGAACTGCCAGCACACGCCCACCGAGACGCGCGCCGGCTCGCTCGCCTTCTCGAACAGGTCGCGGATGGTCCACTGGCACTCGGTGTCCCGGTAGGAAGCGATGCTGACGAGGATCCGCGGTGGCATGTCCGGTCGGCCGGCTGTGCGAGCGTCGCGCGCGCCGTTTGAAACGTCGCCGCGGCGACACTCTAGCAGCAAGCGGACGGTTATAATTTGCGCTCTGCACACGGGACCGGGATATGAAAGTCCTCGTCAGCGTCAAGCGCGTGGTCGACTTCAACGTCAAGGTGCGCGTCAAGGCCGACGGCACGGGCGTGGAGACCGCCAACGTCAAGATGTCGATGAACCCGTTCGACGAGATCGCGGTCGAGGAGGCGGTGCGCCTGAAGGAGGCCGGCGTGGCCAAGGAGATCGTCGCGGTGTCCTGCGGCGCAGCGGCCTGCCAGGAGACGCTGCGCACCGCGCTCGCGATCGGGGCGGACCGCGCGATCCTGGTGCAGAGCGAGGCCGAGCTGCAGCCGCTCGCGGTGGCCAAGCTCCTCAAGGCGGTGTGCGCAAAAGAGGGTCCCCAGCTCGTGATCCTCGGCAAGCAGGCGATCGACGACGACTCGAACCAGACCGGGCAGATGCTGGCGGCGCTGCTCGGCTGGCCGCAGGCGACCTTCGCCTCGAAGGTCAGGGTCGCGGACGGCAGGGCGGAGGTCACGCGCGAGGTCGACGGCGGGCTGGACACCATCGCGGTGAAGCTGCCCGCCGTGGTCACCACCGACCTGCGGCTGAACGAGCCGCGCTACGTCACGCTGCCCAACATCATGAAGGCGAAGAAGAAGACGCTCGAGACGCTCAAGCCGGAAGCGCTCGGCGTGGACGTCGCGCCGCGGCTGAAGACGCTCAAGGTGGTCGAGCCCTCCAGGCGCAAGGCTGGCGTCAAGGTGCCCGATGCGAAAGCGCTGGTCGAGAAGCTGCGCAGCGAGGCGAAGGTGATCTGATGGCGGTCCTCGTCCTCGCGGAGCACGACAACAAGGCCATCCGCAAGGCGACGCTCAACGCGGTAGGGGCGGCGCAGAGCATCGGCGGCGAGGTGCATCTGCTGGTCGCCGGGCACGGCTGCGGCGAGGCGGCGAAGGCCGCGACCCAGGTCGCCGGCGTGGCCAGGGTGCTGCATGGGGACGCCGCGCAGCTCGACGACGAGATCGCGGAGAACGTGGCGGCGCTGATGGTCTCGATCGCGCAGCAGTACACGCACCTGCTCGCGCCCGCGACCTCCAACGGCAAGAACGTGATGCCGCGCGTCGCGGCGCTGCTGGATTCGCAGCAGATCTCGGACATCGTGGCGGTGGAGTCGCCGGACACCTTCGTGCGCCCGATCTACGCCGGCAACGCGCTCGCCACCGTGCAGTCGGCCGACGCGATCAAGGTGATCACGGTGCGCACCACGGCCTTCGACGCGGTCGCCGCGAGCGGCGGCGCGGCGCCGGTGCAGAGCGTGCCGGCGCCCGCCGACAGCGGCCTGTCGAGCTTCGTAGGGCGCGAGGTGGCGAAGAGCGAGCGCCCCGAGCTCACCTCGGCGCGCGTGGTGGTCTCGGGCGGACGCGGCATGGGGTCGGGCGAGAACTTCAAGCTGCTCGAGCCCCTGGCCGACAGGCTGAACGCGGCGATGGGCGCCTCGCGCGCGGCCGTGGACGCCGGTTTCGTCCCCAACGACTGGCAGGTGGGCCAGACCGGCAAGATCGTCGCCCCCGAGCTGTACGTCGCGGTAGGGATCTCGGGCGCCATCCAGCACCTCGCCGGCATGAAGGACAGCCGCGTCATCGTCGCCATCAACAAGGACGAGGAGGCGCCGATCTTCTCGGTCGCCGACTACGGCATCGTGGGCGACCTGTTCAAGATCGTGCCCGAGCTGGTCGAGGAGCTGAAGAAGGGATAGGCTCGCCATGAGCGCCTACACCGCGCCGCTGAAGGACATGCGCTTCGTCATCCGCGAGCTCGCCGGGCTCGACGCGGTGGCGAAGCTCCCGGGGTGCGAGGAGGCGACGCCCGACACGGTGGACGCGATCCTCGAGGAGGCGGGCAAGTTCGCGAACGGGGTGCTCGATCCCCTTAACCGTTCCGGGGACGAGGAGGGCTCGCGCTGGCAGGACGGCGCGGTGGCCACACCCAGGGGGTTCAGGGAGGCGTACCGCCGGTACGTCGAAGGCGGCTGGGGCGCGCTGCCGTTCCCGCCCGAATGGGGCGGGCAGGGGCTGCCCAAGCTCGTCGCGACCGCGGTCGAGGAGATGCTCACCTCCTCCAACATGTCGTTCTCGCTCTGCCCGCTGCTCACGCAAGGCGCCATCCACGCGCTCGAGCTCGCCGGCTCGCAGCGCCTGCAGCGGACCTACCTGCCGAAGATGGTGGCGGGCGACTGGACCGGCACCATGAACCTCACCGAGCCGCAGGCGGGCTCGGACCTGGCGCTGGTACGCACCCGCGCGGTGCCGCAGGGCGACCACTACCTGATTTCGGGACAGAAGATCTTCATCACCTACGGCGAGCACGACCTCGCCGAGAACATCGTGCACCTGGTGCTTGCGCGCACGCCGGAGGCGCCCGAAGGGGTGAAGGGGATCTCGCTCTTCGTCGTGCCCAAATACCTGCCGAAGGCCGACGGCACGCTCGGCGAGCGCAACGGCGCGCGCTGCGCCTCCATCGAGCACAAGCTCGGCATCCACGCCAGCCCCACCGCGGTGATGGTGTTCGAGGATGCGGTCGGGTACCTGGTGGGCGAGGAGAACAAGGGTCTCTCGTACATGTTCATCATGATGAACGCGGCGCGCTTCAGCGTGGGGCTGGAGGGCGTGGCGATCGCCGAGCGCGCCTTCCAGCGCGCGCTCGCCTACGCGCGCGAGCGGCTGCAGGGCAAGGACCTCACCGGGGGCGGCAAGACCGTGCCGATCATCCGGCACCCGGACGTGCGCCGCATGCTCATGCTCATGAAATCGCAGACCGAGGCGATGCGCGCGCTCGCCTACGTGGTCGCCGCGACGCTCGATGCGGCCGCCCGCCACCCGGACAAGGAGGCGCGCGCGCGCAGCCAGGCCTTCGCGGACCTCATGATCCCGGTGGTGAAGGGCTGGAGCACCGAGACCGGCATCGAGATCGCCTCGCTCGGGGTGCAGGTGCACGGCGGCATGGGGTTCGTGGAGGAGACCGGCGCCGCGCAGCACCTGCGCGATGCGAGGATCACCACCATCTACGAGGGCACCACCGGCATCCAGGCGAACGACCTCGTCGGCCGCAAGATCGCGCGCGAGGGCGGTGCCACGGCGAAGGCCTGGCTCGCACTGCTCGCGCAGTTCGAGGGCGAGCTCGCGAGATCGGGCAACCCCGACGTCGCACAACTGCGCGCGGCGCTCGCCGCGGGTGCGAAGGGCGTCGCCGAGTGCGTGGACTACATCGTCGCCACCGCGGGCAAGGACCCCAACGCGGCCTTCGCCGGCGCGGTGCCGTTCCTCAAGCTCATGGGTATCGTCGCGGGCGGCTGGCAGATGGGACGCGCGGCGCTCGCCGCCGAGCGGCAGCTTGCCGCGCAAGGCGGCGACCGGCAGTTCTACGAGGCCAAGCTCGCCACGGCGCGCTTCTACGCCGACCACGTGCTTGCGCAGGCGCCCGGTCTCGCCAAGACCGTCACCAGCGGCGCGGCGGCGGTGATGGCGCTGCCCGAGGAGCAGTTCCTCGCGGCGTGAGTCAGGGCGCGCGCTCGCCGCGCACCAGCGCCGGGTCGTCGGGGTGGCGCCCGAGGGCGAAGCCGAGACGCTTCATGAGCTCGAGCATCGGCCGGTTGGTGGCCAGCACGTCCCCGTAGATCCGCCCGATCCCGCGGCCGCGCGCGATCGAGATGAGCTTCTCCATCAGCCTGCGCCCGATGCCGCGCCCCTGCCAGGGATCCGCGATCACGATCGCGAACTCGCAGGCGCGGCCGTCCGCCCCGAGCACGTAGCGCGCCACCCCGAGCAGCGTCTCGCGGTCCTCGAGCATCACGGTCGCCGCGAGCGCCATGTCGCGCGCGTAGTCGACGGTGGTGAGCCGCTCGATGTACTCGCGCGTGATTCGGATCGCGCCGCCCAGGAGCCGGTTCGCGCGCGTCTCGGGCGACAGGCCGCTCACGAACGCGTGCTCGATATCGGCATCCTCGGGCCGCAGCGGCCGCAGCGTCACGGCCTGCCCGAGGATGGGCTGGAAGGACTCCGTCAGCTCCTCGGGGATCAGAACCGGATCTTGCCGGTGAGGATGTCCTTCCACATCACCCAGTCGCCGGCGAAGCTGTAGAAGGGGTAGGTGAAGGTGGCGGGGCGGTTGTGCTCGAAGAAGAAGTGCCCCACCCAGGCGAAGGCGTAGCCGCAGAGGAGTGCCGCGAGCAGCCACCAGAAGTCGAGCGTGGAGAAGGCGTGGGCGAGAAACAGGATGCCCAGCGTGGTCCCCACGAAATGCAGCCGCCGGCAGCTGCGGTTGGCGTGCTCCGAGAGGTAGAACGGGTAGAAGTCCGCGAAAGTGCGGTACTTCACGGCAGCTTGCGTGGGCATGTGATCACTCCATCCTCGTCTGCGTAGAGCCACTCGCCGGGGCTGAACTTGACCCCCGCGAAGGCGACCGGGAAGCCGCGCTCGCCGAACCCCTTCTTCTTTGGGCGGGTCGGGTTGGCACCGAGCGCCATGAGGCCGATGTCGATCGCCGCGCATTCCGCGACGTCGCGCACGCAGCCGTTGATCACGTAGCCCGCGTAGCCCATGTCTTTCGCCTTCTGCGCCAGCTTGTCGCCCACGATCGCGGTGCGCAGGCTCGCGCCGGCGTCGATCAGCAGCACGCGACCTCCCCCCGGCTCCTTGAGCTGCTCGTGCACGAGGAGATTGTCCTCGTAGACCTTGAGCGTGACGATCGGCCCGCAGAAGGCGCGCCGGCCGCCGAAGTGGCGCAGGCCCGGCGCGGCGACCTGGACTTCGCCGGCATGCGCGTCGTAGAGGTCGGCGGTCTTGAACATCACATGTTCGGGTAGTTCGGCCCGCCGCCGCCCTCGGGCGCGACCCAGACGATGTTCTGCGTGGGATCCTTGATGTCGCAGGTCTTGCAGTGCACGCAGTTCTGCGCGTTGATCTGCAGCCGCGGCCCGGCGGACTCCTGGACGATCTCGTAGACGCCGGCGGGGCAGTAGCGCTGCTCGGGCGCGTCGTAGCGCTCGAGGTTCACCTTCACCGGGACCGCGGCATCCTTCAGCGTCAGGTGCACCGGCTGGTCCTCGGCGTGGTTGGTGCTGGAGAACGAGACCGAGGTCAGGCGGTCGAAGGTCAGCACGCCGTCGGGCTTGGGATAGGCGATCGGCGAGAACTCCGATTTGGGGCGCAGCTGCGCGTGGTCCGGCCCCTTGTGGTGCAGCGTCCAGGGGGCTCTGCCGCGGAACACGACCTGGTCGATGCCCACCATCAGCGTGCCGAGGTACAGGCCCCTGGACATCCACGGCTTGAAGTTGCGCGCGCGGTGCAGCTCGTCGTGCAGCCAGCTGCCGTGGAAGGCCTCGGGATAGGCCGCGAGCTCGTCGTGCGCGCGCCCCGCAGCGAGCGCCGCGGCCGCGGCTTCCGCGGCGAGCATCCCGGACTTGATCGCGCAATGGCTGCCCTTGATGCGCGAGGCGTTCAGGAACCCCGCGTCGTCGCCGATCAGGCAGCCGCCGGGGAACACGAGCTTCGGCAGTGACTGCAGGCCGCCCGCGGCGATGGCGCGCGCGCCGTAGGCGATGCGCTTGCCGCCCTCGAACAGGCCGCGGAAGGCGGGGTGCAGCTTGTAGCGCTGGAACTCCTCGTAGGGGTTGAGGTAGGGGTTGGCGTAGCCCAGGCCTACGACGAAGCCCACCGCGACCTGGCGGTTATCGAGGTGATAGAGGAACGAGCCCCCGTAGGTGCAGCGATCGAGCGGCCAACCGGCGCTGTGCACCACCAGCCCCGGGACGTGGTTCTCCGGGCGGATCTCCCACAGTTCCTTCAGGCCGATGCCGTAGACCTGCGGATCCGCGCCCTCGCGCAGGCCGAACCCGCGCTCGAGCTGCAGCCCGAGGTGCCCGCGGCAGCCCTCGGCGAAGAAGGTGTATTTCGCGTGCAGCTCCATGCCGGGCTGATAGGCATCGGTCTTCTCGCCCTTGCGATCGACGC
Source organism: uncultured Enterobacteriaceae bacterium (assembly GCA_964583645.1). Taxonomy (GTDB): domain Bacteria; phylum Pseudomonadota; class Gammaproteobacteria; order Burkholderiales; family SG8-39; genus RBG-16-66-20. Next base: position 12,049 of record CAZOWR010000059.1, read on the forward strand.
CCATGTCGCCGGTGGCGACGCCGCGCACCGCGCCCTTGTCGTCGTAGAGGATTTCCGCGCCGGCGAAGCCGGGAAAGATCTCCACGCCCGCGCTTTCGGCCTGCTGCCCGAGCCAGCGCGTCAGGGCACCGAGGCTGATCACGTAGTTGCCGTGGTTGCGAAAGCACGCCGGCAGCATCCAGCCCGGCGTGCTCATCGCGCCAGTCTCGGTGAGGAACAGGAACCGGTCCTCGGTGACCGGCGTGTTGAGCGGCGCGCCCATCTCCTTCCAGTCGGGAAGGAGCTCCGCGAGCGCGCGCGGGTCCATCACCGCCCCGGACAGGATGTGCGCGCCGACCTCCGAGCCCTTCTCGATGACGCAGACCGAGGTCTCGGCGGCAATCTGCTTGAGCCGGATCGCGGCGGCGAGGCCCGCCGGGCCGCCGCCGACCACCACCACGTCGTACTGCATCGATTCGCGGCTCATGGCCGCATTATATGATTCGGCCATGAGCGAAGCCCGCCGCCTGGCGCACGTAGAGCGCATTGCGATCCGCTGGGGCGACATGGACGCGATGGGTCACGTCAACAACACGGTCTACTTCCGCTACATGGAGCAGGCGCGCATCTCCTGGTTCGGGCGCCTGGTGCCCGGGGACGAGGCCTGGCAGTCCACCGGCATCGTGATCGCGAACGCCTCGTGCAACTACAAGCGCGCGCTGACCTACCCGGGCACGGTGGAGGTGAGGCTCTTCGTGGGCGCCCCGGGCGGCTCGAGCGTCCCGACCCACTACGAGCTGCGCCTGGAGGGCGACCGGCACCTGTACGCCGACGGCGCCGCGGTGGTGGTGTTCGTGGACATGGCGACGCAGAAGTCGCGGCGCATCCCCGAGGAGATCCGCGCGCGCCTGGAGCGCGCGGAGGCGGGCGCGTGAGCGAAGCGCCGCTCTGGAGCCCCTCGCCCGGGCGCGCCGCGCGCACGCTGCTCGCGCGCTTTCTCGAGCGCGCGGGCAAGCGCGACTTCGCCGAGCTGCACCGCTGGTCGGTCGAGGAGAGCGCGTCGTTCTGGAACCTGGTGTGGGATTTCTGCGAAGTGAGGGGATCCAAGGGCGGCACGACGCTCGCGGCCCCCGAGCGCATGCCGGGCGCGAGGTGGTTTCCGGAGGCGCGGCTCAACTTCGCGGAGAACCTCCTGCGGCAGGACGGCGCGGGCGAGGCGCTCGTCTTCTGGGGCGAGGATCGCGTGCGCCGGCGCCTCACCCACGCGCAGCTGCGCGCGCTCGTGGCGCACTTGGCGCAGGAGCTCGCGGCGGCGGGAGTGGGCAAGGGGGATCGCGTAGCGGGCTACCTGCCCAACCTCCCCGAATCGATCGCGGCGATGCTCGCCACCGCGAGCCTGGGGGCGATCTGGTCCTCGTGCTCGCCGGACTTCGGCGTGCAGGGCGTGCTCGACCGCTTCGGCCAGATCGCGCCGAAGGCGCTGTTCTGCGCCGACCGCTACCTCTACGGCGGCAAGGAGTTCGAGCTCGCCGAGAAGAACGCGGCGATCCTCGAGCAGCTGCCGAGCGTGCGCAAGTGCTTCCAGGTCGACTACGCGCAGGGCTTCGGCGAGACTCCGGGCGCGACGCCGGCGCTCGCCTTCGAGCCGGTGGCGTTCGACGACCCGCTCTACATCCTGTATTCGTCGGGAACCACCGGGGCGCCCAAGTGCATCGTGCACGGCGCGGGCGGCACGCTGCTGCAGCACCTGAAGGAGCACCGGCTGCACAGCGACGTGCAGGCGGGCGATCGCCTGTTCTACTTCACCACGCTCGGCTGGATGATGTGGAACTGGCTCGCCTCGGGGCTCGCTTCGGGCGCTGCGCTGCTGCTCTACGACGGCTCGCCCTTCGTGGGCCGCGGCCGCATCCTGTTCGATTTCGCCGACGCCGAGCGCATGACCCACCTCGGCACCTCGGCCAAGTACGTCGACGCGATCGCCAAGGTGGGTCTCGAGCCCCGCAGGACGCACCGGCTGGAGCGGCTGCGCGCGCTGTTTTCCACCGGCTCGCCGCTCGCCCCCGAGGGATTCGAGTACGTGTACCAGAGCATCAAGAGCGACCTCTGCCTTTCCTCCATCTCGGGGGGCACCGACATCGTCTCCTGCTTCGTGCTCGGCAATCCCATCGGGCCGGTGTGGCGCGGCGAGATCCAGGCCAAGGGCCTCGGCATGGCGGTCGAGGTCTTCGACGAGGCGGGGCGCCCCTGCGCGGGCCGCAAGGGCGAGCTGGTCTGCACGCGGCCGTTCCCCTCGATGCCGGTGGGCTTCTGGAACGACCCCGACGGCGCCAGGTACCGCGCGGCCTACTTCGAGCGCTTCCCCGGCGTGTGGTGCCACGGCGACTGGTGCGAGGAGACGGCCCACGGCGGAATCATCATCTACGGGCGCTCGGACGCGGTGCTCAACCCGGGCGGGGTGCGCATCGGCACGGCGGAGATCTACCGCCAGGTCGAGCAGCTCGAGGAGGTGGTCGAGTCGCTGGTCATCGGCCAGGACTGGGAAGGCGACGTGCGGGTGGTGC
>CAZOWR010000060.1:0-14123 GCA_964583645.1 uncultured Enterobacteriaceae bacterium
GCCTCACGACGCGAACGAGGCTATCCACTACTCATGAAATATCCGGGCTAGAGCAGCGCGCGCAGCCGCGCGCGGCAGGCGTGCCAGAAGCCAGCGAAGCGGCGTTCCATCACGTAGTCCACGATCGCGGCGAGCGCATAGCAGAACACCAGCGCGCCGATGAACGGCCAGCTCAGGATCGTCCGCAGCAGCGAGTCTGGCAGCTCGTCGAGCCACGTCGGCCAGAGCGATTTGAGCGCCGCGGACGGGGACTCCCACGCGGCGAGCACCGCCTCCGCCACCACGCCACAGGCCATCCGGATCCTCTCCATGATGCCGTGGTCGCCGGGCAGTGCTTCCTCCACGGCGAAGTAGAGGGCCACTGCCGTCGCCCCCAGGAACACCCAGTGGCTCAGCTTGCCCAGCGCGAGCATCGACCGGATCTCGCCCGAGTGCAGCAGCGAAAGGCCCGCTCCGGCGCCCGGCCGGGAGGCCACCAGCTCGCGCACCGCGGTCAACTGCTCGGGCGTGGGCCGCAAGCTCTTGCGCGTGCCCACGACCGTCAGGTTCGCAGGCAGGTTGCCCGGCGCATAGCCCTCGGTGCCGAGGGCGATGCGCTCGAACACGCTGACGTGCACCTTCGGGCTCGCAATCTCGTGCTTCCTGCAGAGCGCCGCGATGTCGCGCGGTTCCCAGCGGTAGTACAGCGCCAGCCCCTCGCGCGAGTCGTACAGCTTGTCGTGCACGTCCTGATGGGTGCGCGCGTACTCGCGATCGGCGGGGATGAAGACGAGCCCCTGCTGCTCGGCCTCGGCCATCATCCAGTCGAGCGCGACCAGCGACATGCCGTGCTTGGAGTAGCCGCCGCCCACGTTCGAGTGCACCCCGGCGAACCACACCTGCTCGACCTGGCCCTCGCGCGCCTGCGCCTCGTTCCAGAGCTCGGGACGGAAGGTCCTGCGCTCGTCGTCTATGGCGAGCGCCTGGCAGGCGCGCTCGACCTCCGCACCCACCGTCAGGTCCCTGAAGCGGGATTTCCACACCAGGTCGGTGAGGATCTTCAGCTCGTCGACCGGCATGCCGACCGCGCTCACGGTGTCCCAGACGCCGAGCATGCGGATGCGCAGCGGCGACTCCGGCGCGTGCGCCAGCATGCGCCTGCGGCGCGTTGCCGTCGCCTCGTCTATCCGGCCCGGGTCCGATGCCGCGCCGGCCTCGGCGGCGCGGCGTCCCGCGCGCTTGCGGTCCCACTCGCCGGTAAATGCGACGTCGTGGAACTCCTTCCAGCAGCCCTTGACGTGCGCGTCGAGCTCGTCCTTCTTGCCGAGGAGCCCGCCCTGGTTGAGGTCGACGATCCCGCAGTACTGGATCATCCCGGCGAGCGCGCGCACCGTGTAGGCGCCGCGGCTGAAGCCGAAGAGATACAGCCGGTCGCCGGGCTCGTAGGCGTGTGCGAGCTGCGTGTAGAGCTGGCACACGTTGTCGCAGAAGCCCCAGCCCACCGCGCCGCCGAGCACGCGCCGCGGCAGGCTCGCCTCGGTCCCCACGCCGTCGTCGTAGTAGGCAATCTGCTGGCGCCGCCCGGGCTCGCGCCGGTGCAGGTGCAGGTCGACCGCCTCGTAGAGCTTGAACACGTTCGAGCCGCGCGCCTTGACGTCCTGGTTGCCGGTGCCGTCGGAGCAGAGCACGATGCTCTTGCCGTTGCGCTCGTTCTGCATGCTGCCTCCCTTCCGGGTCGCGCCGGCCCTACGCCGGCTCCGGCGCGAGCAGGTTCGCCAGCACCCGCGCCTGGTAGTGGTAGGAGTTGATGCCCGCGCCGTTGTAGCGGCGCAGCGCGTAGGGCCAGTCGCAGGGGAACTTGCGCCGCACCGGCACACCCCGATAGCGCGCGCTCCGGTAGTACTGCGTGGGCTCGAAGGCGAGCCCCGAGCCCGCGTAGACCCGGTCACCGGGCGAGATGTCGTGCGCACCCGCGTCTCGCGCGCAGGCGGCGCAATCGCGCAGGTAGCGGGCGTCCTGCGGCGCGTACTTGCACACGCGCAACGGCCCCGTGCCCTGCTCCGCGACGCGGTCGTCGGCGCGCGTGCCGCTGCTCGCGCCCATCACGAAGCCGTCGAACTTGGCCTTCAGCTCGCCCGCCGCGCGCTGCACGTTGCGGCCCGGGTCCTGGATGACCCCGGCGACCTCTTCTGCGCGCGGCGGATGGTGAAACAGCGTGTACTGGCCGATGCCGTAGCCGCGCGAAGTGATGACGTGCTTCTGCGATGCGTTGGTGTCCAGCCCTACCACCACGTAGCAGTCGCGGTCGGCCCCGGCCGGCTCGCGGTAGTGCTGCAGCGCGCTCTCCTGCCTGAAGATCGCGAGGAGGAAGGGCGGCGGCACGGGAAGTCCGGTCAGACGGCTGATCTGCTCCCGGACGCGGCGGTTGTCCTCGCGCGGCGAGGCCGAAGCCGGCACCTTGGGAAACGCGTCGGCCGCGAGCAGGTCTGCGACGCAGGCCGCGAGCGGCTGATCGAGCACGCCATTCACCAGCCCCACGCGCCCGCGGTTGAAGTCGAGCACGCTCACCGGCGCGCGCCCGTCGCCGCCGCGGCTCGAGCCGTCGTTGTGCAGCAAGTCGTGGCGCAGCGCGCGCACCGCGGAGTCGGTCCCCGGCCCGAACTTGCCGTCGATCCCGGAGCGCAGGTAGCCGAGTTGGCGCAGGTGCTCCTGCAAGTCGGCGACCTGCGCGGCACGCGCCGCAGGCGCGCCCGACTGCAAGGTCAGCCCAGGCTTCTGGTAGGAGAGCTTGGCCACCCTGCTAAGGGATCGAGCAGGTGGCGCCGCCGCCCGCGAGCGCGGCGAGATTGCCGCAGCGCAGCTTGAGACGATCCTTCGCAGAATTCATCTCGCCGCCGGGCGCGGGGCCCGCTTTGAGGAGACCGCACGACTCCTTGAATGCTTCGAGATAGAGCGTATCGGCGAGCAGGTTGAGGTACGCGGACTTGGCCCGCCGGATGCGGTCCAGCCCCCCGGCGAGCACCAGTCCGCGGGCCTCCCGCAGCGTCGGCCGCAGCGCGGCCGCCGCAGCCTCGGCGATCTCGATCTGCATGTCGACGCGGTAGACCGGGAAGAGGTACTGCCCGATCTTCGCCTGCGCTTCGCCGATCGAGGCTTGCGCGTCGTTGATGCGGCCGATGAGGCGCCGTGCGTCGTCACCCGCCTCCTTCGGCAGTGAATAGCTCTGGATGCTGCGCACGCCATAGCCGGCGATCGCGGCAAGCCCGATCTGCGCGCGCAGCAGGCGCTTCTCCGGCGTCTTCGGGTCGGGCAGCGGGCAGAACTCGTCGAGCCGCTTCTGGATCTCGTCGTCGAGCGTCGCGTGCTCTCCATCCAACCCCGGAAACGTCGCGCAACCGCCCGCGCACGCGGCGAGCGCCGCCACAGCAAGCATTCCCCTCATCGGCGGTTTCCTCCCGCGCGCAATCTAGCACCGGGAAGAGGCGCGCGGCTCGGGCGCCGAGTGATATCTCGGATGCAGATTGCAATCTGGAAAACAGATCGCGCCGGAGGCTCAGGCGGCGAGCTCGGGCAGGTCCCTGAAGAGCTCCAGCGCCTCGGGATTGGCGAGCGCGTCGGTGTTGGCCACCGGCATGCCGTGCACCACCGCCTTCACCGCGAGCTCGACCACCTTGCCGTTCTTGGTGCGCGGGATGTCGGGCACCTGCACGATGCGCGCCGGGACGTGGCGCGGGGTGGTCTGGGCGCGGATGCGGGTGCGGATCCGGCTCTCGAGGGCCTCGTCCAGCGTGAAACCGGGCCGCAGGCGCACGAACAGCACCACGCGCGTGTCGGTGGGCTTGTCGGGCGGCCAGAGCTGGCCGATCGCCACCGACTCCTCGACCTCGTCGATCTTCTCCACCTGGCGGTAGATCTCGGCGGTGCCGATGCGCACGCCCCCCGGGTTGAGGGTGGCATCCGAGCGACCGTACACGATCAGGCTGCCGCGCTCGGTGAGCTCGCTCCAGTCGCCGTGGCACCACACGTTGGGGTACTTGGCGAAGTACGCCTCGTGGTACCTGCGGTCGCCGCGGTCGTTCCAGAAGCCGAGCGGCATCGAGGGGAAGGGCCGCGTGCAGACGAGCTCGCCCTTCTCGCCGACGCGCGCCCTGCCCTCCTCGTCGAACACCTCTACCGCCATGCCCAGGCTGCGGCACTGCAGCTCGCCGCGGTACACGGGGAGCACCGGGCTCGCGTCGGCGAACGCGCCCATGATGTCGGTGCCCCCCGAGATCGAGGCGAGCCAGAGGTCCGACTTCACCTTCGCGTACACGTAGTCGTAGCTCTCCGGGACGAGCGGCGAGCCGGTGGAGAGCATGAGGCGCAGCGCGCCGAGGTCGTGGGTCTCGGCGGGCGCGAGGCCGCGCTTCTCCAGCGCGTCGATGTACTTGGCCGAGACGCCGAGCTGGGTGATGCGCTCCTGCGCCGCGAAATCGAACAGCACGCGCCCGCCGCGCTCCAGGGGGTTGCCGTCGTAGAGCATGACGCTCGCCTCGGCGCACAGCGTCGCGAAGAGCAGGTTCCAGACCACCCAGTTGGTGGTGCAGTGGTAGAAGAAGCGGTCGCCCGAGCGCACGTCGAACTGCAGCTTGAAGGTCTTCAGGTGCTGCAGCAGCGAGCCTCCGGCGCCGTGCACGATGCACTTGGGCGAGCCGGTGGTGCCCGAGGTGAAGAGGATGTAGACGGGATGGTCGAACGGCAGCTGGGCGTAGGCGATCTCGGCCGGCGAATGGCGCCGCAGCCACTCCTCGAGCAGCACGCCCCTGGGCACGATCGAGATGTCGGGGCGCGGCCGCAGGTGCGGCACCACCACCACCCGGCGCACGCTGGGGAGCTTTTCCGCGATCTCCGCCGCCCGCTCGAGCGAGTCGTACTCGCGCCCGCTGTAGCGGTAGCCGTCGGCGCAGAAGAGCACCTTCGGCTCGATCTGGCCGAAGCGCTCGAGCACCCCCGCGGCGCCGAAGTCCGGCGAGCAGGACGACCACACGATGCCGTGCGAGAGCGCGGCGAGCGCGAGCATCCCCGTCTCGGGCATGTTGGGAATGAACGCCGCGGCGCGATCCCCGGCGCGCAGGCCCAGGGCCGCCAATGCCCGTTGCGCGCGCGAGACGTCGGTGGTGAGATCGGAGTAGCTCATTCGCCGCCGGAAGCCGGTCTCGTCCCAGAACACGAAGGCGTCGCCGCGGTCGCCGCGCCGCAGCAGGTTCTCGGCGAAGTTCAGGCGCGCCTCCGGGAACCACTTCGCGCCCGGCATCTTCTCGCCGTCCACGAGCACCGTGGCGCCCTTCTTCGAGGCGATCACGCCGCACCAGTCCCAGACCTCGCCCCAGAACGCCTCCGGGTTCTCCACCGTCCAGCGGTAGAAGTCGGGGTACGTGTTCAGCTCCAGGCGGTGCTTGCGCACGCAGTGGCGCGCGAACTGCGTCACCTGCGCGTTCTCGATCGCCTCCTGCGAGGGCTGCCAGATCGGCGTCATGTGCCGATGAGGCCTCCGTCCTTCCTGCGGATGGCCACCGTCGCCGAGCGCGGGCGGCCTTCCGGCCGGTAATCGGGCCAGTTGGAGACCTCGCGCGGGCTCGTCTTCCAGCCCTCGCCCGGGTGCTGGATGTTGACGAAGGCGCTGCGATTGTCGGGCGTGGTGTGGAAGCCCGTGACCTCGGCGCCGCGCGGTGCGGTGAGGAAGCGCCGGAAGATGCCGCTGGCAGGATCCACCGCGAGCATCTGGTTGTTGCCGAAGTTGGCGTGGTCCCCCTTGCCCATCAGCGAGCCGCTCATGTCGGTCTGCACCCACAGCGTGCCGAGCGAGTCGATCCACAGGCCGTCTGGGCTGCCGAAGATGTCGCCGCGGATGTTGCCCTTCTGGTGGGTCTCGGGCTGCGCCGGGTCGCCCGCTTCCACGAAGACGTCCCACGCAAAGCGCGTGGCCGCCACGTCGCCGCCCGCCTCGCGCCAGCGCACGATGTGGCCCATCGGATTGGGCGCGCGCCGGTTGGCGGGGTTCGCCCCTTCCGTGCCGGGGCGCCCGCGCGCGGCGTTGTTGGTGCAGGCGCAGTACACCTCGCGCGTCACGGGGTGCGGCACGATCCACTCCGGGCGGTCCATGCGCGTAGCGCCCGCGCGGTCGGCCGCGAAGCGCGCATACACCGCGACCTCGCCCGCGTCGGCGCCGGTGAGCGGCAGCCAGTCGCCGCTGCCGTCGGGGTTGAATCGCGCCGCGTAGAGCGTGCCCTCGTCCAGCAGGTCGCGGTTGGCGGCGCGGTCCTTCGGGTTCCACGGGCGCGATGGTACGAACTTGTAGACGTACTCGAACGCCTGGTCGTCGCCCATGTAGAAGGCGAGGCGCCCGTCCGGCCCCACCGCACAGGCCGCGCCCTCGTGCTTCATGCGCCCGAGCGCCGTGCGTTTCACCGGCGTCCAGCCCGGGTCGAAGGGGTCGATCTCTACCACCCAGCCGAAGCGGTTCGCCTCGTTCGGGTGCCTGGCCGCGTCGAAGCGCTCGTCGTGCTCCTCCCAGCGGTAGGCGCGGCCCCGGCCCGAGAAGCCGAAGCGGCGCCGCTCCGGCGGCACGCTGCCGCGGTCCACGAACATGAACTGGAAGTTCTCCTCGCACGTGAGGTAGGTGCCCCAGGGGGTCCAGCCGTGCGCGCAGCCGCCGAACGTTCCGATGACGGTCCGGCCCCCGGGGTCGGCCGCGGTGCGCAGCAGGCGGTGCCCCGCGGCGGGCCCCGACACCCGGCAGGGCGTGCGCGCGTGGATGCGCCGTGCGTACTTCGAGGGACGCACCACGTGCCAGCGGTCCATGTCGCGCCTCACCTCGATCACCGACACGCCCACCGCGTGCTGGCCCTTGGCCACCTTCTCGGCGCTCCAGGTGTTCTGCGCGTCGGCGTAGAGCAGGCGCACGTCGGCGTACTCGTGGTTCAGCGCGAGGATGCCGTGCTCGGAGCGCCCCGAGCCCATCGGCAGGGGATAGAAGTGCATGCCGTCGTGGTGCATGCCGGACTGCAACGCCTGCTCCGCGGCGCTGTTCGAGGCGTCCCGCCTGAACTCGGGCATCGCGCCGGCCACGCCGACCGGGTCGCCCCAGCGGTAGATGACGCGCGCCTCGTACCCGGGCGGCACGCGAAGCGCGTCCTCGCCCGAGGCGGCGATCGGGGCGAAGCTGATGACCGGCGAGACGCCGTCGCCGCGCGTAGCGCAGCCGGGCAGCGCCGCGGCGAGCGCGAGGCCGGCCGCGCCCTTGAGGAGCGCGCGGCGCTCCACCAGCACCTCGGAGAACGCAGGGCTCACGCTTGTCCCTCCCTTGAGAGGGGGATTATCCCTCAGCCTTGGGCCGGTGCACGGTGCTGTAGTGCGGGCGCGTCAGCACCTCGGGCCGCATCAGCTCCTCGAGCTGCGCGCGCGTCAGCCAGCCCTTCTCCAGCACCAGGTCGTAGACGCGCCGGCCGCTCGCGAGCGCCTCCTTCGCCACCTCGCTCGCGCGCGCGTAGCCGATCACGGGGTTGAGCGCGGTGACCAGGCCCGCGGACTCCTCGACCATGCGCCGCATGCGCGCGCGGTGCGCTGCGATGCCCCGCACGCAGCGCTCCTCGAGCGTGCGGCAGGCCGCGGCGAGGTGCGCGAGGCTCTTGAAGAGGCTGTGCGCGATGATCGGCTCGAAGGCATTGAGCTGCAGCTGCCCCGCCTCGGCCGCCATGGTCACGGTCATGTCGTTGCCGATCACCTCGAAGGCGACCTGGTTCACCACCTCCGGGATCACGGGGTTGACCTTGCCGGGCATGATCGAGGAGCCGGCCTGCACCGCGGGCAGGCTGATCTCGCCCAGTCCGGCGCGCGGGCCCGAGGCGAGCAGCCGCAGGTCGTTGCAGGTCTTGGAGAGCTTGACCGCGATCCGCTTCAGCACCCCGGAGAGCTGCACGAAGGCGCCGGCGTCCTGCGTCGCCTCGACCAGGTTCACCGAGACGACGAGATCGAACCCGGTGATCTCCGAGAGCCGGCGCGTAGCGAGCGCCGCGTAGTCCGGATGCGCGTTGATGCCGGTGCCGATCGCGGTAGCGCCGAGGTTCACCTCGCGCACCAGCTGCGCGGCTTCCGCCAGGCGCTGCTCGTCCTCCCCGAGCATCACCGCGTAGGTGCTGAACTCCTGGCCGAGGGTCATCGGCACCGCGTCCTGCAGCTGCGTGCGGCCCATCTTGAGCGCATCGGCGAACTCGTCGGCCTTCGCGGCGAAGGCCTCGCGCAGGCCCGCCATGGCGCCGCTCAGGCGGCGGATGCCGGACTGCAGCGCGACCTTCACCGCGGTGGGATAGACGTCGTTGGTGCTCTGCGAGAGGTTGACGTGGTCCAGCGGGTGCAGGTGCCGGTACTCGCCCCTGGCGTGGCCGAGCAGCTCGAGCGCGCGGTTGGCGATCACCTCGTTGGCGTTCATGTTGGTGGAAGTCCCCGCGCCGCCCTGGATCACGTCGACGACGAATTCCTCGAGCAGCCTGCCCTCGCGGATCTCCTCGCAGGCGCGCCGGATCGCCACCGCGCGCTCCTCGTCGAGCAGGCCCAGCTCGCTGTTGGCGATCGCCGCGGCCTGCTTGACGCAGGCGAGCGCGCTCACCAAGTCCGGATAGATCGAGATCGCGGTGCCGGTGATCGGGAAGTTCTCGAGCGCGCGCAGCGTGTGGATGCCGTAGTAGGCCTGCGCCGGGACGGCGCGCTCCCCGATGAGGTCGTGCTCGATGCGGACGGGCGAGGTCATGGCCGGGTGCCTGCGGCGATTCTAGGCCGGCCGCGCTTCTGGTGTATGTTTGCAGCCGCCTTGATCTCGATCCGCAACCTCGGCAAGTGGTACGGACCCGTCCAGGTGCTCGCCGGGTGCTCGCTGGAGGTCGGCAAGGGCGAGGTGGTGGTGGTCTGCGGGCCCTCGGGGAGCGGCAAGTCCACGCTCATCAAGTGCGTCAACGCGCTCGAGCCCTTCCAGGCGGGCGAAGTCCTGGTGGACGGCGTGCCGGTGGGGGACCGGCACACCGACCTCGCGCGCCTGCGCTCGCGCGTCGGGATGGTGTTCCAGCACTTCGAGCTCTTCCCCCACATGAGCGTGATGGGCAACCTGACCCTCGCGCAGGAAAAGGTGCTCGGGCGCACGCCGCAGGCGGCCGAGGAGAAGGGGCTCGCGCTGCTCGAGCGCGTGGGCCTCGCCGCGCACCGCGGCAAGTACCCCTCCCAGCTCTCCGGCGGCCAGCAGCAGCGCGTAGCGATCGCGCGGGCGCTGTGCATGGACCCGGTGGCGATGCTCTTCGACGAGCCGACCTCCGCCCTCGACCCCGAGATGATCAACGAGGTGCTGGAGGTCATGGGCGAGCTCGCCGAGGAGGGCATGACCATGATGGTGGTCACGCACGAGATGGGCTTCGCGCGGCGCGTGGCCGACCGGGTCGTCTTCATGGACGCGGGGCGGATCGTGGAGGATGCGGCGACGGAGGCGTTCTTCGCCGCGCCGCGCTCGGAGCGGGCGCAGGCGTTTCTCTCCAAGATCCTGCAGCACTAGGCCCCGGTACGGCAGCACCAGGTGCCTGCTTTCAGTCCCCCGGCCCCTGCCGCAGGATCTCCTTGAGATCCTTGCCCGGAAGCATGTCGCGCACCCAGCGGAACGAGCCCCCGTCGCGCATCGCGAGCGAGGCGTCGCGCACCGCGGCGAGCGCGAGGCGATAGAGCCCGCCTCCCACGCTGATCCGCTTGACGCCCGCCTCGGCGAGCTGCGGCACCGTGAGATCGGGGTCCGCGAGGCCCATCACCACGTTCACGGGCTTGGGCACCGCGGCGACGAGCTTGCGGATCGTCTCGAGGTCGCGCACGCCCGGCGCGTAGAGCACCTCCGCGCCCGCCTCGGCGAACGCGCGCAGGCGGCGGACCGTGTCCTCGAAGTCCGGGCGTCCGTGCAGGTAGTTCTCGGCCCGCGCGGTGAGCGTGAACCGGAACGGCAGCGAGCGCGCCACGCGCGCGGCTGCGGCGACCCGCTTCACCGCGAGGTCGAAGTCGTAGATCGGTCTGGCCGGATCGCCCGAGGAATCCTCGATCGAGCCGCCCACGATGCCCGCCTCGGCGGCCAGCCGAATGATCTCCGCGGCCTTCTCAGGATCGCCGGCGTAGCCGTTCTCCAGGTCCGCGCTCACGGGCAAGTCCGTGGCCGCGGCGATACTGCGGCAGTTCCCGATCAGCTCCTCTCGGCTGACCGCGAGCGTGCCGTCCACGCGCCCGATCGAGCTCGCGAACCCGAGGCTGGTCGTCGCGAGCGCCTCGAAGCCCAGCGACGCGAGCAGCTTCGCCGAGCCCGCGTCCCAGGGGTTGGGGACGATGAAGAGGCCGGGGCGCTCGTGCAGGGCGCGGAAGGCGCGGGCCTTGTCGGCTTGCGTGGGCACGGCGATCGTCAGCGCTCCGAGCGCGCGACCCGCTCCTCGGCCTCGCGGTCAGGCTCCGACATACGTGACGGCGCCCCGCTTGGCGGAGGGGATGGACGCGAGGAGCTCCGGCACAAGCGCGCGGAGGTCGGGCGATTCGACTTCGCGCGCAGGACGATCACGGCGATCGCGAAGGCCGGGAGACGCTGCTGGAAGGAAAGGTTGCGATCGACGGTCACGAACACCTCGAACTCCTTTGACGCCAGCGCGAGCAACTCGCCGTTCTTCGCGCTCGACCAGCCCCTCTGGCGCGCCGTCTTTACCTCATGGCCGACGATCTCGCGCGGCAGGCGCCAGTCGACACACTCGTCGAGGAACACCTTCACGAGGCCGCGGCAACTAGGCGGTCCTTGGCTTGCTCCAGAAACTCGATCACCTGCTCCCGGCTGACCGACGGGAAGCCCGCCAGGAACTCGTCGATCGAGTCCCCGGCTTCCAGGTAGTCCAGCAGGGTCTGCACGGGCACGCGGGTGCCGGCAAAAACGGGCGTGCCGCCCATCACCTCGGGGTCGCGGGAGATCACGGACTTCGTCATGGAGGCAGACTACTCCCTAGTGTGCTGGAGGTGCAACCCTCGGGGTCGTTCCAGAAATGGCCCCAGTCGTTTAGACAGCTCCTGGGGTGTCTATAAGTGCAATCCCAACGGGTTGAGGGATATCCACGGCGGCGCGCGATGGATGCTCGTGCCGGGATTCCTTTACCTCTTGACGCGCCGGGGCCTCATAGGTGTTAGCTGGCAGCGCGTGAACAACGCGTTTTGAGCGCGGGCTGCCTTTGTATCGAATATGCTTGACCGGAAGGAGGGGTGCTATGGCGGCTATTGACCAGAGCGATGACATGCCGGCGATCAGAGCGTTGATCGGTGCTCATTTCCAGGGCCTGCGATGGTCCGCTAACACATCTCCGGATTGGAACACGTTTAGGTCCGACTTCCTGCCCGATGCTTCGCTCTTTGGAGCAGCCCGCCCGGTTCGCCGGCAGACGCTTGATGCGTTCATTGAGCGAATGAAGGGGGTTGCCCAAGGCACGCTGCGCTCGTTCGAGGAGAAGACGCTCGGAATGCAAGTTCTCGTATTCGGCAATGTAGCGGTAGTGTTGGCCGCATCGTGGATGCTGGAAAATGGTACCGAGGTCAACCATGATGTGAGCGGCTACCTATTGGTAAAGAACGAGGGCGGGTGGCGTATTGCGGCTCACGCGTGGGACCACGCGACCGAGCAAAGTCCCGTGCCTGAACCCCTTCGCCATGCTTGAACCGGGAGAACGTCCTCGCGTTTGGTCAGCCGATTCCTTCGATAATGCGCACATCGCGTTTAGCCGTGTTCCCGAGTGCCTCAAGCGCCGCTTGACGTCGGCGAGCTGCAGCTCCCCGAAACGCCGCCCCAGGTGTAGATCGCCCGGGCGCTGACCTTGTGCCGCTTGGCGACCTCGGGAACGGGCGCCTTGTCGGCTTCCCGCACGATCGCGACCATCTGCTCTTCAGTGAAACGGCTCTTCTTCATCGGCCCCTCGCTGGCTGGCGGGAGCCATTCTCTCAAGTTACGACTGGTCCAAAGAACCTGGGCAGGTCACTTCTGGCGCGTCCGCCGCGATGGCGGGTTAAACCGCGCTTTGCTTACAAGGGGAAAGCGCTCCGGATGATCAAGTGATTCGACGGCAACGTCGACGTCCAGGTCAGGCCAATAGAGATGATGGGAACTCGGTAGCCTTACGTTCAGCAAATAGCCGATGGGCGCATCGCGAAACCAGGGGAATTGTTCGAACGGGACGAATCGCTCTCTGTCTCCAATGAGGAGCCAGAAGCCATGTTTCGAAACGTTCGTTACTTCAACCCGGGAAATGCTTCTTCCAAGCTTTGCGGATTTCATCTTCGTGCTCCTGAATCAACCGAAGGGCAGCGTTGACCTGCCGGATACTCAGTCCGTAGTTCCGCGCCAATTCGACTCTCGGTTCCAGCCAGAACTTCGCCTCGCCGGTGGTGGCGTGCACGTGAACGTGCATGCGGGTCTCTTCCCGAGAGAAGAAGTAAAAGCGAAAGGGGCCCTCCCGGAAAATCGTCGGGCTCATTGGAGCGCATTGTAACCATCACGCAGGAGGCCATCCCGCTATTGCACATTCCTGCGTCTCTGGATCTCGGCAAAGACGTCCACCAGCCTCTCGGACGGGACTTCCGCTTTTGCGATCGAATAGATTTCAGTGATTCGACCCCAAATCGAAGAGGTATCCGACGATCCGAATTCGGTAAAATCGCGCAGGCTGGATTCGTCGGTAATCAGATAGTCACCCGGCAGGAAGTCAAACACCTCGGCCATGAAATCACCGGCCAGCTTACGGAAATCCTCTACTCGATCCGTCGCGGCATACGTAACTTTCTTGCCTTTGAAGGCGCCACGCCTGATCTTCGTCATACCTGCCGGGTGCGCGGTTTAACGTCTTGGTGAACGGTGGGCCGCGCGAGGCAGTCGATAAGGCGCAGCACTGGCGGCCCGTCCGTTCCACCTGGAGTTAGAGCGCGTGGCCATTAGGATTTCAAATCCTCGATCCGGATGCCGCGCCCGGCGCGCAAGCTTTCGCGGGCCTTCGCAATTCGATCAAGAAACCGAGGATCGTTCTCCAACCGGTAGTCGAACCAGTCGTCTTCGGACCGGAATCCGATCAGGACGCCAGCCGGCTTCCCGTGACGCGTAATGACGATCTCGCCCTTCGCTGCTTCGCGTAGATAGCGCGAGAGGTCGTCCTTAACCTCCGCCAATGGAACTTCCTTCACTTTGACTCTGACTTTCCGTGTTTGGCCAGCCATGATGCAGCCTCCGATTTGAGCACAATCGCCAGTACCTCGACGTTCTTCGCCGAGACATCGTAGAACACCCGCACATCGCCGATTCTCAACCGGTACCGCGGCTGAGACAGTTTTCGCAGCCGCTTGATCCGACTGCGGCTGGTTTTCCCGGGCTCGTGCCCAAGATGCGTCTCGATCCCTTCACGCACCTCGGCCCGGAGGTTGGCCTTCAAATCGTCAAGGTCTTCCGCCGCTTCCGGAGCCAGGATGATCGCGTAGGGCATTCTGGCCACATTATAGCCAGAAACGGGAAGTCGTTCAAATAGTGCGCTCTAGACAGAATGGCTTAACGCGGTGAGGCGGCCTGCCTCCGGCGTATCGTGGTTTACGTGGTGGAGCCACGCAGAGCCACACGTTGAGCACGAAGGCATCAACCGAGAGCTGAGGAGGCAGGCCATGGAAAAGTCTAGCACCGCGTTTGTCGGGATGGACGTGCACAAGGAATCGATCGATATCGCGATCGCGGATGCACGCGAGGCGCGTCACTACGGCCGCGTCGGCGGGGATGCGGCTTCGGTGGATCGGGCGGTGAGAAAGCTGCGCTCGGTGCACCGGCGGCTGCTGTTCGTGTATGAGGCGGGGCCGTGCGGGTTCTGGTTGTACCGCAGGCTGCGCGCTCAAGGGTTGGCGTGCATGGTGGTCTCGCCCTCGATGACGCCGCGGCGCGCGGGCGATCGGGTAAAGACCGACCGGCGCGATGCGCTGCAGCTCGCGCGGCTTGCGCGTGCGGGGGAGCTCGCGCCGATCTACGTGTCACTGACCGGCATAAAGGAGCCGGGGATGATCGGCGTAATGGAGCCAGTTCTGGGTGAGTAGAACGG
>CAZOWR010000061.1:0-14095 GCA_964583645.1 uncultured Enterobacteriaceae bacterium
GGCGGGATGCGGGCGATCTTGGCGATGATCTCCTCGATCTCGCCCTTGCCGATGACCTTCTTCTGCTTCGCTTTGGGTTGGATGCGCTGCGCAGCGCCCGCTTCGTCGATGACGTCGATCGCCTTGTCCGGCAGGTGCCGGTCGTTGATGAACTTGGCCGAGAGCTCGGCGGCGGTGGACAGCGCGTTCGCCGTGTACTTGACGCTGTGGTGCGCCTCGAACCGGGTTTTCAGCCCCTTGAGGATCTCGACGGTCTCCTGGATGGAGGGCTCGACGACGTCGATCTTCTGGAAGCGGCGCGACAGGGCGTGGTCCTTTTCGAACACGCCGCGGTACTCGTTGTACGTGGTGGCGCCGATGCACTTCAGCTGGCCCGTGGAAAGCGCCGGCTTGAGCAGGTTGGAGGCGTCCAGCGTGCCGCCGGAGGCGGCGCCCGCGCCGATCACGGTGTGGATCTCGTCGATGAACAGGATCGCGTGCGGGTTGTCGAGCAGCTGCTTGAGCACCGCCTTGAGGCGCTGCTCGAAGTCGCCGCGGTACTTGGTGCCGGCGAGCAGCGCCCCCATGTCGAGCGCGTACACGGTGCACTTCTCGAGCAGCTCCGGCACGCTGCCTTCGACGATCCGGCGCGCCAGGCCCTCCGCGATGGCGGTCTTGCCCACGCCCGCCTCGCCCACCAGCAGCGGGTTGTTCTTGCGCCGGCGGCACAGCGTCTGAATGACGCGCTCGAGCTCGCGGTCGCGGCCGATCAGCGGATCGATCTTGCCGGCGAGCGCGAGCGCGTTGAGGTTCTGGGTGTAGTTGTCGAGCGGGCTGTTGGCGGTCTCGGACTGGCTCTCCTGCTCGGCCTCCTGCTCGCCCTTGCCCTGGCTCGCCTGCGGCGTCTTGGTGATGCCGTGCGAGATGTAGTTCACCACGTCCAGGCGCGTGATGCCCTGCTGCTGCAGGAAGTAGACCGCGTGGGAGTCCTTCTCGCCGAAGATCGCGACCAGCACATTGGCCCCGGTGACCTCCTTCTTGCCGGAGGACTGGACGTGCAGGATGGCGCGCTGGATGACGCGCTGGAAGCCGAGCGTGGGCTGCGTGTCCACTTCGCGGTCGGCGGCGATACGCGGGGTCTGCTCGGCGATGTGCTGCGCGAGGTTGCGGCGCAGCTCGTCCAGGTTGGCGCCGCAGGCGCGCAGCACCTCGGCCGCGGTCGGGTTGTCCAGCAGCGCGAGCAGCAGGTGCTCGACGGTGATGAACTCGTGGCGCTTCTGGCGCGCCTCGACGAAGGCCATGTGCAGGCTGACTTCGAGCTCCTGGGCGATCATGCTACGTTTCCTCCATCACGCATTGCAGCGGATGCTGGTGCTTGCGCGAGTATGCCGCGACCTGCTGCACCTTGGTGGAGGCGACGTCGCGCGGGTACACGCCGCACACCCCGATGCCCTCGCGGTGGACCTTGAGCATCACCTGGGTGGCGCGCTCGCGGGTCATGGCAAAGAACTTCTGCAGCACCACGACGACGAATTCCATCGGCGTGTAGTCGTCGTTGAGCAGCATGACCTTGAACATCGGCGGCGGCTTGAGCTTGGCCTTGCGGGCCTCAAGTACCGTGTCGTCCCTCTGCTGCATGGGCATGCCCTGCTCAGTCTCCGCTCCAGACCCCCGCTCCCCGTGCGCTGCGCTCCGTTGACCGTGATGGTTCGATCGAGCCGTCACTGCCGCCTTGCTGCAGGCTATCCTAGCCAATGCGGGAGAGGAGCGCAACGCGCCGGAAAAGCGCAAAATGCGCCTTCTTTCACGGCCTTGCCGGCCGTAGCGCCACTTGACGGCGCTCGCGAAGGCGCGTAAAAGCCGCCGAGTGTTTGGATTCAGGCTGTCTGTTTCGCCAGCGCTAGGGGGGCGGGGTCGTGAGTTTCAAGCACGGCCCGGGCTTTGCCCGGAGTTCAATCCAGGGGAAGGAAGCGAAAATGGCGACAGGCACGGTGAAGTGGTTCAACGACGCGAAGGGCTACGGGTTCATCACGCCGGACGACGGCAGCGAAGACCTGTTCGCGCATTTCTCGGCGATCAACATGCAGGGCTTCAAGACCCTCAAGGAAGGCCAGAAGGTCAGCTTCGACGTGGTGCAGGGCCCCAAGGGCAAGCAGGCCTCGAATATCCAGAAGGTCTGAGGCGCTCCGCCCCGGACCGGCAGGGCCGCCGCGAGGCGGCCCTTCGCGTTTCTACATCCGCTCGATCATCGCCTGCCCGAACCCGGAGCAGGACACCTTCCGCGCGCCCTCCATCAGCCGGGCGAAATCGTAGGTGACGATCCGTTCCGTGATCGCCGTCTCCATCGACCGGAGGATGGCGTCGGCCGCCTCGGTCCAGCCCATGTGCCGCAGCATCATCTCGGCGGAGAGGATCTCGGAGCCGGGGTTGACCTGATCCTTGCCCGCGTACTTGGGCGCCGTGCCATGGGTGGCCTCGAACATGGCGACCGAGTCCGAGAGGTTGGCCCCCGGCGCGATGCCGATGCCCCCGACTTCGGCCGCGAGCGCGTCCGAGAGGTAGTCGCCGTTCAGGTTGGTGGTCGCGAGCACGTCGTACTCCGCGGGGCGCAGCAGGATCTGCTGCAGCATGGCGTCGGTGATGACGTCCTTCACCACGATGTCGGGTCCGCCCTTGGGGTTGGCGAAGCTGCACCAGGGCCCGCCGTCGATGGGCCGGGCGCCGAACTCGCGTGCGGCGAGCGCGTAGCCCCAGTCGCGGAAGCCGCCCTCGGTGAACTTCTGGATGTTGCCCTTGTGCACCAGCGTCACCGACCTGCGCCGGTTGTCGACGGCGTACTGGTAGGCCTTGCGGATCAGGCGCTCGGAGCCCTCGACCGACACCGGCTTGATGCCGATCGCCGAAGTCTCGGGAAAGCGGATCTTCTTCACCTTCATCTCGCCGATGAGGAACTCGATCACCTTCTTCGCCTCGGCGGATCTTGCCGGCCACTCGATGCCGGCATAGATGTCCTCGGCGTTCTCGCGGAAGATCACCATGTCGACCTTCTCGGGCTCCTTGACCGGCGAGGGCACCCCCTTGAAGTAGCGCACCGGCCGCAGGCACACGTACAGGTCGAGCTCCTGGCGCAGCGCGACGTTGATCGAGCGGATGCCCCCGCCCACCGGCGTGGTGAGCGGGCCCTTGATCGAGACCACGTACTCGCGCGCCGCCTGGAGCGTCTCCTCCGGGAGCCAGACGTTCTCCCCATACACCTGACAGGACTTCTCGCCGGCGTAGATCTCCATCCACGCGATCTTCCGGCGGCCCCGATAGGCCTTTTGCACTGCCGCATCGACTACCTTGAGCATCACCGGGGTGATGTCCACGCCGGTGCCATCGCCCACGATGTAGGGGACGACGGGCCGATCCGGCACCACCAGCGAGAAGTCCTTGTTGACGCGGATCTTTTCTCCCTCGGCGGGGACCTTGATGTGCTTGTACGCCATTGCGGCTCCTGGCTCGGTGGGGATTGGGGAGCGGCGATTATAGGAGACCGCAGTCACGGAGCAGGTCCCAGAGAAAACAACGGCATACCTTACGTTGTTGACCTTTCTCCTTTTTACTACAATGAGTTGCGTGGGATGTCCCACAGGGAGGCAAGGCAGGGAGGCCGGGCTGATTCGGTCAACCGCCGTACGGGCTACGCGTTAGGGGATGCGGGGCCTAGCGGCGGACTCGTTGCGTCGCCCCAATACAACTACGACCTCAGGAGAGAGAGACAATGCGCAAGCTGGTGACCCTGATCATGGCGGCCGCGTTCGCCGCTACGAGCTTCAACGTCGTCGCGCAGGACAAGGCGAAGAAGCCCTCGGCCGAGGAGTGCAAGAAGAACCCGAAGATGAAGGGCTGCGAGAAGATGAAGAAGTAGTAAGGTTCGCTCGAGCGAGCCGCGAAAAGGCAGGGGTTCGCCCCTGCCTTTTCGATTTCTGAAGCCGTGAAACGGGCCTTTCTCATCCTGGCGGCGTGCTGCGCGGCCGCCGCCCGCGCCGAGCTGCCCGTGGTGCAGCTCACGGCGGGAATGCACCGCGTCCGGGCCGAGCTCGCCGACCGCGTGGACACGCGCATGACCGGCCTCATGCACCGCACGGCGCTGGCGCAGAACGCCGGCATGCTGTTCGTGTTCGACGAGGCCGCGATCCACTGCATGTGGATGAAGAACACGCTGATCCCGCTCTCGGTCGCGTTCGTCGACGAGGCGGGCGCCGTGATCAACGTCGCCGACATGCAGCCGCACAGCGAGCAGTCGCATTGCGCGGCGCGGCCCGCGCGCTACGCGCTCGAGATGAGCCGCGGCTGGTTCGCCGAGCGCGGGATCGGCCCCGGAAGCCGGCTGCGCGGCATCCCGGGCGCGAAGCAGAACTAAGCCGCTACAGGCCGGCGTTCTGCTGCGCCACCATGCAGTAGAGCATGGGGATCGACAGCAGCGTGTTGAAGCGCGAGGTCAGGCCCGCCATCTTCGCCGCCGCGGCCTTGGCGGCAGCGTCGACCTGCACGATGCCGAGCGCCTTCTTCTGGTTGGGCCAGATGATGAACCAGACGTTGAACGCCATCACCAGGCCGAGCCACATGCCGATGCCGATGGTGTGGAACGGCGCCTGCAGGCCGAGGGCCTGGCCGATGTAGCCGTTCATCCAGGAGAGCAGCAGCCCGGTGACGATGGTGGCGAGCGCCGCCCAGCGGAACCAGAACAGCGCCTCGGGCGCGATCACCTTGGAGATCGCCGGCTTCTGCTCGTCGGGGATCTTCGGCATCGAGGGCGTCTGCACGAAGTTGAAGTACCAGAGCAGCCCGATCCACATCACGCCCGAGAGCACGTGCAGCCAGCGCATGAAGAACGTCCAGTAGCCCATCTCGCCGAGCTTGCCGAAGGTGCCGGCGATCCCCATGATCACGACGAGAACGACCACCCCCGCGATGACGGTGCGGCCGAGCGATTGCAGGACTGCGCCCATGGATTCCCTCCTGGCGTTGTTGTCTTAGGGGTGAAAAAAGTCTAGCACAGCCGCGCACCGCTCCGGCTCACAGCGGGAAGAAGCGCGGCAGCAGCAGGGTGTACGAGCCCAGCATGATGGCGAGCAGCGGCAGGCCGCCACGCACGAAGTCTGAGAAGCGGTAGCCGGCGGCGCTCATCACCAGCAGATTGGTCTGGTAGGCCATCGGCGTCACGTAGCAGAAGTTGGCGCCGAACATGATCGCGAGCACCAGCGGCTCGGCGGAGACGCCGAGCTGCTGGGCGATGCCGACCGCGATCGGCGTGCCGACCGCGGCGGCGGCGTTGTTGGAGACGAAGTTGGTGAACGCCGCCATCAGCAGCATCAGCAGCGCCAGCACCCACTCGCCCGGCAGGCCGCGTGTCGAGGCGACGAACTGCGCGGCGAGCCAGCCGGTCGCACCGGTCTTCTCCAGCGCGGCGCCCAGCGCGAGGCTCGAAGCGACCAGCAGGATCACCTTGGTCGAGAGCGCCGCGCCCACATCCTCCCAGCCCAGGCAGCGCGTGAGCATCATCGCAGCGACGCCCGCCAGCGCCGCGATCGAGATTGGCGCGAGCTTGAGCGCCGCCACCGCCACCACCGCGGCGAGGATGGCGAGGGCGAGCGGCGCGCGCTCGGTGCGCGGCAACTCGTAGCTCTGGTCGAGGACCAGCAGCCGCGCGCGCGCGCGCAGCTGGCCGATGGCCTTCTCCGTGCCCTGCACCAGCAGCACGTCGCCGGCGCGCAGGATCGTGTCGCCGATGTCCTCGCGGCCGCGCATGCTCGGCGCGCCCGCACCGTGCATGCCGACGATCACCACCTCGTGGAAGTCGCCGAAGCGCGTCGCCCGCAGCGTCGAGCCATGCAGCGCCGATCCCTCGGTGACGACGACCTCGGCAAGCTGCTGCCCCTCGGCCTTGAGCGGATGCTCGTCGTCCACGGGGTTCTCGAGGTCGTCGGGCTTGAAGAGCCGGGCGCCCAACTGGTCGGCGAACTCCTGCAGGTCCTTCGCGCCCGCGGTGAGGTAGAGGCGGTCGCCGGCACGCAGCGTCACGGTCGGCAGGCGCGCGAGCTCGAGCGCTTCGCCACGCACCACGCGCGTGACGCGGAAGGCGCGCCCGGCCTTCTCCTGCAGCTGCGCGAGCGTCTTGCCGTCGGCGAACCCGCCCTCGGCGACGTGCAGGGCGGCCGCGAACATCTGCGGGGTCGCGTCGCCCAGGGGCGAGGTGCGCTCCGGGATGAGGCGCGGCAGCACCAGCCACAGGTAGAGGATGCCGCCGACCGCCGCAAGCGCCGTGACGTGGATGAAGTCGAACATCTCGAAGCGGCGCACGCCCAAGTCGGCGGCGATCGCCACCACGATCAGGTTGGTCGAGGTGCCGATGGTGGTGCCCATGCCGCCGATGAGCACCGCGTAGTTCATCGGCAGCAGCGTGCGCGCGGGCGAGGTCTTGGCGCGCAGCGCGGCGCCGACCAGCACCGGCATCATCAGCACCACGATCGGGGTATCGTTGAGCACGCCGCTCGCCGCCGCGCACAGGACCAGCACCACGAGCATGGCGAGCGCGGGTTGCGCCTCGAGCAGGCGCGCGAGCACCCGCGAGACCGGCTCGAGCGCGCCAGTGAGCACCAGGCCGCGTCCGAGCATCATCAGCCCGCAGATCGCCACCAGCGCCTCGTGCCCGAAGCCGAGAAAGAAGGCGGTCGGCCGCAGGTACTCGCCGGCGGCGACATAGGGAAACACCTCGAAGCCTGCCGTCAGCAGCACCAGCACGCCCAGGCCGGTCGTCTCGATCGGCACCTTCTCGCTCGCGAACAGCAGGAACGCGGCAACCGTGAGCGCGAGCACGGCGATGGCGTGAGGATCCATGTCGCGGGAACTGCGCGGCCCTCGGAGCGTCCACTATACTTCGTCTTCTCGCCGGACGAGAAAATCGTGTCCGACCTTTTTTTCTTGCCGCATTTTCCCTCGGCGCTGTCGCAGTTGCCGTGGTATGCGCTGCTGCTGTTCGGCGCGGTGATCGCCGGGGAAGCCGTCGAGCGCTGGCTGCGGCTGCCGCGGCTGTTGGGCTGGATCGCGGTAGGCGCGGTGCTCGGCCCGCACCAGCTGGGGGCGCTTGATGCCGGTGGGCTCGAGGCGCTGCGGCCGCTGCTGGACATCGCCATCGGCATGGTGCTTTTCGAGCTTGGCCAGCGCGTGGATCTGTCATGGCTGCGGCGCAACCCGTGGCTGCTCGGCACCAGCGTCCTGGAGAGCGCGCTCGCCTTCGGCCTGATGTACGTCGTGCTGCTGGCGGCGGAGGCGCCTCCGCTGCTCGCCGCCGCGGCGGCCGCGATCGGCATTGCCACCTCGCCAGCGGTCGTGCTCACCGTGGCGCGCGACCTGCGCGCGCAGGGGCAGGTCGCCGAGCGCGCGCTGCTGCTTACGGCACTCAATTCCGTGTATGCCGTGATCGTCGCCGCGGTGCTGCTGGCGTGGCTGGCGCGCGACTACGCGGGCGACTGGCGCGTCGGTGTGCTGCATCCGTTGTACCTCATCTTCGGCTCGCTCGCGCTCGCGGCGGCGTTCGCGGGCGCGACCCTCTGGCTGCTGCGGCTGCTCGGGCGGCGCCACGAGGCGCAGTTCTTCTGCGCCGTGGCGCTGGTCGTGATCGCGGTGTGGGCGGCGGCATCGCTCAAGCTCTCGGTGGCGCTCGCGCTGCTCGCCTACGGGGCGATGGCGCGCGTCTTCGACCGGCGGCGCCTGTTCGTGTCGCTCGAGTTCGGCCGCGTCGGCCGCATCCTGCTGATCCTGCTGTTCGCGATCAGCGCGGCCTCGCTCGACTGGTCGCTGCTCGCGAGCGGCGCGTTCGTCGGTGCGCTGCTCATCGCGGCGCGGCTCGCCGGCAAGGCGCTCGGGGTGCTCGCGCTCGCGCCCGCCTCGGGGATGCCGCTGCGCAAGGCGTCGCTGCTGGCCCTGGCGCTGACGCCGATGTCGGGCATCGCGATCGTCCTCATGCACGAGACCGCGCGGCTCTACCCGCAGTTCGCGCCCGCGCTCGCCGCCGTGGTGGTGTCGGCGATCGCAGTGCTGGAGCTTCTGGGACCGCTGCTGACGCACTTTGCGCTGGTGCGCGCGGGCGAGACCGCGGGCGAGGTGCGCTGAGCATGGAGCCACTCGAATTCCGCCGCTCGACCCCGCTCACCCTGGGCGTGGAGCTCGAGCTGCAGCTCGTCAACCGGCGTGACTGCGACCTGACGCGCGCCGCCTCCGACCTGCTGGCCCAGGTCGCCCGCCGGCCGCACCCCGGGGAGATCAAGCCCGAAATCACCGAGAGCATGATCGAGGTGAGCACCTCGGTGCATGCGCGCTACCCGGCGCTCGTGGGGGAGCTGCGGCAGATCCGCGACGCGCTGCTCGCGGTCGCCGAGAAGCTCAACGTCGGGGTCGCCGGCGGCGGGGCGCACCCGTTCCAGCACTGGAGCGAGCGCCGCATCATGGACACGCCGCGCATGCAGCACGTGTCGCAGCTCTACGGCTACCTCGCCAAGCAGTTCACCGTGTTCGGCCAGCACATCCACATCGGCTGCGCCGAGGGCGACGACGCCATGTACCTGCTGCACGCCATGGCGCGCTACGTGCCGCAGTTCATCGCCCTGTCGGCCGCTTCGCCCTTCTACCAGGGCGTGGACACCGCCTTCGACTCCTCGCGCCTGAACGCGGTGTTCGCGTTCCCGCTGTCGGGCCGCGCGCCCTTCGTGCTGACCTGGCCGGCGTTCAATGACTATTTCGCCAAGATGCGGAGCGCCGGGATCGTCGAGAGCATGAAGGACTTCTACTGGGACATCCGGCCCAAGCCCGAGTTCGGCACCATCGAGATCCGCGTCTGCGACACGCCGCTCGGCGTCGAGCGCGCCGCCGCGCTCGCGGCCTACGCGCAGGCGCTGGCGCGGCGGCTGCTGATCGAGCGGCCGCACCCGGTGACCGAGGACGCCTATCTCGCCTACACCTACAACCGCTTCCAGGCCTGCCGCTTCGGCCTCGAGGGCGAGATGGTGGATGCCGAGAGCGGCGTGCGGCGGCCGATCGGCGAGGACGTGCGCGCGACGCTGGATGCGCTCGCGGTGCACGCCCGCGAGCTCGAGTCGGAAGCCGCGATGCGGGAGATCGCCGACGTGGTCCGGCAGGGCAACGACGCGCGCTGGATGCGCGAGCGCTTCGCCGAGGGCCGGTCGCTGCCCGACCTGGTGTGGCGCCAGGTGGAACGCCTGCGCGAAGGACGGTGAGCCCGGCACGTCCGCTGCGCATCGGGCTGTCGGCCCGCCTGCTGCACGACCCGCCCCGCGAGCTCGGTTTTCGCGGCAAGACGCTGCAGTACCTCGAGCAGACGGTCGCGCACTGGCTGCTCGCGCATGGCGCGCTGGTTTTCATGGTGCCGACGGTGGCGCGCGGCGCCACGGTCGAGCGCGCCGCGATCAGCATGCGCGACTACGTGCGCGAGCTCGACGGCCTGCTGCTGCAGGGCGGCGCCGACGTGAGTCCCTTGAGCTACGGCGAGGAGCCGCTGCGCGAGGAATGGGCGGGGGACCGCGTGCGCGACCTCTACGAGACGGAGCTCTTCTGGGAATGCGTCATCCAGGGCCGCCCGGTGCTCGGCATCTGCCGGGGGCTGCAGCTCGTTAACGTCGCGCTGGGCGGGACGCTGTACCAGGACATCGCCACCCAGGTGCCGGGCGCGCTCGCGCACGTCGACCGGCAGGCCTACGACCAGAACGAGCACGAGGTCGAGATCGTCCCCGGCTCGGGCCTTGGCCGGCTCTATGGCCTGACGCGTCGAGCCCGCGTCAACTCCATCCACCACCAGTCGGTGAAGCATCTCGGACGCGGCCTCGCGGTCGAGGCGGTGTCGCCGGGTGACGGCGTGATCGAGGCGATCCGCTGGTCGGGGTCGAGCTACGTCATGGGGCTGCAGTGGCACCCCGAGTTCCACGGGGCGGGGGAGCGCGGCCTGCTCGACGGCTCGCCGGTGCTGGAGGAGTTCCTGGAGGCGGCCGCCGCGGCGCGCGAGCGCTGAAAAAAAGCCGGAAGCGGGCGAAGAGGGGGCCGCTTCCGGCGTCCTGCGACTGCTGCTGCTTCAGGACTTCTTGTCCTCGTCCTCGGGCTTCTTCTTGTCCTCGTCGCTCTTCTCGTCGGTGGTCGGGCTCTTGGCGTCGTCCTTCGCGTCGTCCGAGTTGTAGACGGCGGGTGCGCTCACGGCGACCGCGGCGTGGCCAGCGGCGCTGGCGAGCGCGAACAGGGCGACGAACAGGCTTGCGAACAGCGTTTTCATTTCAGTTCCTTTCGGGGTTGGGATAAACTCGATTACGGGGCGGAAACCGGCCGGTCAGTCGGCCTTCTTGCCGCCGTCCTCCTTCTTCTCTTCGTCCTGCGGCTTCGGGGCCTCGCTTTTGCCTTCGCTCGCGGCCTCGTCCTTCTTCTCGTCCTGCACGGCGACCTGCGGGGCAGGCGCGGGCTGCGCGGCGGACGGCGCGGGCTGAGCCGCGGGGCTCGAGGTCACGGCGGCAGGAGCGCTCGATTGCACCGCGCGGTCTTCGCCGCATGCGGCGAGCCCGGCGGTGGAAAGCGCCGCAACGATCAGATGCATCTTCATGGGTTTGGTCCCTTCAATGGTGAGTGGGCATTGCGGAGGGCATTGCACCGCGCCCATGTAAGCCGAGCATGTCGCGAACCGGGACTCTTGTATCTGCGAGGTGCAATCTGTTGCGCCGCGTTACGGCGAAGGCTCCGGTTACATGGCGTTACATTCCACCTTGACGCGGCGCGCGGCGACGTGCCATATAGCGCCGCCATGGAGCGTCAGGGTCACATTCTGGTGGTCGACGACGATCCCGGAATCCGCGGCCTGCTCGGCGAGTATCTCGAGCGCAGCGGCTTTCGGGTCTCGCTCGCAACCGACGGGCGCGAGATGCGGTGCGCGCTGGAAGCCAGCCGGCCGGATCTGGTGGTGCTGGACGTCATGCTGCCGGGCGAGGACGGCCTGGCGCTGTGCCGTGACCTGCGCGCCCGCTCCAGGCTCCCGGTGATCATGCTCACCGCGCGTGGCGACGAGCTCGACCGGATCATCGGCCTTGAAATGGGCGCCGACGACTACCTCGCCAAGCCGTTCAACCCGCGCGAGCTGCTCGCGCGCATCAACAGCGTGTTGCGCCGCGCGCGCGCGCTGCCGCCGGAGCAGGGCCCCGCGCACCGCGTGCGGTTCGCCGGCTGGACGCTGGATCTTGCGGCGCGGCAGTTGATCGCGCCGGACAGCCTGGTGGTCAGCCTGAGCGGCGCGGAGTTCCGGCTGCTTGCGGTGTTCGTGGACCGTCCCAACAGGGTGCTCGACCGCAATCAGCTGATGGATCTGACGCTCGGGCGCGAGAGCTCGCCGTTCGACCGCTCCATAGACGTCCAGGTGAGCCGGCTGCGCGCGCGCCTGCGCGACGAGGGGCGCGAGCCCCGCATTATCAAGACCGTCCGCAACGAGGGCTATGTGCTCGCCGCCGCGGTCGAACGGCTCGACTGATGCGCCTCGTGCCCGCATCGCTCTTCGGGCGCACCCTGCTCGTGCTCGCGGTCGGGCTGCTGTTGGCGCAGGCGGCGAGCGTGGTGCTCAACCTGTTCGACCGCGGCAGCTCGGTCTACCGCCTGGCGGCGATCCAGATCGCGGCACGCATCGCGCAGAACGCGCGCATCCTCAACCGCCTGCCGGCGGCCGAGCGCCCCAAGGTGATCGAATCGGTCGACGGGCGCCACCTGCGCGTGTACCTGAGCGAGCAGACCGTGCCGGTTTCGCGAGGCTTCGAGGAGCACGACCGCTACGAGAACGCGTTCCGCGAGCTGCTGCTCAGGCAGATCGGCGTGTCGTGGCCGGTGAACGTGGAGATCACCTCGCAGCCGCGGGTACCGAACGTGCCCGGCGAAGGGTCGGTGGCCACCCCGTTCGAGATCTGGCTGGCGCGATATTTCTACTATCTGTTTCCGGACACGTTTTCGATCGTCGCCCAGGTCCGCCTCGAGGACGGCAGCGTCGCGGTCTTCTCCGCGATCGTGCCACAGGAGCCGCTGAGCCGGCTCGAGTCGCTGGTGCCGCAGCTCCTGCTGCTGGTGGGGGTGTGCTTCGCGCTGGCGGGGCTGCTCGTCTACATGACCACACGCTCGCTCGACCGCCTGGCGCAAGCTGCCGACGCGATCGGGAGCAGCCCGGACGGTGCGCCGACCGAAGAGTCGGGGCCGAGCGAGATCCGGCGCGTCATCGGCGCTTTCAATCGCATGCAGCAGCGCGTGCGCGACCACCTCCAGGAACGCACCCGCCTGCTCGGTGCGATCTCGCACGACCTCAAGACGCCGATCACGCGGCTGCGGCTGCGAACCGAGATGCTGGCCGACTCCGAAGTCGGCGCCAAGATGCAGCGCGACCTGGACGAAATGGAGGCGATGGTGGGATCGACACTGGAATTCTTCCGCGATCTTGGCGCCGAGCCGCAGCGCCGGCCGATCGATGTCGGCGCGCTGGTCGAAAGCGTGGTGGAGGACCGGCGCGATGTCGGCCAGACCCTGGAGGTGCGCGGCGCGGCGCGCACGCCCTATCCCGGCCATCCGCAGGCGCTGCGCCGCTGCCTCGAGAACCTGATCGAGAACGCGGTGCGCTACGCCGGTTCGGCCGCCATCGAGCTCGACGACACGGCCGAGCGCCTGCGCATCGCGGTGCGGGATCAGGGACCGGGGATCCCGGAAGCGGAGCTGCAGCGCGTGTTCGAGCCGTACTACCGGCTTGAATACTCGCGCAACCCTGCGAGCGGAGGCGTCGGGCTCGGTCTGAGCATCGCGCGCAACATCGCTCGCTGGCACGGCGGGGACGTCGAGCTCAGCAACGCGTCCGGCGGCGGGCTGAGCGCGGCGATCGTCCTGCCGCGCGGTGCCCGCGTCAGGTCGCCTAGTGCCCGAGGATCTGGCTGAGGAAGAGCCGCGCCCGCTCGCTCTTCGGCGCGGCGAAGAACTCCTGCGGCGGCGCGGCCTCGACGATCTCGCCGTGGTCCATGAAGACGACGCGGTCGGCGACCGTGCGCGCGAAACCCATCTCGTGCGTCACCACCACCATGGTCATGCCCTCGCCCGCGAGCTCGACCATGACGTCGAGCACCTCCTTGATCATCTCCGGGTCGAGCGCCGAGGTCGGCTCGTCGAACAGCATGACCTTGGGCCGCATGGCGAGCGCGCGCGCGATCGCCACGCGCTGCTGCTGGCCGCCGGAGAGCTGCGCCGGGTACTTGCGCGCCTGCTCGGCGATGTGCACCCGCTCGAGCAGCTGCATCGCCAGCGCTTCGGCTTCCTTGCGCGGCGTGCGCCGCACCCACACCGGGGCGAGGGTCAGGTTCTCGAGCGCGGTGAGGTGCGGGAACAGGTTGAAGCTCTGGAACACCATGCCGACCTCGGCGCGGGTCGCCTCGATCGCCTTGAGGTCGTCGGTGAGCTCGATGCCGTCGACGACGATGCGCCCCTGCTGGTGCGTCTCGAGCCGGTTGATGAGGCGGATCATGGTCGACTTGCCCGAGCCCGAGGGCCCGCAGACCACGATGCGCTCGCCGCGCGCCACCTCCAGGTCGATCTCCTTCAGCACCTGGAACGTGCCGAACCACTTGCTCACGCCCTGCAGGCGGATGATGGGCTCAGGCATCGCGCAGGGCCCCGGCGCGCGCCCCCGGGGTGAGGTCGTGCTCGAGGCGCTGGCTGTAGCGCGACATGGTGGTGCAGAAGGCGAAGTACACGAGCGAGGCGAAGAGATAGGCCTCCACGCCGAACCCGGTCCAGGCCGGCTCCTGCAGCGACACCTTGATCGAGGTCAGCAGGTCGAAGAGGCCGATGATCACGACCAGCGAGGTGTCCTTGAAGAACGCGATGAAGGTGTTGACGAGCGGGGGGATCGAGACGCGCAGCGCCTGCGGCAGCACCACCAGCAGGGTCTTGCGCCAGTAGGGCAGCCCGAGCGCGTCCGCAGCCTCGTATTGCCCGTGCGGGATGGACTGCAGCCCGCCGCGCACCACCTCGGCGAGGTAGGCGGCGGCGAACATGATCATCGCGATCT
>CAZOWR010000062.1:0-14073 GCA_964583645.1 uncultured Enterobacteriaceae bacterium
CGTGCGGCGGGCCGCCGCAGGTCTTCACGTAGGCGATCGGGAAGCGCACGTCCTCCAGGCGCAGCGCCCGGAGCGCCTTGAAGCCGAAGACGTTGCCGACGAGCGAGGTGAACACGTTCACCACCGAGCCTTCCTCGAACAGGTCGATGGGATAGGCGACGAAGGCGTAGAAGCGGCCGGGATCGCCCGGCACGTCCTCGATGCGATAGGCGCGGCCCTTGTAGTGCTCGAGGTCGGTCAGGAGGTCCGTCCAGACCGTGGTCCAGGTGCCGGTGGAGGACTCGGCCGCCACCGCGGCGGCGGCCTCCTCGCGCTCGATGCCGGGCTGAGGGGTGATCTTGAAGCAGGCGAGCAGATCGCTGTCCCGGACGACGTAGCCGGGCTGCCAGTAGCTGTCGCGGTAGCGCTTGACACCGGCGCGGTAGGTGGTCATGAGGCGCAGGCTAGCCTTCCCATAACATAAGCGCTATTCAATCTTTATTGGCGTCAACATAAGCTATCCTTAGGAGAGAGAGGGCCATTGCAGATGAGAAACGTTACGCTGCGCCAGCTGCGCACTTTCACCGAGGTGGGGCGTCGCCTGAGCTTCACCGCCGCGGCCAAGGCGCTGCACCTGACGCAGCCCGCGGTCTCGATGCAGATGCGCCAGCTCGAGGTCGCCGCGGGACTGCCGCTGGTCGAGCACCTCGGCAAGCGGC
This sequence comes from uncultured Enterobacteriaceae bacterium, assembly GCA_964583645.1. Lineage (GTDB taxonomy): Bacteria > Pseudomonadota > Gammaproteobacteria > Burkholderiales > SG8-39 > RBG-16-66-20. The sequence continues at coordinate 699 of CAZOWR010000062.1, forward strand.
TGCATCTCACCGATGCCGGGCGCGAGCTGCTGCGCTACGCGGCGCAGGTGAGCGACCTGCTGCGCGAGGCGGGCGAGGCGATGCAGGCGCTGCAGGGGGTGGGCGGGGGCGAGCTTTCCATCGGGGTGACGTCGACGGCGAAGTACTTTGCCCCGAGCCTGCTCGCGGAGTTCCGCCGCGGCCGCCCCGAGCTCAGGCTGCGCCTCGCCGTGAGCAATCGCGAGGCGGTCGTGCGCAGCCTCGCCGAGAACGCGGTGGATCTGGTCATCATGGGACGGCCGCCGCGCGGCCTCGATACCGAGGCGGCGCCCTTCGCGCGCCATCCGATCGCGATCATCGCCGCGCCCGGGCACCCGCTCGCCGGGCGCTCGCGCATCGCCATGAACCGCCTCGCCGGCGAGACCTTCATCATCCGGGAGCGCGGCTCCGGCACCCGAGCGGCGATGGAGCACGTCTTCGCCGCGCGCGGCTTTCGCGCCCGCGAGACCCTCGAGATGAGCTCCAACGAGACCATCAAGCAGGCGGTGATGGCCGGGATGGGCATCGCCTTCCTTTCCATGCACACCATCGGCCTGGAACTGCGGGCCGGGCGGCTCGCCACGCTCCCGGTCACCGGCCTGCCCGTGATGCGCGAGTGGTACGTCATCCACCGGCGCGGCAAGCGGCTTTCTCCCGCCGCGCAGGCGTTCAAGGCGTTCCTGCTCGAGCGGGGCGCTGACCTGATCGCGCGCGCCGTCGGCTGATTCGCCGCGACCGCTCCTTATAATCGCCCGATGATCGAGATGCCGTTCATGCGGCCGCCGGGCTTCGAGGGCGGCGTGGCCGCGCCGCAATTGCAGGCCGGGGCGCACTGGTTCGTATTCCGCGGCGACCGGTTGCTGGTGGAGCTCGGGCCGGCGAGTGCCGCGCCGAGCGACGACCTGCGCGTCCCGGCGCGCCCGAGCTGGGCGCGGCTGCCGTTGCAAAATCACAACACCTTGGGGTCCGAGCGGGTACGGACACTATATCTGGGACGTATCGGCGCGTCGGATTGCTGGGCGGCAGAGGTGCCGGAGTCGGCGCCGACGCCCCCGGGGACGGGCTGGGAGGGGCTGCGCACGCTCTTCTCGGTGCTGGACGACGCCCATTTCGCGCTCGCCGGCCGGGCGCTGCAGCTCCTCGACTGGGACCGCAGCCACCAGTTCTGCGGCCGCTGCGGCGGCCCCACCGTGGCCAAGGCCGAGGAGCGGGCGCGCACCTGCCCCGCCTGTGGACTGTCTGCCTACCCGCGCATCGCCCCCGCGGTGATGGCGCTGGTGTGCCGCGGCCGCGAGGTCCTGCTCGGGCGCAGCCCCCATTTCCCGCCCGGCATGTACAGCGCGCTCGCCGGCTTCGTAGAGCCGGGCGAGACGCTCGAGCAGTGCGTGGAGCGCGAGGTCGAGGAGGAGGTGGGCGTGCGGGTGCAGCGCCTGCGCTACTTCGCGAGCCAGCCCTGGCCGTTCCCGCATTCGCTCATGATCGCCTTCGTCTGCGAGTGGGCGGGCGGAAAAATCCGGCCCCGGGAAGGCGAAATCGAAGCGGCACGATGGTTCGATGTATTGCAATTGCCTAAAATTCCAAGCAAAATCTCGATCGCCCGACGCCTGATCGACGCGGTATCCGAACAGATCAGGCGAACTCTCTAACGGCGACGGTCCCGGCGGGCGGGGCGGCCAAAGCGGGGTCTTGAACGAATTGGACGTCTTGAGCGAGTGTCGGCCGCGGGGCCGGGTGGACGGGGCGCATCCTGGAACAGGTGACGGGGTGCGCCTTCCCGTTTTCAGGGGGAACGCGAAATGAACGGTCTGCATCTGATCGGCGACCTGAGCGACTGCCGCTGCGATCCACAGCTGTTGGTCGACGGCAAGCGCTTCGAGCAGGAATGCGTGGCATTCGTCCGCGCCGCCGGCCTCGCGGTCATGGACGTGCGCTTCCACCAGTTCGAGGGCTCCGGCTTCACCGGCACGGTGGTGCTCGCGGAGTCGCACCTCGCCGTGCACACCTGGCCCGAGCACTCGGGACTGACGCTGGATGTCTACGTCTGCAACTACAGCGCGGACAACTCGGCCAAGGCGCGCAGGCTCTTCGACGCCATCGTCGCGTACTTCCAGCCGCGCGAGGCCGCGCGCCACGAGATCGATCGCGGCGAGCACCTGATCATGGAGCCGCTGAACGAGTCCACTGGCTTCTACGTCAAGGCCGGGAAAAAGATCGGCGAGTGGCAGACCCGGTTCCAGAAGATGGAGATCTACGACACGCCGCACTACGGCCGGATCTTCCGCCTCGACGGCTACAACATGACCTCCGAGCGCGAGGAATTCGTCTACCACGAGAATCTGATCCATCCCGCGCTCACCGCGCACGCGGCGCCGCGCAAGGTGCTGATCGTGGGCGGCGGCGACGGCGGCTCGTCGGAGGAGACGCTCAAGCACCCCTCGGTCGAGCAGGTCACCATGTGCGAGATCGACGAGGACGTGGTCAAGGTCGCCAAGGAGCACTTCTTCGCCGTGCACCGCGGCGTGTTCGACAACCCGAAGCTGCGCGTGCTGATCGGCGACGGCATGAAGTTCATCCGCGAGACGCACGAGCGCTTCGACCTGGTCGCGCTCGACCTCAACGACCCGATGGGGCCGGCCGAGGCGCTCTACTCGGCGGAGTTCTTCCAGCAGTGCCGCCATGCGCTCGCCCCGGGCGGGGCCCTGGTGCTGCACATCGGCGCGCCGGTGGCGCGTCCCGAGCGCGTCGCCGAGCTCGCGCAGCGGCTGAACGGCATCTTTCGCATCGTGCGCCCGTACACCATGTACATCCCGCTCTACGGCGCGCAGTGGGCGATGGCGGTGTGCTCCGACAAGCTCGACCCCAAGGCGATCACCGCCGACGAGATCGACCGGCGCATCGAGCAGCGCCAGGTTCGCGACCTCAGGTTCTACAACGGCGAGACCCACGAAGGGGTGTTCGCGCTGCCCAACTTCATCCGCGACCTCGTCAACCCGCCGCGCCTGAAGCAGCCGGCGCGCGGGCGGCGGCTGGGGGTGGTCCGGACCGCCGTGAAGTAGCCGAAAAAGGGGTCTGACCCCTTTTCACCTTTTCAGGCGAGGGTCTTCAGCACCTCGCGCGCCGCGCCGAAGAGCTGGTCGATCTCCGCCTTCCGGATGATGAGGGGCGGGGCGAACGCGAGCACGTCGCCCGAGACCCGGATGTAGGTCCCCTGCTCGAAAGCCTTGATGTGCGCTTCCAGCCCGCGCATCCCGGGCGCGCCGGCGCGCGGCGCGAGCTCGATCGCCGCGATCAGGCCGATGTTGCGGATGTCCACCACGTTCGGGCAGTCGCGCAGCGAGTGCGCCGCGTCCTCCCAGTGCTTCGCGAGCTCCCCTACGCGGGTCAGCAGCCCTTCGTCCTGGTAGGTCTCGAGGGTCCCGAGCCCGGCCGCGCAGGCCAGCGGGTGCGCCGAGTAGGTATAGCCGTGCGGCATCTCGATCGCGTTCTCCGGGCCGGTCATGAACGCCTGGTAGAGGGTCTCCTTCATGAACACCGCGCCCATCGGCACGGTGCCGTTGGTGATGCCCTTGGCGGTGGTGATGAGATCCGGCGAGACGCCGAAGTAGTCGGCGGCGAACGGCTTGCCGAGGCGCCCCCAGGCGTTGATGACCTCGTCGAAGATCAGCAGGATGCCGTGCTTGTCGCAGATCGCCCGCAGCTTCTCGAGATATCCCTTAGGCGGCACGTAGACGCCCGCCGAGCAGGCGACCGGTTCCACGATCACCGCCGCGATGGTGGAGGGGTCGTGCAGCTGGCAGAGGCGCTCCAGGTCCTCCGCCAGCTCCGCGCCGTGCTCGGGCTGGCCGCGCGAGAAGGCGTTCCTCTGCGGGTCGTGCGTGTGGCGCAGGTGGTCGACGCCCGCCACCAGCGCGCCGAAGATCTTGCGGTTCCCTACGATGCCGCCTACGGCGGTGCCGCCGAAGTTGACGCCGTGATAGCCCTTCTCGCGCCCGATCAGGCGCATACGCTGGCCCTCGCCGCGCACGCGGTGGTAGGCGAGCGCGAGCTTGAGCGCCGTGTCCACCGACTCGGAGCCCGAGTTGGTGAAGAAGGCGCGCGTGAACCCCTCGGGCAGGATCGGCACCAGCCGGTCGGCGAACTCGAAGGCGAGCGGGTGCCCCATCTGGAAGGGCGGCGCGAAATCGAGCGTCGCCACCGCCTTCTGCACCGCCGCCACGATCTTGGGCCGGCAGTGCCCCGCGTTCACGCACCACAGGCCCGCGGTGCCGTCGAGCACCTTGCGCCCCTCGGGCGTGTAGTAGTACATCCCTTCGGCGCGCGCGAGCAGGCGCGGCGCCTTCTTGAAGTGCCGGTTCATCGAGAACGGCATGAAGAAAGCGGAGTTCTCGAGCGACGTGCCTACGGCTTCGGGGCGGGCTCGTTCGTTCATCGCGGGTCTCCTGCGTGCAGGCCCCAATAGTAGCGCGGCGCCCGCCCCGGGCATACACTTGCGGCAGGGGGGTCCCATGCGCCAACGCGCCAGGAGACGCAGCGCGGCGATCACGCTGGTCCTCGCGGGCGGCGCCGCGCTGAGCGGCTGCGGCTCGCCGGTGGAGCAGCGCGACGCCTACTCCAGCCTCCAGTCCTGCGTCAAGGACTGGAACAACGCCGCGCTGTGCGAGCCGGTGCGCGACGGCAGCTACGCGCAGAGCTATTTCTACGGCCCGCCCTACTACGGCCGCGGCACCACCTACTCGCTGTTCGGCCGCACGCGCTACCCGGCGATCGAGCCCAGCGCCAACGCGATGGACGCCCAGCGCCTGCCGACCGGCAGCGTGGCGCGCTCGCCGGTCGGCGCGCTCGCCATGCGCTCCGGCTCGAGCTCGTCGCTGCGCCTCTCCAGCAGCAGCTCGACCGGCAGCGTCTCGCGCGGCGGCTTCGGCTCGACCGGTCGCGCCTCCTCCTCGGGCAGCTAGCGGCGGGCGCGATGCGGCGCGAAGCGCGCCAGCCGCGCGCCAACTGGCGCGAACGCTGCGAGCAGGCGGGGTTCCATTTCCACTCGATGGGCGGCGCCTACTGGGACGAGAGCGCCTGCTACGCGTTCTCCGCCGACGAGATCGACCACCTGGAGGAGGTCACCGCCGAGCTGCACCACCTGTGCCTGCAGGCGGTCAAGGAGGCGGTCAACTCGCGCCGCTACCGCGAGTTCGCGATCCCGGAGGCCTTCCAGGACCTGGTCGAGACAAGCTGGCAGCGCGGCGAGCCCTCGCTCTACGGGCGCTTCGACTTCAGCTGGGACGGCGAGGGCGAGCCCAAGCTCCTCGAATACAACGCCGACACCCCCACCGCGCTCCCCGAGGCGAGCGTGGCGCAGTGGCACTGGCTGGAGGACACCCAACCCAAGGCCGACCAGTTCAACTCGCTGCACGAGAAGCTCATCGCGCGCTGGCAGGCGCTGCGAGGAGCGCTCGGCGATGCGCCGCTGCACCTCGCCTGCCTGAAGGAGAACGAGGAGGATCTCGGCAACGTCGAGTACCTGCGCGACTGCGCGCTGCAGGCGGGGTGGGACGCGCGCCGGCTGTTCGTAGAGGACCTGGGCTGGGACGGCGAGCGCTTCCTCGACCTGGGGGAGGAGCCCGTGCAGGTGCTCTTCAAGCTCTACCCCTGGGAATGGCTCGCGCGCGAGGAGTTCGGCGCTCACCTGCTGCGGCGCCCGGCGGCGCTCATCGAGCCGGCCTGGAAGATGCTGCTTTCCAACAAGGCGCTGCTGGTGCTGCTCTGGGAGATGAGCTACGGCCACCCGAACCTGCTGCCCGCCTACTTCACGCCGCAGAAGTTCGGCGGCGACTACGTCAAGAAGCCGCTGCTCTCGCGCGAAGGGTCGAATGTCACCATCCGCACGCGCGGCGTGGTGCGCGCGCAGCCGGGCGACTACGGCGCGGAGGGGTTCGTCTACCAGGCGGTCGCGCCGCTGCCCGCCTTCGACGGCCGCTACCCCGTGATCGGCTCCTGGATCGTGGGCGAGGAGGCCGCCGGAATCGGCATCCGCGAGGACGACTCGCCGATCACCAGGAACTCCAGCCGCTTCGTGCCGCACTACTTCACCTGAGGGACCCCCGATGGACTTCGTGAGATTCTCGCTCTCCGGCTTCGACGACTTCCTCATCTACGCCGGCCTGTCGATCGCCTACATCTACGGCTTCATGATCCTGTACCTGCTGCTCACGCCGTACAACGAGCTCAAGCTCATCAAGGACGGCAACGTCGCCGCGGCGCTCAGCCTCTCGGGCGCGGTGCTCGGCTTCACCCTGCCGCTCGCCATGGTGATCGCCCACAGCGTGCATCCGTGGGACATGATGCTCTGGGCGCTGATCGCCGCTGTGGTGCAGCTCCTGGTCTATGTTGCGGTGCGCTTCACCCTGCTCAACGTGGTGCGCCGCATCCCGGACGGCCAGGTCGCCACCGGCGTGGTCCTCGCCGCGATCTCGGTGAGCGCGGGCGTGCTGAACGCCGCCTGTATGACATACTGAAGGCCCGATGAGCGAGCTCGACTTTTCCAGGACCGCGCCGCTGCCCGTGCCGGAGGCGGCGCGGCCGGCGGCGAGCCCGGTCTACAACGCCGCGGTGGCGATGGACTTCTTCCGCGGGCGGGGCAAGAGCGAGGAGCTGCCGCCCGGGGGGGTGCTGTTCTCGGCGGGCGACAAGACGAGCGGGCTGTTCTCCAAGGACGACAAGATGTACCTGCTGCTCGGGGGCGAGGTCCAGATCTCCGCGGGTGGCAAGCTCCTGGGGAGCGTCAAGGTCGGCGAGATCTTCGGCGAGATGGCCGCGTTGACGCAACTGCCGAGGAGCGCGACCGCCACCGCCAAGGCGCAGAGCCGCGTCGTCTCGATCGACGGCAAGCAGTTCCAGGCCGGCATCCAGGAGAAGCCCGAGTTCGCGCTGATGCTGATGAGCATCATGATCCTGCGCATCCGCCAGACCGCGGCGCAGCTGCGCGCGAAGAACGCGCTCGGGCCGGCGGACCTCACCAGGGCCTCCAGCATGCTCGACAAGAAGATGATGGAGGGCCTGAAGCGCCTGCTGCACGACCGCGAGCCGATCCGCTTCCCGGCCGGGCGCATGATCATGAAGGAAGGCGACACCGGGGCGCTCATGTACCTCGTGCTCGAGGGCACGGTCGCCATCTCGATCCAGCAGAAAGTCGTGGAGCGCGTCGGACCGGGGGGCATCTTCGGGGAGATGGCGCTGGTGGACCAGTCGCCGAGGAGCGCCAACGCCGCGGCCGAGGTCGATTGCGCGCTGCACGGGGTGAACCGCAACGACTTTCTCGCGCTCGTGAAGACCAGCCCGGCGTTCGGCATGGCGCTGCTCAAGGGCCTCGCCGACCGGCTGACCTTCATGACCTCGCACTTCAAGTAGCGCAAGCCGGCGGAATGCGGCTCGCGCTCGGCCTTCTCGCCTGCGCGTTCTGCGCGCACGCCCAGCAGAGCCCGTCCGTCCCGCAGCTTCCGCCGCCCGAGTTCCGCAAGCCCGAAGCGCCCTTCGTCCTGCCGCCGCTCGCCCCCGACACCGAGCGCCCCGGCCTCCCGACCAAGCTGCGCGTCTTCGTGCGCCGAATTCTAGTCGAAGGCAGCACGGTCTTCACCGAGCCCCAGATCAAGGAAATCGTCGCGCCGTTCGAGAACCGCGAGCTGGCGACCGAGGACCTCGACGAGTTGCGCCACCGCCTGTCGCTTGCCTACGCCAGCGCCGGCTACATCAACTCCGGCGCGGTGCTCCCCGACCAGGACGTGAAGGACGGCGAGGTGAAACTGCAGGTGGTCGAAGGCCGGCTCACCGAGATCAGGGTCGAGGGCGAGAACCGCTTCCGGAGCCGCTTCATCGCCGGCCGCGTCGAGCCGGGCGAGCCGCTGAACGTCAGGACGCTGCAGGAGTCGATCCAGCTGCTGCTGCAGAACCCGCAGGTCGAGCGCGTCAACGCCGAGCTCGCCCCGGGCACGCAGCGCGGCGAGGCGCTGCTGCGCATGGACGTGAAGGAGGCGAAGCGCTACACCGTCGGCTTCTCGTTTGCCAACAACCGCTCGCCGGCGGTCGGCGCGAACCGCTACGAGCTGAGCGCCGCGGCGCGCAACCTCACCGGGTGGGGCGACTCGCTCTCGGTGCGCTTCGGCCACACCCACGGCCTGGACGATCAGGGCTTCACCCTCAGCATTCCCGTCACAACAAAGGACACGCTGCTCACGCTGCGCAACGAGCGGGTGAAGAGCCGCGTCATCGAGCCGCCGTTCAACATCGTGGACGTGAAGAGCAACTCCGAGACCACGGAGCTCAGCCTCGGCCACCCGGTCTACCGCACGCTGCGCAGCACGCTGACCCTCGGGGCGGGCCTGTACTGGCGCGACAACGCCACCTCGCTGCTCGGCGTGCCGTTCTCCTTCACGCCGGGTCTGGCGGACGGAAAAGCGAAGGTGACCGCCGCGCGCCTCTTCGCCGATTTCCTCGACCGCACGCAGGACAGCGTCTTCGCAGGACGCCTGACGGTCTCGAGCGGCCTGAAGCGCGGCGGCGCGACGCGCAGCACCGGGAATACGCCCGACTCGCAGTATGCCGCGGCGCTCATGCAGCTGCAGTGGGCGCGGCGCCTCGCCGCGGACGGCCGGCAGCTGGTGCTGCGCTACGACCAGCAGCTCGCGAGCGGCGAGCTGCTGCCCTCGGAGAAGTTCGCGCTCGGCGGCGCCGAGACGGTACGCGGCTACCGCGAGAACCAGATCGTGCGCGACAAGGGCTGGATCGCGTCCGCCGAGTACCGGCACCCGGTGATGCGGCTGCCGGTCGCGGGCCTGAGCGAGGGCGATCAGGACGGGCAGGTGTCGCTCGCCGCCTTCGCCGACTTCGGCCGCGCCTGGGACCATTTCGGCGCCGACGGCCGGCGCTTCATCTGGAGCGTGGGGCCGGGGGTGCGCTGGGACATCGCCGAGGGGATCTCGGCGCAGCTCTACTGGGGGCTACGGCAGAAGGACGTCGTGGTGCCGAACAACAACCCGCAGGACAAGGGCCTGCACTTCCGCGTCGGCGTGGCGCGCGCCTTCTAGCGCCGGTCTGCCGCCGCGGCGTCGGGCAGTCCGACCTGCTCGAGCAGCCTCGCGCGTTGCTCGCGCAGCACCCGGTCGCCCGGGTTCGCCTCGATCAGCTCGGAGAGCTCCGCGATGGCGTCGTACCACAGCCCCGCGGCCGCAAGCACTCGGGGTCGCGCCTCGCGCGAGGCTCCGGCGAGCTTCTCCTGCAGCCCGGCAGGCGGCGCCACCCGCTTGATGACGCCGCCCGAGATGACGTCGCTGGAGCGTTCGCGGTCATCGGGCACCAGCGACACCGTCCACTGGTACTCGACCTCGCGCTCGAGGCTCACCTTGAGGTCGGCGAGGCGCAGCCGCTGCACGCCCGCGCCGGCGAGCGGCGCGACCGGCGTCTCGACGAGCGGCGCAACCCGCTTCTCCTCCACCAGCGTCACTTCCACCCGCACGCGCGTGGGCCCGGAGATGTACCAGTAGAGCGAGGGCTGCTCGGCGGTCGTGAGGCCTACGTGATCGGGCGCGAGCACGAACACGCTCGGCAGCGGCGTCTCGGCGCCGCGCGAGCTGCCCCCGATGCGCCGCTGCGGCGCGCCGCGCATCGGCGGGGTGTAGGCGACTTCGTCCTCGGCCTTCGCCGGCTGCTGCTGCGCCATCGCCGGAAGCGCCACGCCGCAAAGCACCATCGCTGCTGCTGCAAGTCTCGATATCGAGCTCATGCCAACCCCCTCACCCCATACACCTGCAGGGGCTCAGTCTTGCCCTTCAATTCTACGCCGCCGACTTCCCACACCCGGTAGCGGCTGCCCAGCCGCGCGCGCGTGTCGGCGCTCACCAGGATGCGGTAGGCGCTTCCCGGATCCTCCGGATCCACCGGGTCGAGCTTCATGGCGCCATCTTCCTGCTTCAGGCTCTCCAGGCGCGAGGCAATATTCACACTGTCCCCGATGACCGTGGATTCCACCCGCTGCCCGCTTCCGACCGTGCCGTAGGCCAGCTCGCCGGTGTGAATTCCTACACGAAAGCCGATCGGCGGCAGGCCGCGCGAGCGCCAGCCGGCGTTCAGCCGCTCCAGGGCGGCGCGCATGGCGAGCGCGCAGTCCACCGCGGCGACGGGGTGATCCGCGCTCCGACCCGCGCGCAGGCCGAACACCGCCATCACCGCGTCGCCGATGAACTTGTCGACCACGCCGCCGTGCGCCTGCACCACCTCGGCCATCGCGCCCAGGTACTCCGAGAGCCAGTCCATCAGCGCCTGCGGGTCGAGCTTCTCGGAGAGCTCGGTGAAGCCCTTGATGTCGGAGAAGAGCACCGTCGCCTCCACGCGACGCGGCCGGAAGCGCCCGTGCTCGAGGAGCTCGGCGCGGTTGCGCCAGATGTCGTCGGCGAGGGGCCGCGACACGTAGCGCGAGAAGATCTGCATCAGCACGCCGCGCTGGCGCGACTCGTGCGCCCGCAGCCACGCCGTGACCACCGCGGCGGAGAACAGCCACGCCGCGACGGTGCTCGCGACCGGAAGCCACAGTGAATGCTGGAAGGCGAGCGCCGCGGCCCCGGCGCCGGCGAGCGCACCCCCTGCGGCGAGCGCAGCGAGCGCCGCGGCGCGGTCGCGCAGCAGCGCGAGCAGGGCGCCCGCCACGCACCAGGCCGCGATCCACGCCGCCTCGGGCCACCGCCCGGGAAGCCGCATCGGCACGGTCTCGCCGCGCGCCATGCGCACGAGCTGGCTGGCCGCATGCGCGTGCAGCGCCACGCCGTGCATCGGCTCGACCGCGCCGCGGCCCTCGCGGAAGGGGCTGGCAAAGAAGTCCTTCACGCTGCGCGCGGCGACGCCCACCAGCACGATGCGCTCGCGGAACGCTTCCGGCGGCACCCGGCCGCCGAGCACCTGCCCGAAGGTGAACGTGGCGAAGGGCTGCCGCCCTCCCGCGAAGTCGAGCAGGAACTGGTAGCCCGCCGCATCGGCCGAGGCGTACGGGCCGTCGTCGGGCTCGAGCGGCCTCAGGGTCGCGCGTCCGAGCCGGAGGTGCTCGGGATTCGCGGCATCGGCGGCCGGACGCACGCCGTCGGCGGCCAGGTACCCGAGCGCCGCCCGCAGCGCGAGGCTCTGCAGCACCGTCTTGCCGTCGTCGAGAAAGAGCAGCCCCTTGCGCACCACGCCGTCGTAGTCCTCCACCACGTCGGCGAAGCCGACCTGTGCCGGGCGCTGCGCGAGCGCCGGCGGCGCAGCGACCGACGCGCCCGGGGAGGCGCCGAACTTGGCCACCGCGTAGACTTTGCGGCTCCCGGCAAGGACCGCATCGAGCCGCTCGCTCCCCGGGGGGCGCGGCCGGCCGCGGTACAGGTCGAGCGCCACGGCCCGCGGCTCGCGCGCGAGGATCGCCGCGAGCAGCTCGGCGAGCACGCCGTCGGCGAGCGGCCAGTCCAGGCGCTCGAGGTCGGCCTCGTCGGCGGCCACCAGGACCACGCGCGGATCACGCGCGACGCCGGACGAGCGCAGCTGGACGAGGAGATCCCAGGCATAGAGCTCGAGGAACTGCAGCCCCCCGGCGGCGCGCACGCCGATCACGAGCGCCGCGCAGGCGAGCCCCAGCAGCAGCGCTGCGAGCAGGGGCGCCTCGAGCAGCTGGCGAAGCCGCCCCGCCACGCCTAGAGCCAGTTGCCGATCAGCAGGAAGGGCGACCAGAAGCCGGGGTGCCGGTAGCGCGCGTCCCCGAGCATGCCGCGCTGCGCCTCCTGCAGTGCGCGCGCCTTGGACAGCGCCGGGTCGGAGAGCCTGCGGTAGAACTCCGCGACCAGCTGCGCGGACGCCTGGTCGTTGATGGTCCAGAGCGTCGCGAGCGCGCTGCGCGCCCCCGCCTTGATCGCGATGCCCGCGAGCCCGAGCGCGGCGCGCTCGTCGCCGGCCGCGGTGCGGCAGGCCGAGAGCGCGAGCAGCTCGACCGGCTCCTCGCGAAAGCGCGAGAGCTTCATCACCCGCTCCAGGCCGTCCATGTCCAGGCGCCCGTCGAACATCAGCAGAAAGCTCTTCCTGGGATCGCTGTCGAACTGCGCGTGCGAGGCGATGTGCACCACGGAATAGGGCGCGGTCCGCAGCTCGCGCTCGAAGCTCCCCACCAGGAACTCCCTGTCGGAGAGCACCTTCGAGGGCATGACGTCGCGAATCGTGCGCACCTCGGCGGCAACGTGCGGCAGCGCCGGGAAGTCCTGCACCGACAGGGTGAGCCCGCTCAGCAGCACGCGCGTGGACTGGCGCGAGAGCGCGCGCGGCTCGATCAGCCTCAGCCCCGGCGCCGTGGCGACCGCCAGGCGCTCGACGACGAAGCGCCTGCCGTCGTGCAGCGCGGCGAGCGGCACCAGGCGCAGCGGCCCGTCGGGCACGAGCACCAGCGTATCCACCGCCTCGGCTTCGAGCAGCGCCTCGAGGGGCCGCAGCAGCCAGTCGTACAGGCGCTGCGCGTGCGGCAGGTACTGGTGCGTGCTGCGCTTCTCCAGCAGCCGCCGCATCGCCAGCACCTCCGTGGTGAGACTCTCGCCGCTCACCTGCACCTCGAGCTGGCGCATGCCGGAGGGAAGCGACAGCAGCAGCTCCAGGCGCCCGGGAAGGATCACCGGGTAGAGCACCGCGGTGCGCGGCGCGAGGCGATCCAGCTCCTTCTGCCGCGCCTGCAGGTTGGCGACGCATTCGTCCTGGAAGTAGTCCTCGAGCTCGACCGCTTTCAGCCCCTCGATGGCGTCGCGCGCCTCCAGCAGGTGGCGTTGCGCCTCGGCTTGCGCGCCGAGGCGCCGCGCACGCTGCAGCTGCAGGTCGGCGTATTCCAGGTAGAGCGGCCCCACCGCCTCGCGATAGGAGCGCCGGGCCGCGCGCAGCTCCGCGATCAGGTCCTGGCGGATCGCGGCAAGGCTCGCGAGCGCGCGCCGGTACGCCGCGAGCGCATCGTCCTCGCGCGCGAGCCTGCCGAGCAGCCGCGCCGACTGCCACTGCCAGCGGTACAGCGCCTCGGTCGCCCCGGCCTGCTGTGCCGCGAGCACCGCACGGCGCGCGAGCGCGAGCGCTTCCTCGTGCCGGCCGGCCTCGGCGTAGAAGCGGCCGAGCTCGCCCGAGGCATGCGAGATCGCGCGCTGGTCGCCGATCGCCTCGCCGATGGTGCGCGCCTGCTCAAGCCACGCGTGCGCCTCGCCCGGAGCGCGCGCGCCCGCGACCGCCGCCAGGGAAATCAGGCGGTAGGCTTTCTCGTGCGTGTCGGGCATCGCGGCCGCGGCCGCCGCCGCCCGCCGCGCCAGCGGCGCGGCGTCGGGGCCGGCCG
>CAZOWR010000063.1:0-14032 GCA_964583645.1 uncultured Enterobacteriaceae bacterium
GGCAACTGCGTGCGCAACATCACCACCGACCACCTGGCCGGCGTGGCTGCCGACGAGATCGTCGACGCCTTCGTCTGGTGCGAGCTCGTCCGGCAGTGGTCCACCCTCAACCCGGAGTTCTCCTACCTGCCGCGCAAGTTCAAGATCGCGGTGAACGGCGCTGCTGCCGATCGCGCCGCGACGCTGGTGCATGACATCGGCCTGCACGCGGTGAGGAGAACGGGGTCTGACCCCGATTCCGGTGCCGGCTTCCGGGTCATCGTCGGCGGCGGCCTGGGCCGCACGCCGATGCTCGGGCACGTGATGAGCGAGTTCCTGCCCTGGCGCCACCTGCTCACCTACCTGGACGCGATCCTGCGCGTCTACAACCGCCACGGCCGGCGCGACAACCTCAACAAGGCGCGGATCAAGATCCTGGTGAAGGAGCGCGGCCCGGAGCGGTTCCGGGACGAGGTCGAGGCGGAGTGGGCGCAGCTGCGGGACGGTCCGGGGACGCTCGCGCGAGAGGACCTGCGCCGGGTCGAGGAGCGCTTCACCCGGCCGGCGTACGACGTGCTCGCCGACCTCGATCTGCCGAAGTCCGGCCCCTTCGGCGCGTGGCTAAGGCGCAACGTGCACGCGCACAAGCAGCCCGGCTACGCTGCGGTCACGCTCTCGCTCAAGAAGACGGGCGTGCCCCCGGGCGACGTCACCTCGGCGCAGATGGAAGCGATCTCGGAGCTGGCCGAGCGCTACTCGTTCGGCGAGCTGCGCGTGACGCACGAGCAGAACCTGCTCTTCGCCGACGTGCGGCAGGCCGAGCTCCCCGGGCTGTGGGGCGAGCTGCGGCGGCTGGGACTGGCAACGCCCAACGTGGGCCTGCTCACCAACATCATCTCCTGCCCGGGCGGGGACTTCTGCTCGCTCGCCAACGCCAAGTCGATCCCGGTGGCGCAGGCGATCCAGGAGCGCTTCGACGACCTCGACTACCTGCACGACATCGGCGAGCTCGACCTCAACATCTCGGGCTGCATGAACGCCTGCGGCCATCACCACGTCGGCCACATCGGCATCCTCGGCGTCGACAAGCACGGCGCCGAGTGGTACCAGGTCACGATCGGCGGCGACCAGCGGGGCGCGCTCGGCCGCATCATCGGCCCGTCGTTCGCGCGCGCCGAGGTGCCGCAGGTGATCGAGCGCCTCATCGAGTGCTACCTCGAGCGGCGCGACAGCGACGCCGAGCGGTTCGTCGACGTGGTGCAGCGCATCGGCGTCGAGCCCTTCAAGGAGCGTGTCTATGGCCGTCCTCATCAGAGGCCGCAGCGTTACCGCGAACAGCTGGCGGCCGCTTGAGGGCGAGGCGCGGCACTGGCTGAGCGTCCGCGAGGACGGCCTGGTGCCCGATTTTCCGGCCGAGGGCGATCTCGTCGTCCCGCTCGTCGTGTGGCAACTGCGGCGCGACGATCTGCTGCTGCGGCAGGGGCGCGCCGGGGTGCGCCTGGAGCCGCACGAGGACCCGGCGGAGCTGGCGGCGGACGCGGCCCGGCTCGCGCTCGTGGAAGTGAGCTTCCCGAAGTTCGGGGACGGGCGCGGCTTTTCCATCGCGCGGCTGCTGCGCGGCCGCTACGGCTACGGGGGCGAGCTGCGCGCCGTCGGGCAGGTGACGCGCGAGCACCTCCACTTCATGGCGCAGTGCGGCTTCGACGCCTTCCTGCTGCGCGATGGCGAAGACGCGGCCGAGGCGCTCGCCGCGTTCGGGGAGCTGAGCGCGGGCTACCACGGCCGGCGCGCCGCATGAGCCGGGCCGCGGCCGCCACGGCGCTGCTCGAGCGCGTCGCCGCGTGAAGCTCGAGCGCAGCCACCTCGACTGGCTGGAGTCAGAAGCGATCTTCGTCCTGCGCGAGGTCGCGGGCGAGTGCGCGAACCCCGTGCTCTTCTTTTCCGGCGGCAAGGACTCGCTGGTGCTGCTGCGCCTTGCCGAGAAGGCGTTCCGGCCGGCGCGCTTTCCGTTCCCGCTGCTGCACATCGACACCGGGCACAACTTCCCCGAGGTGATCGAGTTCCGCGACCGCCGCGCGGCCGAGCTCGGCGAGCGGCTGGTCGTGCGCACGGTCGAGGACTCGATGCGGCGCGGCAGCGTGCGGCTGCGCTCGGCGGACGAGAGCCGCAACGCGGCGCAGTCGGTGACGCTGCTCGAGGCGATCGCCGAGCTCGCCTTCGACGCCGCGATCGGCGGGGCGCGGCGCGACGAGGAGAAGGCGCGCGCCAAGGAGCGCTTCTTCTCGTTCCGCGACCGCTCCGGCGGCTGGGAGCCGCGCCACCAGCGGCCCGAGCTCTGGAGCCTGTACAACGCCCGCGTCGCGGCGGGCGAGCACGTGCGCGTCTTCCCGATCTCGAACTGGACCGAGCCCGATATCTGGCAGTACATCGCGCGCGAGGGGCTCGAGCTGCCCTCGCTCTACTACGCGCACCGCAGGGCCGTGGTGCGCAGGAACGGCGTGCTGGTTCCGGTGACGCCCCTCACCCCGCCGCGGGCCGGCGAGCGCGCGGAGGAGCTCACGGTCCGCTTTCGGACGGTGGGCGACATCAGCTGCACCTGCCCGGTGGAATCGGTGGCCGCGAACGCGGGCGAAATTGCCGCCGAGACTGCGGCGGCGCGCCTCACCGAGCGCGGCGCGACCCGCATGGACGACCGCTCGAGCGACGCCTCGATGGAGCGCCGCAAGCGGGAGGGCTACTTCTGAGGTCGCCGCCGGCCCAGGCCGCGCTGCGCCGCGGCGTGCTGCGCTTCTCCACCGCGGGGAGCGTGGACGACGGCAAGAGCACGCTGATCGGACGGTTGCTGCACGACACGCGCCAGGTGCTGGAGGACCAGCTCGCGGCGCTGGCGCGGGCCTCCGCGCGGCGCGGCCTCGATGCGCCCGACCTCTCGCTGCTCACCGACGGGCTGGAGGCCGAGCGCGAGCAGGGCATCACGATCGACGTCGCCTACCGCTACTTTGCGACGCCGCGGCGCAAGTTCATCGTCGCGGACACCCCGGGGCACGAGCAGTACACGCGCAACATGGCGACCGGCGCGAGCACCGCCGACGTCGCGGTGGTGCTTGCCGACGTGCGCAAGGGCCTGCTGCCCCAGTCGCGGCGACACCTCTATATCGCGCACCTGCTCGGCATCCGCCACGTCGTCGTGGCGGTGAACAAGATGGACCTCGCCGGCTACTCGCGCGAGGCGTTCGAGGCCGTGCGCGCGGCGTTCGAGACCTTCGCGGCGCCGCTCGCGATCCCGGATCTGCGCTTCGTGCCGGTCTCGGCGCTGCACGGCGACTTGGTGGTCGAGCGGGGCACGCGCATGGACTGGTACCCGGGTCCCGCGCTGCTCGAGCTGCTCGAGACGCTCGAGCCGGCGCAGAACGAGCTGGCCCTGCCGCTGCGCTTTCCGGTGCAGCTCGTGCAGCGGCGCGCGGAGGCGCGCGCCTACCTCGGGCGCGTGGCCTCGGGCGCGGTGCGCGTGGGCGACGAGGTGGTCGCGCTGCCCTCGGCACGCCGCGCGGCGGTGAGCGGAATCCGCACGCTCGAGGGCGAGCGCGGCGCGGCGCTCGCCGGCGATTCGGTGGCGCTCCTGCTCGCCGGCGAGATCGACATCGCGCGCGGCGACCTCATCGCGGAGGCGGGGCGCGCGCCGCGCCCGGCGCGCTCGCTCGCCGCCAAGCTCGTATGGCTCGGCGAGGACCCGGCCGCGCCCGACGGCAGCTACCTGCTGAAGCACGCCACCCGCACGGTGCCGGCACGAATCGCGGCCGTGGACTACCGCGTCGACGTCGAAACGCTCGGGCGGCACGCCCCCGGGCCGCGCATCGCGATGAACGACATCGTGCGCGTCGGCCTCCAGGCGCAGCAGCCGGTGTTCTGCGATCCCTACCTGGCGAACCGCGGCACCGGCGCGTTCATCCTCATCGACCCGCTGACCAACGGCACCGTCGCGGCGGGGATGATCGAATGAGCGGCGCCGTCTACCGCCGGCGCAGCGCGAGCCAGCCCGCGTACAGCGCGAGCCCGGCGAACCAGGCGAGCGACCACCCGGCGATCGAGAGCCCGAGGAAGCGCCAGGTGACCTCGGCGCACTGGCCCGAGCCGGTGAAGAGCTTGGCGAGCGTCTGCGCTAGCGGCAGGTTCTCGAGCATGTACTCCAGCCCCGGCCCGCAGGGCGGCACCTGCTCGGGCGGCAGGTGCTGCAGCCATACCTGGCGGCCGGCGACCCCCGCGCCGCCGAGCGCGAGCGCGAACGCCGCGACTCCATAAGCCATGGTTCCCGCGCGCGCAGGCGCGTGGATCGCCGCGGCGAGGAAGACGACGAGCAGCCCGTAGTAGAAACCGCGCTGCACCAGGCAGAGCGGGCAGGGCTCCTGCCCCTGGGCGTACTGCAGGTAGTAGCCGAAGCCCAGCAGCGCGGCGCAGGCGAGCGCGCCCAGCCCCCAAAGCCGCCGCCGCGCGCTCACTTGGCCCGCACGATCTTCTGCTCGATGGCGCCGAAGATCGAGGCGCCATCGGGCCCCGCCATGTCGATGCGCACCCGGTCGCCGAACCTGAGGAACGGGGTCTTCGCCTTGCCGCCCTTGACGGTTTCCTCCGCGCGGCGCTCCAAAAGGCAACCGGCGCCCTTGCGGCGGTCGCGATTGGACACTGCGCCCGAGCCGATGATGGTGCCCGCGGCAAGCGGGCGCGTCCTCGCGGCGTGCGCGACGAGCCGCGGGAAGTCGAACTGCATGTCCTTTCCGGCGTCGGGCTCGCCGAGAAGCTCGCCGTTCACCCAGGCGCGCACCGCGCCGTGCGCGCGCCGGCCGTCCCAGGCGGCACCGAGCTCATCGGGCGTCACCGCGGCGGGCGCGAAGGCGGAGGGCGGCTTGGAATGAAACAAGCCGAAGCCGGCGGCGAGGTCGGCCGCCACGAACGCGCGCAGGCTCACGTCGTTCATGAGCATGAGCAGGCGTATGGCCGCGCCCGCGTCCTCGCGCGCGGCGCCCAGCGGCACGTCGCCGGTCACCACGGCGAGCTCCATCTCGAGGTCGATCTCCTGCTCCTCGCTCGCCACCGCGACGTCCTCGCAGGGCCCGAGCAGCGGCGCCGAGCAGCCCTGGTACATGAGCGGCTCGCGCCTGGCGCCGGCCGGAAGCTCCGCGCCGCGCGCGCGCCGGACGAGCTCGGCGTGCGCGAGGTAGGCCGAGCCGTCGGCGAGCTGCGGCGCGCGCGGCAGCGGCGCCATCAGCGCCGCCGGGTCGAGGTCGAAGGCGCGCGCCGCGCGCCCGGCCGCCAGCTCCGCGGCGAGCTCGGCGAGCAGCGGCGCGAGGTAGCCCCAGTCGTCGAGCGCCGCCTGCAGCGTGGGCGCGAGGCCGTCGGCCTTCGCCGCGCGCTTCAGATCGGGGGAGACGACGAGCAGCGTGCCGTCGCGCGTGCCGTCCCGGAGGGTCGCGAGCTTCATGCGGGAAAAGGCGCGGATTATCGCAGAAGGCGCGGCAGGTCGGCCGGCGCCTCGATCTCCATGCGCAGCAGCCGCGCGGCGACGCTCTTGCCGAGGTTGTCCATGCGCAGGCTGCGCGCCGCCCCGCCCTGCAGCGCGCCGTTCAGCACGATCTTCAGCGCGAGCAGGTTGTCCAGGGGCCAGAGCTCTACCGGACCGCCGGCGATCGAGGCGAAGTGCGCGGCAAGCCGTTCCCGCGTCACTTCGCGCCTCAGCACCGCGTAGCTCTCGGGGTCGTAGGCGAAGAGGCCGATGTCCGCCCGGTCCGCCTTGTCGCCGGAGCGTGCGTGCGCGATCTTCCAGAGGGGGACGCGCATCAGGTCGCCTCCACCTCCACGCGCACCGCCGGCTCGACGAGCTCGCGCCTCGCGAGCGCCGGCCAGATGCCGAGCAGCTCCCTGGCGGGCTGCACGCCTTTCATGCTCCCCACGTAGGGCGGGCCCGAGAGCCCGAGCCAGGGAAACAGGCGCCCGAACGCGTCCGCGATCCGGCGCTCGCGCGTGCGGATCGTCATGCGCAGGAAACATTCGTTCAGCTGGTCGCGGCACGCGGGATCGGCGTGCTCGCCGAGCAGCGAGTCGTAGCCGAGGTACTCGACCTGCTGGTCCTCGACCGCCCAGCCGCGCTCGCGCACCAGCGTGGCGACGATCTCGGCGCTTTTCGCGCACTTGGCGTACGCCTCGGGCCAGGC
Source organism: uncultured Enterobacteriaceae bacterium (assembly GCA_964583645.1). Lineage (GTDB taxonomy): Bacteria > Pseudomonadota > Gammaproteobacteria > Burkholderiales > SG8-39 > RBG-16-66-20. Next base: position 6,186 of record CAZOWR010000063.1, read on the forward strand.
GAAGCCGATCATGCCGGTGCCCATCCAGCCGTCGTGGTAGCCGGCGACGATCTTGAGGCTCGCCGGGCGCGCTGCGCCGCTCGCGCCGCGCACGCGGACGCGGTCGCCTCCCTCGTCGCGGAGCTCGAGCGTCCCCATGTCGAGCACCACGTCGGGCGAGCGGTAGGCGTGGGGATCGTGCACCTCGTAGAGCAGCTGCTGGCGCAACGTGTCGAAGGAGACGCGCCCGCCGGTCCCGGGCGCCTTGGTGAGGAGCGCGCTGCCGTCCTCGTAGACCTCGGCGATCGGGTAGCCGAGGTGGGCGTAATCGGGGATCGCGGCCCACCCGCCCGCCGAGCCGAAGTTGCCGCCCGAGCCCTGGCCCGAGCACTCCAGCAGGTGCCCCACGGTCAGGCCCCCGGCAAGCCGCCCCCAGTCGTCCCACCGCCAGCCGAGCTCGTGCGCGACGGGCCCGAGCGAGAGCGCGGCGTCCGCGACGCGGCCCGTGAGCACGATGTCCGCGCCGCGCGCGAGCGCCTCGGCGATCGGCTGCGCGCCGAGGTAGGCGCTGGCGAAGAGCAGCCGCTCGCGCACGGTGCCGATGTCCGCCCCCGTGTCCATGTGGGCGAGGGACTCGCCTGCCGCGCGCAGCTCGTCGATGCGCTCGGCGACCGAGTCGCCGGTGACGGTGGCGATGCTCGCCTTCCAGCCCTGCTCGCGCAACACGCGCGCGATCGCCTCGCGCGCCCCCTGCGGGTTGAGGCCGCCCGCGTTGAGCACGAATTTCACGCCGTGTTTCGCCGCGAGCGGCCAGAGCTCGGCGAGCATCGGCACGCAATCGCGCGCGTAGCCCGCGGCGGGGTCGCGCTGGCGGTCCTTCTGCAGGATCGCGAGCGTGAGCTCGGACAGGTGGTCGGAGGCGATGTACTGCACGCCGCCGCGCTCGATCGAGGCGCGCACCGGCTGCCAGGAGTCGCCGTAGAAGCCGAGCCCGGCGCCGATGCGCACGCGCTTCATCGCGGCATCGCGCGCTCGACGAGCGCATCGGCGTCCGCGCCCGGTGCGAGCGCGCCGAAGACTCCACCGAAGCCGCCCCCGAGGCGCGAGGCGCAGAACGCCGCGAAGACGAAGCCGGGCGCGTGGCGCGCGAGCAGGCTCGCCTGCAGCGCCAGCGCGAGGTCCTGCGCGAGGCCGCGCGCCGCGCCTTCGGCTGCCGCGGCATCCGCCAGCCGGCCCTTGAGCGCGGCGCGGAAGCGGTCGTAGTCCGCGCCCGCCCCCGCGGCGGCATCGAGCTCGGCCGCGACCGCTTCGAGCACCTCGGGGGCCTTGCGCAGGGCGCGCAGCACGTCCAGGCACATGACGTTGCCCGAGCCCTCCCAGATCGAGTTCACCGGCATCTCGCGGTAGATCCTCGGCAGCACCGATTCCTCCACGTAGCCGTTGCCGCCGAGCGCCTCCATCGCTTCTTCCGCGAAGTGCGCGCCGCGCTTGCAGATCCAGAATTTCGCCGCGGGCGTGAGCACGCGCGCCAGCAGCCGCTCGCGCGGATCGTCCTGGCGGTCGTAGGCTCGCGCCAGGCGCAGCGCGAGCGCGGTCGCGGCCTCGGACTCGAGCGCGAGGTCCGCCAGCACGCTCTTCATCACCGGCTGCTCGCGCAGCGTCCTGCCGAAGGCGCTGCGCTGCCCGGCGTGCCAGAGCGCCTGGGCCAGCGCCTGGCGCATCAGGCCCGCGCTGCCGATGGCGCAGTCGAGGCGCGTGTAGACGCCCATCTCGAGGATCATCGGCACGCCGCGACCCTGCTCGCCGAGCAGGGTCGCGTACGCTCCTTCGAACTCGACCTCCGAGCTCGCGTTGGAGCGGTTCCCGAGCTTGTCCTTGAGGCGCAGGATGCGGATCGCGTTGAGCGTGCCATCGGGGCAATAGCGCGGCATGAAGAAGCACGAGAGCCCCGCGGGCGCCTGCGCCAGCACCAGGAACGCATCGCACATCGGGGCCGACATGAACCACTTGTGCCCCACGATGCGCCAGGCGCCCGCGCCATCGGGCTCGGCGCGCGTGCTGTTGGCGCGCACGTCCGACCCTCCCTGCTTCTCGGTCATGCCCATGCCCACCAGCACCGAGCGCTTGTCCGCCGCGGGCAGGAAGCGCGGATCGTAGTCGCGCGAGAAGAGCTTGGGCAGCCACTCGCGCGCGAGCGCCGCATCGGCGCGGATCGCCGGCACGGCGCCGTAGGTCATGGTGGTGGGGCACTGCGTGCCGTTCTCGATCTCCGCGTAGAGCAGATAGCCTGCGGCACGCTCGACGTGAGCGCCGGGGGAAGGATCGGCCCAGGGGCCGGCGTGCAATCCGTGGCGCAGCGAGAGCGCCATCAGCTCGTGCCAGGCGGGGTGGAACTCGACCTCATCGCGGCGCCGCCCGTGCCGGTCGTAGGCGCGCAGCTGCGGCGTGTGGCGGTTGGCGGCATCCGCCCGCTCGATGGTCTCGCGTCGGCCGAGCTCCCTGCCGAGCGCCGCGAGCCGCGTGCGCGCCGGCGCGAGCCGTTCGGGCGCGCAGTTGAACGCGAGCGCGTCACCGAGCGCGCGGTCGGTCTCGAACAGGTTGTAGTCCTCGAGCGGCGAAGGCTGGTTGGTGACCTCGTGCGTGGCGAACACGCCGCCATTGTAGGGCGTGGCAGGCGCTTTCTGTAGAATCGGTCCCGGGAGGGCCGTTCTGGTCGATCTGCTGCAGCTGCTTGTCGCCGGGGTGTCGCTGGGCTGCGTCTACGCCCTGGTCGCGCTCGGCTTCGTGCTCATCTACAAGGCGACCGAGACCGTCAACTTCGCGCAGGGCGACCTCATGATGCTCGGCGCGTTCTTCGCGCTCACCTCGAGCGTGATGCTCGGCTGGCCGTACTGGGCGACGATCCTGTTCGCCGCCGCGGTGATGGCCGCGGTCGGCATGCTGACCGAGCGCCTGGTGCTGCGCCCGGTGCTCGGCCATCCGGCGTTCACCGTAGTGATGATCACCATCGGCGTGGGCTACGTGGTGCGCGGCATCGTCACCATGGTGCCGGGCTGGGGCACCGAGACCTACCAGATTCCGACGCCGTTCGTCGAGGACGTCTGGCGGCTCGGCGGCGTGGTGCTGCCGGTGCAGCAGCTCACGGTGATCGGCATGACCGCGATGCTCTGCGCGGGGCTGTACCTGTTCTTCCGCTTCTCCACGCTCGGGGTGGCGATGCAGGCGACTTCGCAGAACCAGCTCGCCGCCTACTACATGGGCATCCCGGTGCGCCGCGTCAACATGATGATCTGGGGACTGTCGGCCGCGGTCGCGGCGTTCGCCGGCATCCTGCTCGCGCCGGTCACGTTCATTCACTCGAACATGGGGTTCATCGGCCTGAAGGCCTTCCCGGCGGCGGTGGTGGGCGGCTTCGGCAGCGTGCCGGGCGCGATTCTCGGCGGGCTCATCATCGGCGTGGTGGAAGCGCTCGCCGGCTACTACCTCCCGGAGGGCTTCAAGGACGTCGCGGCGTACGTGGTGGTTCTGGTGGTGCTGCTGGCGTGGCCCTCGGGCATCTTCGGCGAGACCGGCCGCAAGAAGGTCTAGGCGATGCGCTTCATCTTCAAGACCGACTACGAGCAGGACCTCCGCCTGTTCAGGCACGGCGGCCAGAAGTTCTGGTACGGCGTGCTCGGCGCGCTGCTCCTCGCTGCGCCGTGGTGGGCGGGCGACTACGTAATGACGCAGCTGCACTTCGTGCTGATCTACTCGATCGTCGGTTTCGGCCTCATGCTGCTCACCGGCTTCACGGGCCAGATCTCGCTCGGGCACGCCGCGTTCCTTGCCGTGGGGGCGTACACCGAGGCCCTGCTGCAGGCGCAGGGCATGCCGTTCGTGGTCTCGATCACGAGCGCGGCGCTGCTCTCGGCCGCGGTCGGCATCATCGTGGGGCTGCCCGCCCTGCGTCTGAAGGGCATCTACCTCGCCATCGCCACGCTCGCCTTCAACGTCATCGTCGAGGAGATCACCGCGCGCTGGCACAGCCTCACCGGCGGCAACGAGGGCATGCTGGTGAAGGCGGTGCGGGTGATGGGCTACGCGCTCGAGACCGACGCGCAGTTCTACTACTTGTGCCTCGCGCTGACGGTGATCTGCGCGCTCGCCTGCATCAACCTGTTGCGCTCCCCTACGGGGCGCGCGTTCATCGCGATCCGCGACTCCGAGATCTCCGCTTCGTGCATGGGCGTGAACCTCGCCAAGTACAAGACCATGGCCTTTGCCATCTCGGCTGCGCTGACCGGCGTCGGCGGCGCGCTCTACGCGCACAAGGTCGGCTTCATCTCCCCCGAGCAGTTCGGGCTGTTCCAGTCGATCGAGCTGATCACCATCGTCATCCTGGGCGGCGTGGGCTTCCTGCACGGCGCGGTGCTGGGCGCCGCGTTCATCATCGTGCTGCCGCAGCTCATCTCGATCGCCAAGGGCTGGCTGCCCGAGGGCACCGCGCCCTCCGGGCTGCAGGCGGTGGTGTTCGGCCTGGTGCTGATCCTGTTCATCATCTTCGAGCCGCTCGGCCTGTACGGGCGCTGGCTCAAGATCCGCGCCTGGTTCGAGCTCTTCCCCTTCTACCGCAAGGGCATGTTCCGGCGGCAGAAGTCCTACATGAAGTCGGAGCGGCTGAGGTGAGTTTCTTCCGCGTCGAGCATCTCGGCATCCGCTTCGGCGGCGTGGTGGCGGTCGACGACGTCTCGTTCGAGGTGCGGCGCGGGGAGTGCTACACCATCATCGGGCCGAACGGCGCCGGCAAGACCACGATCTTCAACCTCATCGGCCTCATCTACCCGGCGACCTCGGGCCGGATCCTGTTCGAGGAACGCGAGCTCACAGGCATGGCGCCGCACCGCGTCGCCGAGCTCGGCATCGCGCGCACCTTCCAGAACATCGAGCTCTTCGAGCACGCCACCGTGCTGCAGAACCTGCTGATCGGCCGCCACCGGCACCGCAGGAGCTCGCTCTGGCAGGAGCTCGTGTTCACGCCCGCGGTGCGCCGCGCCGAGCTCGCCGCGCGCGAAGCGGTCGAGAAGGTGATCGACTTCCTCGAGCTGGCGAAGGTCCGCGACAGCCTGGTGGCGGGGCTGCCCTACGGCGTGAGGAAGGTGGTGGAGCTCGGCCGCGCGCTCGCCACCGAGCCCAGGCTGCTGCTGCTCGACGAGCCCTCCTCGGGCCTCAACCCCGAGGAGACCGACGACATGGCCTTCTGGATCGAGGACATCAAGCGGCACCTCGGCGTGACGGTGCTGATGGTCGAGCACGACATGAACCTGGTCTCGCGCGTCTCGGACCGGGTGCTCGCGCTCAACCTCGGCCAGCCGATCGCCGAGGGCGCGCCCGCCGAGGTGCAGGCCCATCCGGCGGTGATCGAGGCCTACCTGGGGAAAGCCGCATGAGCTTCGGGAAAAGGGGTCTGACCCCGTTTTTCGCGCCATGAGCGAGACGATCCTCGAGCTGGCGAACATCGAGGCGAGCTACGGCCCGGTGCAGGCGCTGCGCGGCGTGAGCCTCAAGGTGGAGCGCGGCAGGATCGTCACCGTGCTCGGCGCCAACGGCGCCGGCAAGTCCACCATCCTGAAGACCATCTCGGGGATCATCGACCCGAGCAAGGGCCAGATCCGCTTCGCGGGCGAGGAGATCCAGGGGCGCGACCCGGACTGGATCGTGCGCCGCGGCATCGGCCACGCGCCCGAGGGCCGCGAGGTGTTCGCCCTGCTGACGGTGGAGGAGAACCTGAGGATGGGCGCCTACACGCGGCGCGACCGCGACGGCGTGGCGCGCGACATCGAGATGGTGTACGGCTACTTCCCGATCCTGAAGGAGCGGGCGAGGCAGGAGGCGGGCCTGCTCTCGGGGGGCCAGCAGCAGATGCTCGCCATCGGCCGCGCGCTGCTCTCGCACCCCAGGCTGATGCTCATGGACGAGCCGAGCCTGGGGCTCTCGCCGCTGCTCACGCAGGAGATCTTCCGCATCATCACGCGCATCAACCGCGAGCAGGGGACCACCATCCTGCTGGTGGAGCAGAATGCCAACATGGCGCTGGAGGTGGGCGACCAGGGCTACGTGCTTGAAGTCGGCCGCATCGTGATGGAAGATACCTGCCAGCGCCTGGCGCAGAACAAGGACGTCCAGGAGTTCTACCTCGGCATGAAGGCCCACGGCGTGAGGGGCGAGCGGCGATGGAAGAAAAAGAAGCAGTGGCGATGAGCTTCGACACGGTGTCGAAGATGTTCTGGCACGGCGTCAGGACCCGCGCCGGGAAGACGATCTTTCGCCAGAAGGATCTCGGCATCTGGCGCAGCGTGAGCTGGGAGGAGCTCGGCCGCGCGGCGCGCGAGATCGGCATGGGGCTCGCCGCGCTCGGCTACGAGCCGGGCGAAGTGGTGTCGATCCTCTCCAACACCAGCAAGGAGTGGATGTGCGCGGACCTCGGTGCGCTCGGCGCCGCGGGCGTGGTGAACGGCATCTACCCGACGGACGCGCCGGCCCAGGTCGAGTACCTGCTCTCGGACTCGGGCTCGGTGTACGTGTTCGCAGAGGACGACGAGCAGCTCGACAAGGTGCTGGAGGTGCGCGCTCGTCTGCCGCGGCTGCGCAGGATCTTCGTCTTCGACATGGAGGGGCTGCACGAGCTCGACGACCCGCAGGTCATGAGCCTGGAGCGGCTGCGCGAGAAGGGGCGCGAGCACGACGCGGCGCATCCCGGCGAATGGGAGCGCAGAATCGAGCTTCGCCAGCCCGAGGACCTCGCGATCCTCGTCTACACCTCGGGCACCACGGGCAGGCCCAAGGGCGCGATGATCTCGCACGCCAACATCGTGCTCACCTGCAAGGCCTACCAGGAGGCCTTCCCGCAGGACGAGTCCGACGAGCGCATGGCGTTCCTGCCGCTGTGCCACATCGCCGAGCGGGTGGGCGGCGAGTACCACTCGATCTACTCGGGCGCGGTGCTCAATTTCGTCGAGAACCCGGAGACCGTGCCCGAGAACGTGCGCGAGATCGCGCCCACGGTGTTCACCGCGGTGCCGCGCGTCTGGGAGAAGTTCTATTCGGGCGTGCTGATCGGGCTGAAGCAGGCCGGCATCGTGCAGCAGTGGGCCTACAAGGTCGCCATCGGCATCGGCTACCGTCGCGCGAAGCGGCGCGAGGAGGGCAGGCCGGTGCCGGCGTGGCTCGCGGCCGCGTTCTGGCTCGCCCGCCTGCTGGTGCTGAACAACGTGAGGAAGCTCATCGGCGTGCACCGCGCCAAGGCATTGATCACGGGCGCGGCGCCGATCTCGCCCGAGCTGATCCGCTGGTACATGGCGCTGGGGCTGGAGATGTACGAGGTCTGGGGCCAGACCGAGTCCTGCGGCGCGGTGACCTCGAACCCGGAAGGCCGGGTCAAGCCCGGCTCGATCGGCCCGCGCATGTCGCATGCCGAGGTGAAAGTCTCGCCCGAGGGGGAGCTGCTGGTGCGCGGCAGGACCGTGTTCATGGGCTACCTCAACCAGCCCGAGAAGACCGCCGAGACGCTGAAGGACGGCTGGCTGCATACCGGGGACGTCGGCAAGGTGGACGCCGAGGGCTACTTCTACATCACCGACCGCATGAAGGACATCATCATCACCGCGGGGGGCAAGAACATCACGCCTTCGGAGTTCGAGAACCAGCTCAAGTTCTCGCCCTACATCACCGACGCGGTGGTGATCGGCGAGCGGCGGCCCTACCTGGTGGCGCTGGTCATGATCGACCACGAGAACGTCGAGCGCTACGCGCAGGACCACGCCATCCCGTTCTCCAACTTCGCCAGCCTGTGCCGCCGGCCCGAGATCCAGGAGCTGATCCAGGGCGAGATC
>CAZOWR010000064.1:0-13933 GCA_964583645.1 uncultured Enterobacteriaceae bacterium
CATGATCACGCTCGCGGTGGCGTCGTTTTTCCAGATCCTCGCCTCGCAGCTCTCGCCGCTCACCGGCGGCGAGGACGGCCTCAGCTACCGGCTGCCCGAGCTGCTGCACTCGCGGCTGGTCGCCTACTACGTGGTCTTCGTCGTCACGCTGGTGTTGTTCCTCGGGCTGCTGCGCATCGTCAACTCGCCTTTCGGCCGGGTGCTGCTCTCGATCCGCGAGAACGAGTTCCGCTCCGAGGCGATCGGCTACCGCATCGTCACTTACCGCACGGTGGCCAACTGCCTCGCGGCGCTCGGCGCGACCGCCGCCGGAATCCTGTACGCGATCTGGTTGCGCTACACCGGACCCGACACCACTCTTTCGTTCAACATCATGATCGACATCCTGCTGATGGTGGTGATCGGCGGCATGGGCACGCTCTATGGGTCGGTGATCGGCGCCACGCTCTTCGTCGTGGCGCAGAACTACCTGCAGGACCTGATGAAGCTCGCCTCGGGCGCCGCCAAGGGCGTGCCGCTCCTGCCCGACCTGCTGCACCCCGACCGCTGGCTGCTTTGGCTCGGCGTCCTGTTCATCGTCTGCGTCTACTACTTCCCCTACGGCATCGTGGGACGGCTGCGCATGAGGCGCGCGTGAGCTTCACCTCCAACTACCTCGTCTGCGAAGGGCGCGAGATCCACTACACCGAGTGGGGCGCGGGCAACGCGGAGACGGTCATCGCCTGGCACGGCCTCGCGCGCACCGGGCGCGACATGGACGAGGTCGCGGCGCACCTCGCGGGACGCTTCCGCGTCATCTGCCCGGACACCATCGGGCGGGGGCTCTCGCAGTGGAGCCCGGCGCCGGAGAAGGAGTACTGCCTCGAGTTCTACGCGCGCACCGCCCTCTCGCTCATGGATCAGCTCGGCATCCGCGAGACGTGCTGGCTCGGTACCTCGATGGGCGGGGCGCTCGGCATCCGGCTCGCCGCAGGTGCGCTCAAAGGCCGCATCCGCCGTCTCGTGCTCAACGACATCGGTCCCAAGCTGGGCGAGGCCGCGGTCGAGCGCATCCGCACCTACGCGGGCAATCCCTCCCAGTTCGAGCGCGTGAGCGAGCTCGAGCAGTACTTCCGCAGCGTGTACCAGCCCTTCGGCTGGCTGTCGGACGAGCAGTGGCGCCGGCTCACGGAGACCTCCACCCGGCGCACCACCGAGGGCAAGGTCACCCCGCACTACGATCCGAAGATGGTCTACCAGTTCATCCACCACCCGGCCGACTACGACCAGTGGGAGGCGTGGGACGGGATCGACGTGCCTACGCTGTGCCTGCGCGGCGAGGCCTCCGACCTGCTGCTCCCGGAGGTGGCAGATGCGATGCGCTCCAGGGGACCGCGGGCGGTGGTGGTCACGATCCCGGGCTGCGGGCACGCCCCGGCGCTCAACGTCGCCGAGCAGCTCGCGCTCGTGGAGCGCTTTCTCAACGGCCGCTGAGCCAAGCGAGCAGCGCGTCGTTGAATTCGCGCGGCCGCGAGATCATGACCCAGTGCCCACAGGGCAGGCCGAGCACGCGGCTGCCCGGGCTCGCGGCGAGCCGCTCGGCCCAGGCGCGCGAGTGGAACATGAAGGGCTTGCGCTCGCCGTAGACGAAGAGCATCGGCGTCTGCGGGTTGAAGGTCCTCAGGCCCTTGAAGCCGCCCGCCACGCCGAGCCAGCGCAGCGCGTAGGGATAGCCCATCTGCGCGCCGATCGTCCGCGGATCGGTGGGGCATCCGATGAGGCGCGCCATCCAGCGTGCCATCGCGTCGCCGATCCGGCCGCCGATGCGCCAGGCGAGCGCGAGCCACATCTGGTAGGCGAGCACCATGAGCATGCCCCTCGCACCGAGCTCCGCGCGATGGCCGCGCGAGCCGGCGTCGCCGATGTCCACGCCGATCACGCGTTCGACGAGCTCGGGATGACGCAGCGCCAGCTGGTAGCCGAAGAAGCAGCCCCAGTCGTGCAGCAGCAGCGTCACCTTCCCGCCCCGCCGCTCCCGCTCGACGACGTCGCGGATCGACCCGAGCACCTCCTCGAGGCTGTAGGCGCGCCCCGGCGGCGAGAGATCGAACCCGGGGAGCGTGAAGCGGACGCAGCGGTAGCGGTCCTTGAGCGCCGCGACCTGCCCGTCCCACAGCCGGTGGGTATCGGGCCAGCCGTGCACCATCACGATCGTCTGCGGCCCGGCGCCCTCGACAATCGCCTCAAGGCCGGTCGAGGGAGGCATCCGGCTCGACCGCCTCGGTGCGCTTGCCGACGAAGCGCGCGCAAAGCAGGCCCACCTCGTAGAGCAGGCACATGGGCGTCGCGAGCATGAACTGCGACAGCACGTCGGGCGGCGTCACCACCGCGGCGACGATGAAGGCGCCGACGATGACGTAGGGGCGCGCCGCCTTGAGCTTGTCGACGCTCACCACGCCGGCGCGCACCAGGATGATGACCACGATCGGGATCTCGAAGGTGACCCCGAAGGCGAGGAACATCGTCATCACGAACCCGTAATACGCCTCGATGTCCGGGGCCGGGGTGATCGATTTCGGCGCGAAGTCGTGGATGAAGCCGAAGACCTTGCCGAAGACGAAGAAATAGCAGAACGCCACGCCGAGGTAGAACAGCAGCGTGCTCGCCACCACGATCGGCACCGCGAGCTTCTTCTCGTGCTCGTACAGCCCCGGCGCGACGAACGCCCAGGCCTCGTAGAGCACGTACGGCAGCGCCGCCATCAGCGCCACCAGCGCGGTGACCTTCACCGGCACCATGAACGGCGTGATGACGCCGGTCGCGATCATGCGCGTGCCCTGCGGCAGCGCGTTCATGAGCGGCGCCGCGAGCAGGTCGTAGACCGCGCCGCCGCCCGGCCAGGTGAAGAGCACGACGAACACCGCGAGCACGGCGAGCAGCGCGCGCATCACGCGCGTGCGCAGCTCGATCAGGTGCGAGATGAACGTGTCCTGCGTGCTCATGCAGCCTTTTCCCCGATCGCCTGCGGCGGCTCCTTCGCCGCAGGCGAAACCTCCGGCGCGGGCTCTGCCGGAGCGCTCGACGTGGCTTCGACCGCCGCATTCAGCTCGGTTTCGGTCTTGTGCAGCTCCGTGCTGACCGAAGACTCGAAGCTGCTCGCCGCCTCCTGCATCGAGTCGCGCATCTTCTTCAGCTCCTCGAGCTCCATCTCGCGGCTGATGTCGGCCTTGACGTCGGCGACGTAGCGCTGCAGGCGCCCGGCGAGGTGGCCCAGCGTGCGCGCGACGCGCGGCAGGCGCTCCGGGCCGATCACGATCAGCGCGACCAGCCCGATCACCACCAGCTCGGAGAAGCCGATATCGAACATGGATCCCTAAGACGCAAAAGGCGCCCGCGCGGGGCGCCCTTCGGTGGGTTGCCGGCGGGCTCTCAGGCCTTGGTCTCGGACTTCGCCTTGACCTCGCCCTCCACGGTCTTGCCGGCGACCTGCGGCGGCGTGGCGCCCTCGGCCGGCTTGTCGCCGCCCTCGCGCATGCCGTCCTTGAACCCGCGCACCGCGCCGCCGAGGTCGGCGCCGATGTTGCGCAGCTTCTTGGTGCCGAAGACGATCATCACGATCACCAGCACCACCAGCCAATGCCAGATGCTCCAGGTGCCCATACGGCCTCCTATCGCCTCCTCTGCAGCATCGGGCCCAAGGGATCCGGGCCGCCGAGGATATGCATGTGCAGATGATACACCTCCTGATGCCCCACCCTGCCGTTGTTGACGATGACGCGGAAGCCCTCGGTGGCGCCTTGCTTGCGCGCCAGCTCCCCGGCGAGCGCGAGCATCTTGCCGAGCGCCCGGCGCTGCGCCATGCCCGCCTCGTACAGCGACGGCACGTGCTCCTTCGGGACGACGAGCAGGTGCACCGGAGCCTGCGGGCGCACGTCGTGGAAGGCGAGCACGTCCTCGTCCTCGTAGACCTTTTTCGAGGGTATCTCGCCGCGCACGATGCGGCAGAAGATGCAGCCCGCGGCCTCGCTCATCGCGCCTTCCTCCCCGCCTTCTCGTCCAGCCCCGAGATGCCTTCGCGGCGGTGCAGCTCCGCCAGCACGTCGGCCGGGCCCAGGCCGTGGCGCGCGAGCAGGATCATGCTGTGGAACCACAGGTCCGCCACCTCGCGCACCAGGTGCAGGCGCTCGCCGCCTTTCGCCGCGAGCACCGTCTCGGTCGCCTCCTCGCCGATCTTCTTCAGGACCGCGTCCTCGTCCCGGCCGAGCAACTGCGCCACGTACGACTCCTTCGGATCGCCCTGCTTGCGGCTCTCGATGGTGGCGGCGATGCGCTCCAGCGTTGCGTACAGTCCCGTCTTCATGGCTTGTCGTAGATGGCGGCCGGGTCCTTGAGCACCGGGTCCGTCGCCACCCACCTCCCGTCGTCGAGTTTTCTGAAGAAGCAGCTCTCGCGCCCGGTATGGCACGCGATGCCGCCCGCCTGCTCGACGCGCAGCAGCAGCGCGTCGGCGTCGCAGTCCAGCCGTATCTCGAGCACGCGCTGCGCATGCCCCGACTCCTCGCCCTTGCGCCACAGCCTGCCGCGGGAGCGCGACCAGTACACGGCGCGGCCCTGCTCGAACGTCTGGCGCAGCGCCTCGCGGTTCATCCACGCCAGCATCAGCACCCGGCCGCTCGCGGCGTCCTGCGTCACCACCGGCACCAGCCCCTCGGCGTCCCAGCGCAGCTGCTCGAACCACGGCAGCGCCGCGCTCACAGCCTCACCTCGATGCCGCGGCTGCGCATGTGCTCCTTTGCCTCCCGCACCGTGAAATCGCCGAAATGGAACACGCTCGCCGCGAGCACCGCGTCGGCGCGGCCCTCGAGCACGCCGGCGGCAAGGTGCTCGCGCGTGCCCACGCCGCCCGAGGCGATCACCGGCACGCCGACCGCGTCCGACACCGCCCGGGTGAGCTCCAGGTCGAAGCCGTCGCGCGTGCCGTCGCGGTCCATGCTGGTGAGCAGGATCTCGCCCGCGCCCGCCGCGCTCATGCGCTCGGCCCATTGGACCGCGTCCAGGCCGGTCGGTTTCCTGCCGCCGTGCGTGTACACCTCCCAGCCTCCGCCGCCGGCGCGGCGCTTGGCGTCGATGGCGAGCACGATGCACTGGCAGCCGACGATGCCCGCCGCCTCGCCGACGAGCGCCGGGTCGTCCACCGCCGCGGTGTTGATCGAGACCTTGTCGGCGCCGGCGTTGAGCAGCCGGCGCACGTCCTCGACGCGGCGCACGCCGCCCCCTACGGTGAGCGGGATGAAGACGCGTGCGGCCACCGCCTCGATCACGTGGGCGATGATGTCGCGCCCGTCCGAGCTCGCGGTGATGTCGAGAAACGCGAGCTCGTCGGCGCCTTCCGCGTCGTAGCGCGCCGCGATCTCCACCGGGTCGCCGGCGTCGCGCAACGCCACGAACCGGACCCCCTTCACCACGCGCCCGGCGGTGACGTCGAGGCACGGAATGACGCGCCGGGCGAGCGCCACCGTCAGGCCTTGCCCGTGGCCTTGTCGGCCGCGGCCTGCGCCTGCCTGAAGTCGAGCTTGCCCTCGTACAGCGCGCGTCCGGTGATCGTGCCGATCACGCCCTCGGGGGCGAGCTGCTCGCACAGCGCCTGCACTTCCCCGATGCTCGACAGGCCGCCGCTTGCGATCAGCGGAATCTTGATCGCCTTGGCGAGCTTGAGCGTGGCCTCGAGGTTGACGCCGGTCATCATGCCGTCGCGCCCGATGTCGGTGTACACGAGCGCCTCGACCCCGTAGTCCTGGTACTTCTTCGCCAGGTCGACGACATCGTGACCGGTCATCTTCGACCAGCCTTCGACCGCCACCCTGCCATCCTTGGCGTCCAGCCCCGCGATGATGCGCCCGGGGAATGCGTAGCAGGCATCGTGCAGGAAGCCGGGGTTCTTCACCGCGGCGGTGCCGATCACCACGTAGGCCACCCCGGCGTCGAGATAGCTCTCGATCGTATCGAGGTCGCGGATGCCGCCGCCCAGCTCGATCGGGGTCGTCTCGCCCACCGCGGCGATCATGGCGCGGATCACCTTCTCGTTCTTCGGCCGGCCGGCGATCGCGCCGTTCAGGTCGACGATGTGCAGGCGCCGCGCGCCCTGGCCCGACCAGTGCCGGGTCATCGCCACCGGGTCCTCCGAGAACACGGTCGCGCTCTCCATGCGGCCCTGCTGCAGGCGCACGCAGCGGCCGTCCTTGAGGTCGATCGCGGGAATGATCAGCACGGGCGGGGCGCCGGCGGCCCCCGGCGAGGCGTCAGGGGCGCCAGCGGATGAAGTTGGATAGCAGCCGCAGGCCTGAGCTCTGGCTCTTCTCGGGGTGGAACTGCACGGCGAAGATGTTATCCCGCGCCACCGCGCAGGTAAAGGTCACGCCGTAGACGCAGGTGGCCGCGGCGAGCGCGTCCTCGGCAGGCCGCGGAAAGTAGCTGTGCACGAAATAGAAGCGCGCGCCGTCCTCGATGCCCTGCCACAGCGCGTGGCCGGCCCGCTGCCAGACCTGGTTCCAGCCCATGTGGGGGACCTTGAGGCCCTGCATCCGCATGGCGGGAAAGCGCGGCACGGTGCCCGCGAGCAGCGCAAGGCCCGGCGTGTCGCCCTCCTCGCCCCGCTCGAACAGCATCTGCATCCCGATGCAGATGCCGAGGAAGGGCTTGGCGCGCGTCGCCTCGACCACCGCCTCCCGCGCGCCGCTCGCCGCGAGCTGGCGCATGCAGTCGGGCATCGCCCCCTGTCCCGGCACCACCACCCGCTCGGCGCCGCGGATCGCCTCCGGGTCGTGGGTCACGAGCACCTGTGCCCCGGGCGCGACGTGCTCCAGCGCCTTGGACACGGAGCGGATGTTGCCCATGCCGTAGTCGACGACCGCGATCCGCAACTAGAGCGACCCCTTGGTGGAGGGCACTGCCCCCGCGGCCCGCGGATCGGGCTCGGCGGCCATGCGCAGCGCCCGCGCGAAGGCCTTGAACAGCGTCTCGCACTGGTGGTGCGCGTTGTCGCCGCGCAGATTGTCCAGGTGCAGCGTCACCTGCGCGTGGTTGACGAAGCCCTGGAAGAACTCGTGCACCAGGTCGACATCGAACTCGCCCACCAGGGCGCGCGTGAACTTGACGTTCCAGCTCAGGCCCGGGCGCCCGGAGCAGTCGAGCACCGCGCGCGACAGCGCCTCGTCGAGCGGCACGTAGGCGTGCCCGAAGCGGCGCACCCCGGCCTTGTCGCCGATCGCCTTGGCGAAGGCCTGGCCGAGCGTGATGCCGATGTCCTCTACGGTGTGGTGCGCGTCGATGTGCAGGTCGCCCTTGGCGTCGACCTCGAGGTCCACCATGCCGTGGCGCGCGAGCTGCTCGAGCATGTGCTCGAGGAACGGCAGCCCAGTGGCAAGCTTCGCCGTGCCCGTCCCATCCAGGTCCAGGCGGACGCGGATCTGCGTCTCCCTGGTGTTGCGCACGACTTCCGCGGTTCTCATCCGAGCGCCTCGCGCATCGCGTTGAGCAGTATACGGTTTTCCTCGGGCGTGCCGACGGTGATGCGCAGGCAGTTCTCGAGCAGCGGATCACCGCCCGAGAGGTCCTTCACCAGCACGCCCTGCTCGCGCAGGCGATCGAACGCGCGCGTGCCGGCGCCCTCGCCGCCGGCGACCCGCGCGAGGAAGAAGTTCGCCGCCGTAGGATAGACCGTGAGCCCCTGCAAGCGCTCCAGTTCCGGGCGCATGCGCTCGCGCTCGGTGAGCACCTTCGCCGCCTGGGCGTCGAGCACCGGCTTGTTCTCGAGCAGCTTGATGGCCACCGCTTCGGTCACGACGTTGATATTGAACGGCGAGCGCGCCTTGTTGAAGGCTTCGATCCATTCCGGCCGGCCGCAGACGTAGCCCAGCCTCAAGCCCGCCATGCCGATCTTGGACACGGTGCGCAGCACCACCATGTTCTCGAATTCCGCCAGCCGCGGCATGAAGGTCGCGCCTGCGAACGGCTGGTAGGCCTCGTCCACCACCACCAGCCCCGGCGCGGCGCGGATGATCCGCTCGAGGTCCGCCACCGGGAAGGCGTTGCCGGTCGGGTTGTTGGGGAACGCGAGCCACACCGCCGCCGGTTGCTCCCGGGCCATGGCGGCGAGAAAGGCGTCAGCGTCGAGCGTGAAATCCTCGCGCAGCGGCACGCGGGCGAAGCGCAGGCGAAAGAAGAAGGCATAGGCAGAAAACATGGCGAAGGAGGGCGCCGGGGCCATGGCCACGGCGCCCTCGCGCGCCACGGTGGCGGTGATGTACTGGATGCACTCGTCCGAGCCGTTGCCCAGCAGCACGTCGCAGCCCTCGGGCACCTGCATCACCTCGCGGATCAGGCCGCGCAGCCTGTGCGCCGTGGGCACCGGGTAGCGGTTGAGCGCGAGCCGCGAGACGAGCTGCCCGACTTCCGCCGCCAGCTCGGGCGGCAAGCCGTAGGGGCTCTCCATCACGTCGAGCTTCACCAGGCCGGTGGCATCCGAGACGTGGTAGGCCTGCATCGCCTGGATCTCCGGGCGCACCACCTTCGCCGCCGTGCTCATCGCCGAGGCTCCGAGCGCATCTGCGCCGCTACTGCGTGCGCATGCAGGCCCTCGCCGCGCGCGAGCGTCGCGGCGAGGCTGCCGAGGCGGCGTGCGCCGCGACGCGACACGTCGATCAGGCTCGAGCGCTTCTGGAAGTCGTAGACCCCGAGCGGCGAGGAGAAGCGCGCCGTGCCCGAGGTCGGCAGGACGTGGTTCGGTCCCGCGCAATAGTCGCCCACCGCCTCCGAGCTCCAGCGGCCGAGGAAGATCGCGCCGGCGTGGCGCAAGCGGGGCAGCAGCGCGCGCGGCTTCGCCACCGAGAGCTCGAGGTGCTCCGGCGCGATGCGGTCGGCGATGGCGCATGCCTCCGCGAGGCTGCGCGTCAGGATGAGCGCGCCGCGGCGGGACACCGAGGCCGCGATCACCTTGCGCCGCGGCTGGCCGCGGATCAGCCTGCGCATCGCCGCCTCCACCGCGTCCAGGTAGGCGCGCCGCGGCGAGAGCAGGATCGCCTGCGCCAGCTCGTCGTGCTCGGCTTGCGAGAACAGGTCCATCGCCACCCACTCCGCCGGCGTGCTGCCATCCCCGATGACCAGGATCTCGGAGGGCCCCGCGATCATGTCGATGCCGACCTGCCCGAACACCTGGCGCTTGGCTTCCGCGACGTAGGCGTTGCCCGGGCCGACGATCTTGTCGACGCGCGGCACCGAGCGCGTGCCGTAGGCGAGCGCCGCCACCGCCTGCGCCCCGCCCAGGGCGAAAACCCGGTCCACGCCCGCGACCGCTGCGGCGGCGAGCACCAGTGGGTCCGGCGCGGGGCTCACCATGACGATTTCGCGCACGCCCGCGACCTTGGCGGGAATGGCGTTCATGAGGACCGTAGACGGGTAGGCCGCCTTGCCGCCCGGCACGTACAGCCCTACGCGATCGAGCGCGGTGAGCCGCTGGCCCAGCCGCGTTCCTGCCGCGTCCGTGAAGGTCCACGATGCCGCGCGCTGGCGCTCGTGGAACCTGCGCACCCGCCCCGCCGCCGCGCGCAACGCGGCGCGCTCGCGCTCGTCCAGGCCCCGCAGCGCGGCCCGCAGGCGTTGGCGCGGGATCTCGAGCCCCGCCACCGAGCGCGCGCTCGCGCCATCGAAGCGACGCGCATAGGCGAGCAGCGCCGCATCGCCGCGGCGGCGCACTGCGCCCACGATGGCGCGCACCGCGCGCTCGAGGCCCGGCGGCTGCGCGGCCTGGTAGCGGGTGAGCGCGGCGAGCTGCGCCTCGAAGCCGCGCTCGCGTGTCGCAAGGCGGCGCAATCTCATCGCTTCGCCGCCCGCGCGAAAGCCTCGATCAGCGGCTGCAGCTCGCCGCGGCGCCGCTTGAGCGCCGCCTGGTTGACGATGAGCCGGGCCGAGACCGGCATGATCTCCTCGACCGCGACGAGGTTGTTGGCGCGCAGCGTGCCCCCCGTCGCCACCAGGTCCACGATCGCATCCGCGAGCCCCACCAGCGGCGCGAGCTCCATCGAGCCGTAGAGGCGGATCAGGTCCACGTGCACGCCCTTGGCGGCGAAGTGCTCGCGCGTCGCGTTGACGTACTTGGTCGCCACGCGCAGCCGCGCGCCCTGGCGTACCGCCCTGCGGTAGTCGAACCCCCGCGGCACCGCGACCATCATGCGGCAGCGCGCGATCCCCAGGTCCACCGGCTGGTAGAGCCCCTCGCCGCCCTGCTCGGCGAGCACGTCGCGCCCCGCGATGCCGAGGTCGGCGCCGCCGTGGCGCACGTAGGTGGGCGTATCGGAGGCGCGCACGATGATCAGGCGCACGTCGCGCCGGTTGGTCGCGAGCACCAGCTTTCTCGAGCGCTCCGGATCGCTGCGCGGCCGGATGCCGGCGCGCGCGAGCAGCGGTGCCGTCTCGTCGAAGATGCGCCCCTTGGACAGCGCGATGCTGATCGTGCCCACGGTCTTCAGTTTACCCGCCGGATGCGCGCGCCCAGGGCGCCGAGCTTGGCCTCGAGCGCCTCGTAGCCGCGATCGAGGTGGTAGATGCGGTCCACCAGCGTCTGCCCCCGGGCGGCGAGCCCCGCGATGACCAGGCTCGCGGAGGCGCGCAGGTCGGTCGCCATCACCTTGGCGCCCTGCAGGCGCTCGACGCCGGTGACCACGGCGGTGTCGCCGCGGATCGCGATGTCCGCCCCCAGGCGCTGCAGCTCGAGCGCGTGCTGGAAGCGGTTGTCGAAGATGGTCTCGGTGATGGTCGCGGTGCCGCGCGCCACCGCCGCCAGCGCCATGAACTGGGCCTGCATGTCGGTCGGAAAGCCGGGGTACGGCGCGGTGCGCAGGCTGACCGAGGCCGGGCGTCCCGCCATCTCGATCTCGAGGCTCGCCTCGCCCGGGGTGATGCGCGCCCCCGCCTCGCGCAGCTTCTCCAGCGCCGCGTCGAGCAGGCCGGGCGCCGCGCCGGTGAGCCTCACGCGCCCGCCCACGGCGGCGGCCGCGGCGAGAAAGGTCCCGGTCTCGATGCGGTCGGGCACCACCTCGTGCGCCGCGCCCGAGAGCGAGCCCGCGCCCTCGATGCGGATCGCGTCGCTGCCCGCCCCCTCGATGCGCGCACCCATCTTCACGAGACAGCGCGCCAGGTCCACCACCTCGGGCTCGCGCGCGGCGTTCTCCAGCAGCGTGGTGCCCTCGGCGAGCGTCGCCGCCATCATCAGCTGCTCGGTGCCCGTCACCGTCACCATGTCCATCACGATGCGCGCCCCGCGCAGGCGCTCGGCGCGCGCGTCCATGTAGCCCTGATCGACCGCGATCGTCGCGCCCATCGCCTGCAATCCCTTGACGTGCTGGTCCACGGGCCGCGAGCCGATCGCGCAGCCCCCGGGGAGCGAGACGCGCGCCCGGCCGCAGCGCGCGAGCAACGGCCCCAGGACCATCACCGAGGCGCGCATCGTCTTCACCAGCTCGTAGGGCGCCTGCGGATTGCCCACGCGGGCGGCGCGGATCTCGAGCCTGTCGTCGGCCTGCGCGCCGACCTCGACCCCCATCTGCGCGAGGAGCCTCCCCATGGTGCGCACGTCCATCAGCCGCGGCACGTTGGAAAGCCGCAGGCCCGCTTCGGTGAGCAGCGCCGCGCACATGATCGGCAGCGCGGCGTTCTTCGCGCCCGAGATGCGCACCTCGCCCTCGAGCGGCGCGCCGCCCGTGATCAGCAGCTTATCCACCGGCGCGCCACTCCCCGGGGGTGAGCGTGCGCATCGAGAGCGCGTGCACCTCCTCGCGCATGCGCTCGCCGAGCGCGCGATAGACGAGCTGGTGGCGCTGCACGCGGCTGCGGCCCTCGAACTCGCGCGACACGACGAGCGCCTGGAAGTGCCGGCCGTCGCCGCTCACTTCGACGTGCTCGCACGCGAGCCCCTCGAGTATGTTCTGCCGCACGCTGTCCGGCGTCACCACGGTTCCAGGTCCTCGGCTGCTGGCGCGGGCGCGACGGCGCGAGCGCCGCCGCGCGGCTCAGTGATGGCTCGGCGAGGGCGCCGCGGCGCCGCTCAGCAGCTCGGCGATGCCGTAGAGCCGGGCGATCGCGGTGAGGCCCTGCGGGAGGTTGGCGAGCGCGAGGCTGCGTCCCCCGCGGCGCGCCTCGCGCTGCCAGGCGAGCAGCAGCGCGAGCGCCGAGGAATCGAGCTCGCCGACCTCGCCGAGGTCGGCGACGGCAGCCCCCTCCCGGATCAGGGCGCGACCCTCCTCGAGGCGCGCCGCGACGTTCGCGAGCGTCACGGGCCCCGCCAGCACGATGCGCTCGCCTTCGCGGCGGATCATTTCTTCTCCGCGCCCGCCACCGCCGGCCGGTCGAGCGACTTGTTCTTGGTCTGCAGCGTCCTGATCAGGCCGTCGATGCCCCCGTCGCGCACCTGCAGGTCGAACTCGGTGCGGTAGTTCGCGACCAGGCTGATGCCGGCGACGCGCACGTCCCACACCTTCCAGCCCGCGGGGCGCTGCTCCATGTCGTACTCGATCTGCACCGGCTGCGCGCCCGGCTGCAGCACGCGCACCTGCACGGTGACGTCGGTGTCGGTGGGCTTGGCGCGCAGCGGGCGGAAGTCGAACTTCTGGTCCTTGTAGGCCGCGATCGAGCTGGCATAGGTGCGCACCAGCAGCGTCCGGAACTCGTCGGTGAGCTGCGTCTTCTGCTCCGGGTTCGCCTTGGCCCAGTGCCGGCCGACCGCGCTCGCCGTCATGGCGACGAAGTTGAAGTGCGGCAGGACCTTGGCCTCGATGAGCGCGACCACCTTGCGGCGGTTGCCCGCCTGGATGTCCCTGTCCTTGGCGACGATGCTCACGACCTCGAGCGTCACGTCCTTCACCAGGACGTCGGGCGGCGTGAGCTGCGCCTGCGCCCCGGCCGCGCAGGCCAGCAGGACCGTGGCGCCGAGCGCGAGGCGCAGCATCGTTCTAGCCTCCGGCGGCGGCGACGACCGCGTCGTAGTTCCTCGGCACGCGCGGCAGGAACACGTTGCGTGCCTGCGGCGCCGCGGCGGCCGGCTCCTCGAGCAGCCGGACCGCGGCCTCGGGGCCGGGGCGGTTGGTGAGCGGCGACTCGCGCCCGGTGCGCGGCGGATTGCCGTCGTGGATCAGGCTGCGGCGCCGCTGCAGGTAGGCGTCGCGCTGGAAGACGTACTTGTCGAGCGCGGCCTCCTCCAGAATGCGGCTCGCATCGAGCAGGTCGGCGCGCCGGCTGACGCCCCGCGTCACGACCATGGCGTTGCGCGCGTCGACCGGCCTGTGCCGCGCCACCGGATCGAGGCCCACGTCCAGGACCAGCCCGAAACTGTCGCGCACGGTGCTCGAGCCGAGAAACGGCCAGACGATGTAGGCGCCGTCGCCCGCGCCCCAGCGGCCGAAGGTCTGGCCGAAGTCCTCGTCGTGCTTGTCCAGCCCGCCTTCGCTCGCCACGTCGTTGATGCCGAGCAGCCCGATCGTGGTGTTGATGGCGAAGCGCGCCCAGTCGGTGGCCGCGTCCGCGGGCTTGCCCTGCAGCAGGTTGTTGACGCCGATGAAGAGGTCCGCGAGGTTGGAGAAGAAGTTGCGCACCCAGCCGCGCACCGGCTCGGGCAGCACGTCGCGGTAGGCGCTCGCCACCGGCTTGCCGATCGCCTCGTCGAAGCCCTCGTTGAACGCGTACATGGCGCGGTTGAAGCCCTCGCCGGGGTCGCGCGGATCCTGGCCGTTGGTCGCGCAGCCGGCGCATGCCGCGAACAGCAGCGCCGCCGCGAGCCGCCTCGCTCCCGCCCACCCCCGCATGCGCGCCACCCTCGTCACTTCTTCGCGTCCTTCTCGTCCTTGCCTTCGGCCGCCTTGTTGAACAGGAACTGGCTGATCAGGTTCTCCAGCACCACCGCCGACTG
>CAZOWR010000065.1:0-13855 GCA_964583645.1 uncultured Enterobacteriaceae bacterium
CGGCATCCAGCGCGCGAGGAACCTGCGGTCCTGGCAGATCGAGTTGCCGCACATGGGCGAGGCCCCGGCCGGGACGTGCCGGGCGAGGAACTCCAGGGCCCTCGCCTCCGCCGCCGCCTCGTCGAGGCGCGATTCCCTGACCTTCTCGATCAGCCCCGACTTGGCGTGCACGCTGCGGTTCCAGCCGTCCATCGCCTCGAGCACTTCGGCAGGCTGGCGCACCACCAGCACCGGCCCGGTGGCCAGCAAGTTCAGCTGCGCGTCGGTCACCAGCAGCGCGATCTCGAGGATCCGATCGGACTCCGGCACCAGGCCCGTCATCTCCATGTCGAGCCAGACGAGGTTGTTTTGGTCGGCGGGCATGGCTTATTCTCTCACGCATGGTGCAGGCCCTGACCTGGACGTTCCTCGCGGCGCTCGCCGCCGCCACCGCCACGCGCCTGTGGCTCGCGGTGCGCCAGGTGCGGTACGTCGCGGCACACCGCGACGCGGTGCCGGAGGCGTTCGCCGCGGCGATCCCGCTCGCCGAGCACCGCAAGGCCGCCGACTACACGGCGGCCAAGACGCGGCTCGGGATGCTCCATGTCGTGGCGGCCGCAGCCGGGGTACTCGTCCTCACCCTGGGCGGGCTGCTGCAGTGGCTCGGCGGGCAGTGGGCGCGCCTGCTCGAGCACGGGGGCCTCGCGCACGGCACCGCGCTCGTCGCCACGGTGGTCCTCCTCGCCGGCGCGCTCGAGCTGCCGTTCGGCGTGTACCGCACCTTCGTGATCGAGGAGCGCTTCGGGTTCAACCGCATGACGCCGCGGCTGTTCGTCTCCGACCTCCTCAAGCACGCGCTCCTCGAGGCGGCGATCGGCCTGCCGCTCGCCGCGGTGGTGCTCTGGCTCATGGCGGCGATGGGACCGGCGTGGTGGCTCTACGCGTGGGCGTTCTGGCTCGTGTATTCGCTCGCCTACACGCTCGCCTACCCGCGCTGGATCATGCCGCTTTTCAACCGGTTCTCGCCGGTCGCCGATCCGCAGCTCGCCGGAAGGGTCGAGGCGCTGCTCGCACGCTGCGGCTTCCGCTCGAGCGGCCTCTACGTCATGGACGGCTCGAAGCGCTCCTCGCACGGCAACGCCTTCTTCATCGGCCTGGGCGCCACCAAGCGCATCGTGCTGTTCGACACGCTCGTCGATCGCCTGGCCCCCGGCGAGGTGGAGGCAGTCCTCGCCCACGAGCTCGGCCATTTCAGGCTGCGCCACATCCTGAAGTCGCTCGCGATCGGCGGTGCGCTCGCGCTCGGCCTGCTCTGGGGCCTGGGGCAGCTGATGCAGGAGCGCTGGTTCTTCGAGGGGCTCGGCCTCGCGACCCCGAGCACCGCCGGCGCGCTGGTGCTGTTCGGCGTCGCGCTGCCGCCGTTCCTGTTCTTCGCCAGCCCGCTGGCGAGCCGGTACTCGCGGCGCAACGAGTTCCAGGCCGACGCCTACGCCGCGGCGCACGCGAGCGCCGCGGATCTCGTCGCAGCGCTGGTGAAGCTGTACAAGGACAACGCGGCGACGCTCACCCCGGACCCGCTGCACTCGGCGTTCTACGATTCCCATCCCCCGGCGGCGAGCCGGATCGCGCGGTTGAGGGCCAGCTGAGCGAGCTGACGAAGAAGAGGTGCAAGCCCTGCGAGGGCGGCGTCGCGCCCTATACCGAGGCGCAGGCGCGCGAGATGCTGCGCGAGCTCAGGGGCTGGATCCTGGAGAACGGACGCCTGGTCAAGCTCTACCCGTTCCGCAACTACTTCGAGACCATGGCCTTCGTCAACGCGCTCGCCTGGATCTCGCACCGCGAGGACCACCACCCGGACCTCGCGGTCGGCTACCGCAAGTGCCGCGTCGAGTACCTGACGCACGCCATCGGCGGGCTCTCCGAGAACGACTTCATCTGCGCCGCCAAGTGCGACGCCCTGTTCGAGCTTTGAAGCGCGTCTTCAGCTCCCACGACCGCCTCGCGGTGCATCACGCGCGCAACCTCTGCGCCGCGGAGGGCATCGCCTGCGAGGTGCGCAACGATCTGCTCGCCTCCGCCATGGGCGAGCTGCCGCCGGCCGAGTGCCTCGCCGAGCTCTGGGTGCTCGACGCGAGGGACGCCGAGCGGGCGCTGCGCGTGCTCCGGGGGAGCCGCCCCGCGGGCCCGGACTGGACCTGCGCGCGCTGCGGCGAGGTGCTCGGTGCGCAGTTCGCGCAGTGCTGGAAGTGCGGCGCCGACCGCGGCGGCTAGAAGGCGCGCGCGAGCGCGAGCAGCCCGAGCACCAGCACCCACAGCACCAGCGCGCGCCACAGCAGCCCCACCGCGCCGTCGAGGAACGGCGTGTCGGCGGCCTCCCCGGTGCCGAGCTCGGGCCGGCCCTGCAGTCCCTCGATCTCGCCGAGCGGCATGCCCAGGCGCACGCCGAGCGCCCCGGCGCCCGCCGCGAGCACGATGCCGAGGTTCGGATCGGGCCAGGACGCGGCCTGCGTGCGCCAGCAGTACACCGCGTCCTCGAAATCGCCCACGACGGCGAAGGACGCGCCCGTGAGGCGCGCTGCCGGCCACTCGAGCCACTCGAGCGCGCGCGCGGCGAAGCCGCCGAAGGCCCCGGTCGCGCGCCAGCGGTGCGCGAGGAACGCCGCCAGCCGGTAGAGGATCGCGCCGCTCGGGCCGGGGAGCAGCACGAACCAGAACAGCACCGCGAAGACGTGGCGATGGGAGGCCGCGAGCGCCTCCTCGATCGCCAGCCGCATCACCTCCTCGCGGCTGCGGTGCAGCGCCGGCTCCCCGCGCCAGGCGCCGATGCGCTCGCGGGCGCGGTCGACGTCGCCGTCCTTCAGCGAGCGCTGGATGTCGGTGAACCAGTGGCTGAACTGGCGGAAGCCCAGCGTCAGGTAGAGCGCCGCGACGTCGGCGGCGAGCGCGAGCAGCGGGCCCGCCCAGGCCAGAGCCGCGTAGACCGCGAGCGCCGCGCCGACCGGGGCGAGCGCCGCGATCGCCCAGGCGAGCGCGCCGTGGCGCGCCTCGCCCGCGTTGAAGGAGCGCTCCAGCCAGTCGGCCCAGGCCGCGAGCAGGGCGAAGTACGCCTTGCGCTCGCCGAGCGGCCGCCACTGCTCGAGCAGCAGCGCGGCGACGATCGCGAGCACGGACATCGGGCCATTCTATACAATGGCCCGGCGTGAAAATCCGCGCGCCCCACGGCTACGACGAGATCGTGCCGCTCGCGAGGCACCACAAGGTGCTGCTGCCGGCCGGCGGCACGCCCGCGTTCTGCAGGACGCTGAACGCGCTGGCGCTCTCGTTCACCGAGTTCACGGTCGCGGCGCGCGACTACCCGATCGTGTTCGCCGCCACCGACGGCGGCGCGGCCTACGCGCCCGTGGTGGTGCTCGGGCTCGCCGAGCGCTCCAACCTGTTCGTGCAGGCGAGCGGCGAGTGGGACCCGGCGGCCTACGTGCCGGCCGCGGTGCGTCGCTACCCGTTCTGCGTCTCCAAGCTCTACGTCGACGGCCGCCCCGAGGGCCGGCGCATCGTGTGCGTGGCACAGGCCTACCTCGACCAGGGCGGCGTGGCGCTGTTCGATGCGCGCGGCGAGGCGACGCCGCGCTGGCAGGCGATCGACCGGCTGCTCTCGGAGTACGAGGCGGACCTCGATCGCACGGCGGAGTTCTGCGCCGCGCTCGCCCGGCTCGGCGTGCTCGCCCCCTTCCGCATGGAAGTCAAGGAGGGCGGCCGCAGCGCCACGCGCCTCGCCGGCATGCATCGCGTCGAGGAGGCGAAGCTCGCCGCCCTCAAGCCCGCGGCGCACAAGGCGCTGGTGGCGAAGGGCTTCATGGGGCGCATCTACGCGCACCTGCATTCGCTGGAGAACTTCCCGCGCCTGTACGCGCGCGAGCAGGCGGCTAGCCGCGCGCCTGCGCGAGGTAGCGGTAGAGGTTGACCAGCATCCCGGCGGTGGCGCCCCAGATGGTCCGGTCCCGGTATTGAATCGCGAAGAACCAGCGCGTCTCGCCCTGCCATCGGCGCGAGCGGCGCAGGTGGTTCGCCGGGTCGAGCAGGAACGAGAGCGGCACCTCGAAGACGCTGTCCACCTCGCGTGGATCCGGGCGCAGCTCGAAGGGCGGGCTCAGCACGCCGACCACCGGCGTGACGCGAAAGCCGGTGCGGGTGCGGTATTCCGAGAGCCGCCCGAGCAGCTCGACGTGGCGTGGCGCGAGCCCGATCTCCTCGCGCGTCTCGCGCAAGGCGGTGGCCTCGGGCGTCGGGTCCGCCGGCTCGGCGCGCCCGCCCGGGAAGCTCACCTGGCCCGAGTGCTCCTTGAGGTGCGCGGTGCGCTGGGTGAAGAGCACGGTGAGCTCGGCCTCGCGCGCCACGATCGGCACCAGCACCGAGGCTGCGGTGAGGCACTCCGGCGCGGGGCGCGCGCCCTCGTCGCCGTACACGGCCTGCGGCGGCGGGTCGGCGGCGGCGAAATGGCGCCGCAGCCATGCCAGGTCGAACTCGAGGGGGGTCCCGCCAGCGAGCATCGCACGCACCTGGAATATCCTCCGCTACCCGGCTGTTCGCCCCAAGACCGGCATGCTAGCGCCGGCCCGGAAGATTCCAAACCAGTTGAGGAGGAAACATGAAACGCACTGCCCTGTTCGCCGCCCTGGCGCTCTCCAGCGGCGTCGCCCTCGCCGCGAGCTGCCCGAAGGAAATGAAGGCCATCGACGCGGCGCTGCCCGGCGCCACGCTTTCCGCGGACAAGATGTCGGAGGTGAAAAAGCTGCGCGCCGACGGCGAGGCGCTGCACAAGGCCGGCAAGCACAAGGAGTCGGTGGAGACGCTCGGCAAGGCGAAGGCCATCCTGGGCATCAAGTAGCCGCTGCCGGCGAAACGAAAACGCCGCCCGCGGGCGGCGTTTTCGTCTGCGCCGCCCGGCTTCACGGCACCAGGATCACGGAGCCGGTGGTCTTGCGGCCCTCCAGGTCGCGGTGGCACTGCGCGGCATCGGCGAGCTGGTAGCGGCCGGTGGTCTCGATCTTGACTTTGCCGGACTTCACCACCTCGAAGAGCGAGTCGCAGCGCTCCACCAGGTCGGCGCGGCTCGCGATGTGGGTGGCGAGCGTAGGCCGGGTGACGTAGAGCGAGCCCTTCGCCGACAGGATGCCGAGGTTCATCGGCGGCACTGCCCCCGAGGCGTTGCCGAAGGACACCAGCAGCCCGCGCGGGCGCAGGCAGTCGAGCGAGCCTTCCCAGGTCGATTTGCCGACGCCGTCGTAGACCACCGGGACGCCCTTGCCGCCGGTGATCTCCTTCACCCGCTCTACGAAGCTCTCCTTGCTGTAGTTGATGACGTGGTCGGCGCCGTGCGCCCTGGCGAGCGCCGCCTTGTCCTCCGAGCCCACGGTGCCGATGGTGGTGACGCCGAGCGACTTGAGCCACTGGCAGGCGATCAGCCCGACGCCGCCCGCGGCGGCGTGCCACAGCACCGTGTCGCCCTGCTTCACCGGGTAGGTGCTGAAGATGAGGTAGTGCACCGTGAGGCCCTTGAGCAGCATCGAGGCGGCCTGCTCGTCGCTGATGCCCTGCGGGAGCTTGACCGTGCGGTCGGCGGGCACGAGGCGCTGCTCGCAGTACGAGCCGGGGAGCCCCGTGTAGGTGACGCGGTCGCCCGCCTTCAGGTCGCCCACCCCCGGGCCGACCGCCTCGACCACGCCCGCCGCCTCGTTGCCCGCCACCTGCGGCAGCTGCATCGGGTAGAGCCCCGAGCGCTGGTAGGTGTCGACGAAATTGACCCCGATCGCGGTATGCCGCACGCGCACCTGCCCGGCGCCCGGCTCGCCGACCTGGACGTCTTCGACCTGCAGCACCTCGGGCCCGCCTGTCTTGTGATAGCGCACTGCCTTCGCCATGTCCGCGTCTCCTTCAGTGAAAAAGCGTGAGCACGCCCGTGAAGCCGTAGAGCCGGTCGTGCGAGATCTCTCCGTTGCAGAAGAATCCTACCAGCGGCAGCTCGCCCAGCCCCTCGCGCACCAGCGCGAGCTCGGCGCCGCGCTCGCCGAACATGTGCTCGCCGCGGCCCAGGCAGGAGAAGTACAGCGCCCCGCGCGGCCGGCCCGGGCGCTCGGCGCGCAGCTCGCCCAGGATGCGCCGCAGGTCCTCGCGCGCGCTCTGGGGATCGCGCTTGCAGAAAATCAGCTCCGCGCCCGGCTCGAGCAGCTCGCCGATCGCGATCAGCCCGTTCCTCGGGTCGATCCCCACCAGGTTGCGCACCAGGTAGTCGCCGCGGTCCGATCCCGGCACGGGCAGCCCGGCGTGGATGAACTGCGCCGCCCGGCGCAGGTCGCGCGCCAGCACCTCGCCGATCGCCTGCTTCATGACCTCGAGCGCCGGACGCCCGTCGAGCGTGGCGATGACGTTCGCCTCGCACTCGGTGACGCGATAGCGCCCGGGGAGCGGCGCGCAGCCCTGCGTCAGCCGTGTGCTGACCTCGACCGCGGCCCCGAACACCGCGCCCGAGAGCCCGCCCGAGACGATTTCGTTCGCCACCTGCAGCGTGCCTGCACGCGAGCTGGAGACGCCGCCGACGAGGTAGCCGCTTGCGACCTTGGTCGCCATGTCGGCGATCAGCCCGGCCACGTCCGGGGTGCCCGGGTCGGCGTGCACCACGCCGAAATGCGCGCTCGCCCCGGCGGGCAGGCGCGAGCGCCCCGAGAAGATCCGGTAGGCGCCCGCCGGCAGATCCGCGACCATCACGGCGAGCGCCGGCTCGTCGAGGTACTCCGCGCCGGTGGCGAGCACGCCGATGCCCACCGTGCCCACCCAGTCGGCGACCCCGGTGCGGTTGCGCAGCTCCCCCACGATGCTCTCGGCGTAGGGCGCGAGCGTGTCGGTGAAGTAGACGAACCCGAGCCCGCCGCCGGGGTGCCCGAGGCGCCCGGCGCACGCCTCCACGCATTCGCGCCAGGTGTCGCCGCGCGCGTGCGCGCAGGCAAACGCGCTCACGGCT
Organism: uncultured Enterobacteriaceae bacterium; assembly: GCA_964583645.1. Lineage (GTDB taxonomy): Bacteria > Pseudomonadota > Gammaproteobacteria > Burkholderiales > SG8-39 > RBG-16-66-20. Next base: position 6,995 of record CAZOWR010000065.1, read on the forward strand.
CCTTCTTTTCGCCGCTCTGCATCGCCTGCTGCATCGCGACGAGGGTCGTGCGCTGCATCTCCAGCCCCTGGATCGCCATGCGCAGCATGTTGAGGTTCATGGCGAGCCATCCCTCGACCGCCTTGAGCTCGGCGATGCGCCGCTCGATCTCCTTGGGATCGAGCGTGGGCATCGCCATGCCGGGCACCGGCACCCCGAGCGGCCCCCACAGCCGTCGGAACACCTCGAACGGGTCCTGCGGAGGGCCGCCCTCGGCCATGGCTAGCCCTGGGCCTCCTGGAAGAACTCGCGCACCTCGCGCTCGCGGCTCGCGGTGTCCTGGTAGCCGAGGTCGATGAGGGCGCGGCAGAACGGCTCCTCGAAGAGGAGATAGCTCGCGAGATTCGACCCGGAGCGGTTGAGCGCGCCGGTGGGCCGCAGGATGAAGCGCACCGTGCGCGGCAGCTCGTGCACGAAGCGCGCCGCGATGCGCTCGATGGGCTGCGAGGGCGAGATGAACAGCACCTTGATCGGCCGCAGGGGCAGGCGCGCCTCGGCGAGCTTCTCCGACGGGATCAGGCTCACGGTGCGGTTGATGCGCTCCAGGCGCTCGATGTCCACCGAGAGGCCGTCGAGGAAGATCGAGTTGAGGGCGTGGCCCGCGATCTGCGCGAGCGACGGATAGATGTTGGAGCGCGCGCGCGCCTGCTCGGGGCTCTGGCGCCCGGTGCCCACGACCAGGACCCGGTCCGCGCCCAGGTGCAGCGCCGGGCTGATCGGCGCGAGCTGGCGCACCGAGCCGTCGCCGAAGTACTCGCGGTGCACCTTGACCGCGGGAAAGATGAACGGCAGCGCCGAGGACGCGAGCAGGTAGTCGAGCTTGAGCGACACCGCGGCGCCGATGCGCTGGTTGCGCTCCCAGCCCTCCAGCCCCGAGCCGCCCTGGAAGAACGACACGCTCTGGCCGCTGGTGTAGCCCGAGGCGGTGACGCTCACGGCGTACAGCGCGCCCGAGTCGATGTGCGCCTGGATGCGGGCGAAGTCGAGGGTTTTCTCGAGCATCTCGCGCAGCGGCGCGTTGTCCAGCAGCGACACCGGGTTGTGCCGCGAGATCAGCATCATCGCGGCCAGCCAGCGCGCCCCCGAGCGCATGATGTGCGCGACGTCCGTCCGGTAGATGTGGTGGCAGTGCATGTGTTCCCACACCTCCAGGAGGTTGCCCACCGCGCGCGAAAAATCGTCGGCTTGCACCGCCAGCGTGGTGCTGTTGATGGCCCCCGCCGAGGTGCCGCACAGGATCGGGAACGGGTTCCTCACGGGATTGCCGAGGATGTCGCGCACCGCCTTCACCACGCCGACCTGGTAGGCGGCGCGCGCCCCGCCCCCGGTCAGCACCAGCGCCGCGCGCGGCCGCATTCCGCTCACCGGAAACGGGGCGACGCTCGCTGCGGCGGGCTCTCCGCTCATGGCATCTTCAGAGGAGCATCTGCTCCTGGCCGCGCGGCGCGTTCGCGTCCATTACGGTGAGCGCGGTCATGTTGACGATGCGCCGCACGGTGGCCGAGGGCGTGAGGATATGCACGGGGCGCGCCGCGCCGAGCAGGATCGGGCCGATGGTGACGTTATCGGCCGAGGCGATCTTCAGCAGATTGAAGGAGATGTTGGCCGCGTCCAGCGTCGGCATCACCAGCAGGTTCGCCTCGCCCGAGAGGCGCGAGCGGGGGAAGACCTTGCGCCGGATCTCCGCGCTGAGCGCGGCGTCGCCGTGCATCTCGCCCTCGACCTCGAGCTCCGGGGCGCGCTCGGCGAGCAGCGCGAGCGCGGCCTGCATCTTGCGCGCCGAGGGCAGGTCGACCGAGCCGAAGTTGGAGGCCGAGAGCAGCGCCGCCTTGGGCGCGACGCCGAAGCGGCGCACCGCCTCGGCGGCGAGCAGCGTCATCTCGGCGATGTGCTCGGCGTCCGGGTCCGGCGTCACGTAGGTGTCGCACAGGAACACGGTGCGGTTGGGCAGGATGAGCGCGTTCATCGCCGCATAGTGCCGTATGCCGGGACGCAGGCCGATGACCTGGTCGACGTAGTGCAGGTGCAGGTCGTGGGTGCCGAAGGTGCCGCACAGCATGCCCTCGGCCTCCCCCTTGTGCATCAGCATGGCGCCGATCAGCGTGTTGCGGCGCCGCATCTCGATCTGCGCGTACGCGGGCGACACGCCTTTCCTCTCGGTGAGCCGGTGATAGGTCTCCCAGTAGTCCCGGTAGCGCGGGTCCTGCTGCGGGTCGACGAGCTCGAACTCGCGTCCGGGGCGGATCCGCAGGCCGAGGCGCTCGATGCGCGACTCGACCACCGCCGGCCGGCCGATCAGGATCGGCCGCGCGAGGCCCTCGTCGATCACCACCTGGGTCGCGCGCAGGACGCGCTCGTCCTCGGCTTCCGCGTAGACGATGCGCCGCGGTGCCGCCTTCGCCGCCGAGAACAGCGGCTTCATGATGAGGCCCGAGTGGTAGACGAACTGCGTGAGCGAGGCCCGGTAGGCGTCCAGGTCCGCGAGCGGGCGCGTTGCCACGCCCGAGCCCATCGCGGCGCGCGCCACCGCCGGCGCGATCGAGGAGATGAGCCGGGGATCGAAGGGCCTCGGGATGAGGTACTCGGGGCCGAACTTGAGCGCCTCGATGCCGTAGGCGATCGCGACCTGCTCGGAGGTTTCGGCCTGGGCGAGCTCGGCGATCGCCTGCACCGCGGCGAGCTCCATCTCCGCGGTGATGGCGGTGGCGCCGACGTCGAGCGCGCCGCGGAAGATGAACGGAAAGCAGAGCACGTTGTTGACCTGGTTCGGGTAGTCCGAGCGCCCGGTGGCGATGAGGCAGTCGGGCCGCGCCTGCCGGGCGAGCTCAGGCCGGATCTCGGGCTCGGGGTTGGCGAGCGCCAGGATCAGCGGCCGCTCGGCCATCCTCGCGACCATCGCGGGCTTGAGCACCCCGCCGGCGGAAAGGCCGAGGAACACGTCGGCGCCGCCGATCACCTCCCCGAGCGTGCGTGCCGCGGTCTCGACGGCGAAGCGCGCCTTGTCCGGGTCCATCTCCTCGGCGCGGCCGCGGTAGACCACGCCGTGGATGTCGGTGACGACGACGTTCGCGCGCGGCAGTCCCATCTTCACCAGGAGCTCCAGGCAGGCGAGCGCCGCGGCGCCCGCGCCCGAGCTGACGAGCCGGATTTCCTCCAGGCGCTTGCCGACCACCTTGAGGCCGTTCAGCACCGCCGCGCCGACGATGATCGCGGTGCCGTGCTGGTCGTCGTGGAACACCGGGATGCGCATGCGGCTGCGCAGCTTGCGTTCCACGATGAAGCACTCCGGCGCCTTGACGTCCTCGAGGTTCACGCCGCCGAAGGTCGGCTCGAGGCTGGCGATGATCTCGACCAGCCGGTCCGGATCGCGCTCGTCGATCTCGATGTCGAAGCAGTCGATGCCGGCGAACTTCTTGAACAGCACCGCCTTGCCTTCCATCACCGGCTTGGCGGCGAGCGGCCCGATCGCGCCCAGCCCCAGCACCGCGGTGCCGTTGGTCACCACCGCGATCAGGTTGGCGCGCGCGGTGAGATGCACCGCCTGCGCCGGGTCGCGCACGATCTCCTCGCAGGCCACGGCGACCCCGGGCGAGTAGGCGAGCGCGAGATCGCGCTGGTTGGTGAGCTGCTTGGTGGGGTGGACCGAGATCTTGCCGGGGCGCGGCAGGCGGTGGTACTCGAGCGCGCTCTTCCTCAACTCCTCGTCCAACGTCGGCTCCTTGCCCGAACGCGGCGGGCGGGCTATGGTGCGTCCGGGGGAAAAATTATAGCAACCGCCGCCCGGCGCGCCGCCGAGATTCAGCCCTTCGAAGTGATGGACGTGCTCGCGCGCGCGCACGCGCTCGAGGCCGCGGGCCGGCGTGTCATCCACATGGAGATCGGCGAGCCCGACTTCGGCGCGCCGCCGCAGGTCGCAGCGGCGGCGGTGCGCGCGCTCGCCGAGGGGCGCACCTCGTACACGGCGGCGCTCGGCCTGCCCGAGCTGCGCGAGGCGATCGCCGCCTATCACCGCGAGCGGCTGGGCGAGCCGGTCGAGGCGGCGAGCGTCGCGGTCAGCGCGGGCGCCTCGGGCGGGCTGCTGCTCGCGCTCGCGCTGTACGTCGATCCCGGCGACGAAGTGCTGGTGCCCGATCCCGGCTACCCGGGCTACCGGCACTTCGTGCGCGCCTTCGAGGGCCGCGCGGTGCCGCTCGCGCTGCAGGCGGCCTCCGGCTTCCAGCCCACCCTCGAGATGGTGCGCGCCGCCTGGGGACCGCGCACCCTGGGCCTGGTGCTCGGCTCGCCCTCCAACCCCACCGGCACGCTGATCGCCGCGGCGGAGCTCGCGCGCATCGCGGAATTCGTCGCCGGGCGCGGCGGCGTGCTGGTGCTGGACGAGGTCTATCGCGGCCTCGTGTACGCTCCGCCCGAGCCGGCGCCGCGGCTTCCCGGCGAGGTGGTGCGCATCGGCAGCTTCTCGAAATACTTCTGCATGACGGGCTGGCGCCTGGGCTGGGTGCGGCTGCCCGAGGCGCGCACGCGCGACTTCGAGAAGCTCGCGCAGCACCTGTTCATCAGCCCCTCGGCCCTGGCGCAGCACGCTGCGCTCGCCGCATTCCTGCCGGAGACGCTGGCGGTGCTCGAGGCGCGCCGCGCGGAGTTCCGGCGCCGCCGGGATTTCCTCGTGCCCGCGCTCGAGCGCGCGGGCCTGCGGGTACCGGCCCGGCCCGAGGGGGCGTTCTACGTCTACGCGGATTGCGCGGGGGTGGCCGCGGACGCGAAGCGCTTCGCGCTCGAGCTGCTCGAGCGCGAAGCCGTGGCGGCGACCCCCGGAATCGACTTCGGCATGAACGGCACGCGCCGCTGCGTGCGCTTCGCCTACACGCGCGCCATGGCCGACCTCGAGGAGGCGGCGCGGCGCCTCGAGCGCTTCTGCGGCTAGGCCTGCCGGCGCACGCGCGCCAGGTGCTGCTCGAGCCGAGCGCGCTCGGCGAGCACCTTCAGCGCGTACTGCGAGCCCGGCTCGTCGAACGCGCCGCCGTACATCTGCAGCGCCGTCTCGGTCTCGCCGAACTGGCGCAGGTACTCGCGCAGGATCTGCGTGCCGACCTGGATGTTGACCTCCGGATCGAGCAGCGCGGCCTCGCCGCCGTGGTCCATCAGCTTTTCGAGGTGGAAGCGCGCCATGATCTGCATCAGGCCCCGCGCCCCGAGGCTGCTCTCCGCGACCGGGTTGTAGCGCGACTCGATCGCCATCACCGCCAGCACGAGCAGGGGATCCACCTTGTAGTGCGCGCCGGCGCGGTAAGCCGCGGCGACAAAGCCGGCGACCGCGTCCTGGGCCACGCGGTAGCGCCGCGCGATGAACTCGACCGCGGCGCGCTGCTCGCGCACCTGCGCCGCCTCGAACGACACCGCCTGGATCGGCCCGCGAGAGACGTTGCCCGGCGCGGCGTCCCACACCTCGGGCAGCGCGGTCCACTGCCGAGCGAGGTACTCGCGCGGCGCCGGCAGCGCCAGCGCGAGCAGCACCCCGAGCCCCACCAGGGCCAGCAGCGCCCTCGCCGCCGACCAGAGCCTGAGCGCCGCCGAGAGGCTGCGCAGGCCGAAAGCCTTTTCCGTCGTACCCATCGTCGCACTCCTTCGCGTCTGCCACTGCAGCGTGCCCGCCTCTCCGCCATGCCGCAGGAGCACGGCGACTGGACGGGACGGGGTGGGGTTCGCTCCGCGGCTCGAAGCTCCGGGAGCGGGGACTTGGAGACCGTCTCGGGGAGACGGCTTTTGCTGCATTGCAACAGGCAGGATCATAGGACACCGCACCTCTTACGTCAATAACCTCTCCCCTTCAGCCAGGCTGGTCGACAGGACAGCAACATTTTGTTTCAAAAGGGTTTTATTGTGCTTGAGGCAACCGCCGCGAGCCATTAGAATGCGCGGCTTCCTGCTGGCGGTCCGGGCCGCCGACCGCAGGGATCAAGAAGCATGGCGGACCGACTCGGACCTTCCGGTCCAGCCGTCGGACCAAGGCGGTCCGCTCGCTTCAGGGCCCCGGCGGGGGGCTTGCGCCCCCCGCCACGTTCCCGATCGGTTCCCGGTTACGGCCGGGATCCGGTTGGAAACGGCCACGCGGCCGCCGGATTCAGCGCGGTTCTCGCGCCGGGAATCGCAGCGCTCGACGGCGGTGCTGCCGGTGCCGTCGCCATGCCTGCCGCAGGGCCGGCCTCAGGTCTTGCGGGCCGAGCTGCCTTCTTCTTCTTGCCGGTCTTTTTCCTGGCAGCCTTCTTCTTACCCGCTACCCTTCTTGTTGCCTTCTTCTTGGACGATTTTTTCTTCTTTGATGCTTTCTTCTTCTTCTTTTTCTTCGCCGTTTTCTTCGCCTTTTTCTTCGCCATAGCTATCTCCTTAAGGTAGTTGCAAAAGAACCCGGCCGTGATGGCCCGGGCTATCCAAGCGCCGGCCGGCGGTGCCGCGCCGGCGCACTGAATGCTTCATCGCGCGGCCTGCCCGGCGAGGTCCTGGTACAGGATGTCCGGGTCGAGCCGGATGCCCCCCTCCCAGGTCACGGTCGCCGTCTCGGGATCCACGCTCACCTTCTCGAACTCGCGCACGTCGCGCCACAGCTTGAAGGCGCCGACCTCCAGGAGGTTCCCCAGGAACACGCTGCCCTCCAGCCCGTCGTCGAAGCGGATCCAGAGCTTGTAGTCCTCCTCGGCCTTGCATGCGGTCACTCTATGCATTTTTTCTCCTTCGCGCAAAGCGCGCGCCGCGCTAATCCCAGCTCAGCGCGCCGCCGGTCTGGTACTCGATCACCCGCGTCTCGAAGAAATTGCGCTCCTTCTTGAG
>CAZOWR010000066.1:0-13746 GCA_964583645.1 uncultured Enterobacteriaceae bacterium
GGCCTCGAGCGCGGCCATGGCGCGGTCCACCAGCGGCTGGATGCCGGCGTTGCACGGGTTCATGGTGGAGTGGCCGTTCGCCACGCCGACGATCGGCTTGTCGAAGTCGCCGTCCTTGAATCCCACTGCGCGCAGCATGGCGCGGTTGGGCGAGCGCGCGTCGCCCTGAGTGATGAGACGGCTCCTGCGGTTGTACGCCATGCGGTGGCCTCCCTTAACGCTAGAATCAAATTCTACCGTGCTGATTCACCCGAACTTCGATCCGGTCGCGTTCTCGCTCGGGCCCCTCGCGGTGCGCTGGTACGGGATGATGTACCTCGCGGGCTTTCTCGGCGGCTGGTGGCTGGGCCGGCGGCGCATCCGGCGGGGCCTTGCGCCGGTGACCCTCGAGCAGCTCGATGACCTCCTCTTTCACATCGTGCTCGGCATCGTCCTCGGCGGGCGCCTGGGCTACGTGCTGTTCTACAAGCCCGGCTACTATGTGTCGCATCCGCTCGAGATTCTCGCGCTCTGGCAGGGCGGAATGTCGTTCCACGGGGGCTTTCTCGCGGTGCTGCTCGCCGCGGCGCTGTTCGCGCGGCGCCAGCGCATCGACTGGTGGCGCCTGATGGACTTCCTTGCCCCGCTCGTGCCGCTCGGGATCGCGGCGGGGCGGCTGGGCAACTTCATCAACGGCGAGCTCTGGGGCCGGCCGACCGAGCTTCCCTGGGGGATGCTGTTCCGCGGCGGCGGGGCGATCGCGCGCCACCCCTCCCAGCTCTACCAGTTCGCCCTCGAGGGCATCGCGCTCTTCGCCCTGCTCTGGTGGTTCTCCGCGCGCCCGCGGCCGCGGGCGCAGGTCTCGGCCCTGTTCCTCCTCGGGTACGGGGTCTTCAGGTTCCTCGCGGAATTCGCGCGCGAGCCGGATGACTTTCTCGGACTGCTCGCGCTCGGCCTTTCGATGGGGCAGTGGCTGAGCCTGCCCATGGTCCTGGCGGGGATCGGCCTCCTCGCCTGGAGCCGCAGGCAGGCGTGAGGCCGATCGTCCTTCTCGCCGCGCTGCTCGCGGCGCAGGCTCACGCGCAGACGCTGGACTCGTCGGTGGTGCGCAACGGCGACGTCGAGGTCCCGGTGGAGCTCGCCCGTCCGGCAGGCGCAGGACCCTTCCCGCCCGTGCTTTTCATCCACGCGCGCCGCGGCTACGAGGACGAGGAGCGCGCGCACGTGCGCGAGCTCGCGTCCCAGGGGTTCCTGGTCGCCGCGCCGGACTGGCAGAAGGGGCGGCTCATCGACCGCTGGCCGGTGCCGCACGACCCGCAGACCGAGGGCGACGTCGAGGCGGCCTTCGATGCGCTGCTGCGCCATCCGCAGGCCTGCCGGGGCCGGGCGGGGATCGTCGGGGTCTCGCGCGGACCCTACTACGCGCTGCGGCTTGCGGCAAAGCGCCCGAAGGACGTCGCCGCGATCGTCTCGTACTACGGCCACTTCCAGAACCCGAACGCGCCCGAGCCGGCGCAGATCTACTCCTTCGCGCCGGAGGTGCAGCGCGTCACGGCGCCCGTGCTGATGCTGATCGGCGAGCAGGACTTCGAGGTGCGGCGCCTGTCCAACGCGCGCGCCTTCTACGCCCTGTGGGAGCGCGGCGTGCCCGTGGAGCTGCAGATGTACCCGATGGCGCGGCGCGCGTTCGACTTCCGGCGCGACGCCACGCCCGAGGAAAAGATCGCCACGCGACACGCGCGCGCGCGGGCGCGAGACTGGCTCGCGCGGCACCTGCGGCTCGGGCCCGACGGCCGCTGCCGCTAGCCCGCCGCGGCCGCGAGCAGCGCCTCGATCGCCTCGGCCGGCACCGGCCTGCAGAAAAGATAGCCCTGCATCTCGTCGCAGCGCATGAGCCGCAGCAGCCGGGCCTGCTCGTCGGACTCGACGCCCTCGGCGACCACGCGGTGGCCGAGCGAGTGCGCCAGGCCGATGATCGTCGAGACGATCGCGAGGCCGTCGGGTCCACCCGTCATCTGCACGATGAAGGAGCGGTCGATCTTGAGCGAGCTGACCGGCAGGCGCGCGATGTAGCTGAGCGAGGAGTAGCCGGTGCCGAAATCGTCCACCGCGATCTCGACGCCCATCGCGCGCAGCGCGCGCAGCTTCTCCATGTTCGCCTCCAGCTCGCGCATCACCTGGCTCTCGGTGATCTCGAGCTCGAGCGACTGGCCGTCCGCGCCCGCCGCCTCGATGGCCGCGCGCACCTCGGCGACGAAGTCTCGCCGCTGCAGCTGCAGCGGCGAGACGTTTACCGCGACGCGCGGCGCGCGCAGTCCCTTCGCCGCCCAGGACCGGCGGTCGGCGAGCGCCCGCCGCAGCGCCCAGCGGCCGGCGTCGAGGATCAGCCCGGTCTCCTCCAGGAGCGGGATGAACCGCCCCGGAGGAACCAGTCCTTCGCGCGGGTCCTGCCAGCGCATCAGGGCTTCGACCCCGGTGACGGTGCCCTGCGCGGCCGAATACTTGGGCTGGTAGTGCAGCACGAGCTCGTCGCGCTCCAGCGCCCGGCGCAGCTTGTTCTCCAGGGCGAGAGCCTCCGCCACCCGCGCGTTGATCTCGGGGGCGTAGAACTCGATGCGCTCGCCGCCCGACTTGGCCTTGGCGAGCGCCGCCTCGGCGTTGCGAAACAGGTGCTCGGCGTCGCGCCCGTCCGACGGAAACAGCGCGATCCCCACGCGCGCCGAGATGCGCAGCTCGTCCTCGTTGATCTCGAAGGGCGTCGCGAAGCAGGCCTCGACCAGTGTCTCCACGGCGCGCGCGAGATCGGCCGCCTGCGAGGCGCCGCGCATGACGAGCGCGAAGCTGTCGGCGCCGATCCGCGCCGGGAGCTCGCGCCCTTCCATCGCCTGCTTCAGGCGCACCGCCACCTTGCGCAGCAGCTTGTCGCCCGCCTTGCGTCCCAGCGTCTCGTTGATGCTGCGGAAGCGCTCCAGGTTCAGCATCAGCACGGCGACCACCGCCTGCTCGGCACCGCGCGTGCGCAGCTGCTGCCCGAGGTGATCGTGGAACAGCGTGCGGTTGGGCAGCCCGGTGAGGGGATCGTAGTAGGCGAGGTAGTCGGCACGCTCGGCCTTGGCGATGTAGTCGAGCGCGAACGCCACGTCGGAGGCGATCTCCTCGAAGAGCTTGATCTCACCGGCGGTGAAGAAGCCGGGCACCTCCGCGTACATCACGAACACGCCCGCGACCTTCTCCTCCACCACCAGCGGCAGTGCGATCGAGGAGCGAAAGCCGCGGTCTATGGCCTTGGCGCGGAAGTAGCCGACGTCGGGCCTCGCCGTGATGTCGTTGTCGACCATCGTGCGCAGCTCGCGGATCGCGGGCCCCGCCACGCCCTGCGCCGCAGGCGCGTCGGCCCGCGTCGTGAGCCGCATATCAGCCAGCCCCTCGGCCTCGAAGCCGGCCTTCGCGACCAGGCGGAACGCCTCGCCGCCGGCCTCGCGCGTGGCGATCCAGGCCATGCTGAGGCCGCCCAGCTCGACCGCGATGCGACAGGCCTCCTCCAGCACGCCCTGCCGGTCGCGGATGCGGACGATCGCCGCGTTGATCGCGGAGAGCATCACCTGGATGCGATTCAGGCGCGCGATTCTCCGCTCCTGCGCCTTGCGCTCGCTGATGTCGCGCACCACCACGAGCGAGGCCGATTCACCGCCCAGCTCGAACGGCGCCGCCCGGACCTCGACCTCGACGGGCGTGCCGTCGAGCCGCAGGTAGCGCTGCTCCATCGGCGCGGCCGGCACCCGCTCCTCGAGCGTGCGGCGCATGCGCTCGCGCACCACGGCGTGGAACGCCGGGTCGGTCAGCTCGAGCATCCTGCGGCCGAGCAGCTCCCGCGGCTCGGCGGCGCCGAACAGCTCGAGCGCCGCGGAATTGGCGAAGGCGATCGAGCCCTGCTGGTGCACGATCGTGGCGACCGGCGAGGTTTCGATCAGCCGGCGGTAGCGCTCCTCGGTCTGCGCCAGCGCCCGGTTGGCCTGCTCCAGCTCAGCGGTGCGGGCGCGCACGCGCTCCTCCAGCTCGTCGCGTGTCGCCGCAAGCTCCATGTGCAGGCGCTTGCGCTCCACCGCGTGACGCAGCGTGCGCGCGAGCAGCGCGGGCGCCGCATGGTCCTTGACGAGGTAGTCCTGCGCACCCTCGCGCAGGGCCGCAACCCCGAGCGCTTCGTCGGCTTGTCCCGTGAGCACCACGATCGGCACCAGCGGCGCGGCGCGGCGCAGCGCCGACACCGTCTCGAGGCCGCTGCTGTCGGGCAGATCGAGATCGGTCAGGATCACGTCGACCTGCGCGAGCGGAGCCGCGGCGAGCACCGCGGCGAGCCGTTCCTCCACCCGCGCCAGCCTGAGGTGCCGCGCGGCCGAGCCCGCGAGCGCGCGCCGTATCAGGCGGGCGTCGTCGGGGTTGTCCTCGAGCAGCAGCACCCGGATCAGCGTCTCCGGCACCTGCGCATCTGCGTTCATCGCGCGCCCATGCTAGCGCGAGATGCGCGTTTATCTCTTCCTCCGGCGGTGCGCTCAGGCGAGCGCGCGCTCCAGCACCCGGGCGACGTGCAGCGCGGCGCGGCTCGCGCCGTCGGCGATCTGCTGCCGGCAGCTGGTGCCGTCGGCGACGATCAGCGCCTCGGGCGGCGCGGCGCGCACGGCGGGCAGCAGGCCCGCCTCGGCCATCTTCATCGAAACCTCGTGGTGCTCGGCCTCGTAGCCGAACGCGCCCGCCATGCCGCAGCAGCTCGACTGGACGGTGGTGACCTCGAGGCCGGGGACGAGCGCGAGGGTCTGCTCGATGGCCGACATCGCGCCGAACGCCTTCTGGTGGCAGTGACCGTGCAGGAGTGCATCGCCAGAGAGGGGCTTGAGGCTAAGACTCAGGCGTCCGGCCCCGGCTTCCGCGGCGAGGAACTCCTCGAGCAGCAGCGCCTGTCGCGCCAGCGCCTCGCTTTCGGCCCCCGGGAGCAGGACCAGCAGCTCGTCGCGCAGCGTGTAGAGGCAGGCGGGCTCCAGGCCCAGCACCGGCACGCCGTGCGCGATCCAGGGCGCGAGCGCTGCGAGCACCCGGCGCGCCTCGCGGCGCGCCTCCTCGAGCAGCCCGTAGGCGAGAAAGGTCCGGCCGCAGCAGAGCGGCCGGCCCGCGCCGGCGGGCTCGGCGACGTGCACCCGGTAGCCTGCGGCCTCGAGCACCCGGATGGCCGCGCGCGCGTTCTCCGGCTCGAAGTGCCGGTTGAAGGTATCCACCAGCAGCACCACCTCGCGCTCGCCGCGCTTCGCCCAGGGACGGGCGACGAACCGGTCGCGCCGCCAGCGCGGCAGGCTGCGGCCGCGCGCGAGGCCCAGCGGCCCGCGCGCGAGGCTCTGAAGCAGGTTGGCGAGCGGCGCCAGACGCGAGGCGTGCGGCGCGTAGCGGGGCAAGTAAGCGACCAGCCGGTCGCGCAGGCGCAGCCCGGTGCGCGCCAAGTCCTGTGCGCGGAACTCGATCTTCATGCGCGCCATGTCCACGCCGGTGGGGCACTCGCGCCGGCAGCCCTTGCAGGAGACGCACAGCTCGAGCGCCTCCCGCACCGCCGCTTCGGGCGCGGCGCCAAGCTGGCCGGAGAGCGCCAGGCGCAGCGTATTGGCGCGGCCGCGCGTCGAGTGGATTTCGTCGCGCGTCACGCGGTACGACGGGCACATGGTCCCGGCGTCGAACTTGCGGCAGTGGCCGTTGTTGTTGCACATCTCCACCGCCTTGTCGAAGCCGCCCCACTCGGACCAGTCGAGCGCGGCGCGCGGCACGCGGGTCGCGTACCCCGGCGGGAAGCGGAACAGCCGCGCGTCGTCCATGCGCGGCGGATCGACGATCTTGCCCGGATTCATGAGGCCGCGCGGATCCAGCCATCCCTTTACCTCGGCAAGCGCGGCCGTGAGCCGGGGCCCGAAGAAGGGCGCGATCCACTCCGAGCGGACCAGGCCGTCGCCGTGCTCCCCGGAATAGGCGCCCTTGTACTCGCGCACCATGGCGCTCGCCTCCTCGGCGATGGCGCGCATCTTCTGCGCGCCGTCGCGCCGCATGTCGAGGATCGGGCGCACGTGCAGCGTGCCGACCGAGGCGTGCGCGTACCAGGTGCCGCGCGTGCCGTGCTTTTCGAACACGCGCGTCAGGCGCTCGGTGTACTCGGCGAGGTGCTCGAGCGGCACCGCGCAGTCCTCGATGAAGGACACGGGCTTGCCGTCGCCCTTCATCGACATCATGATGTTGAGGCCGGCCTTCCTCACCTCCCAGATGTCCCTTTGCAGGCGCACGTCGGTCACCTCGACCACGCTGCCCGGGAGTCCGAGGTCATCCAGGAGCTGGGCGAGCTCCCCGAGCTTGTGGTCCTGGCGGCCCTCGCCCGAGAACTCGACCAGCAGGATCGCGTCGGGTTCCCCCCGAATGACGCGCTCCACGGTCGAGCGGAACGCGGCGCTCTCGCGCGCCAGGCCGATCATGGTGCGGTCCACCAGCTCCACCGCCGAGGGACCGAGCTTGACGATGTGCCGCGTCAGGTCCATCGCGGTGTAGAAGCGCGGGAAGTGGCACACGCCGAGCGCGCGCGCTGCGGGCAGCGGCGCGAGCTTGAGCAGGATGCGCTCGAACCACGCGAGCGTGCCTTCGGATCCGACCAGCAGGTGCGCGCTGTTGGCGTGCGGCGCCCCGAGGTGGTCGAGGTTGTAGCCCGCGACCCGGCGCAGCAGCTTCGGCAAGCGCGCCTCGATCTCGGCCTTCTCGCGCTCGTAGAGCGCGCGCAGCCGGCGCGTGAGCTCGCTGTCGTCGTCCATCGGCCCGAAGCGCAAGCGCCGGCCCTCGCTCGTCACGGCGTCGATGGCGAGCACGTTGTGCACCATGTTGCCGTAGGCGATCGAGCGCGAGCCGCAGGAGTTGTTGCCGGCCATGCCGCCGAGCGTGGCCTGCGCGCTGGTGGAGACGTCCACCGGGTACCACAGCCCGTGCGGGCGCAGCCGCGCGTTCAGCGCATCGAGCACGACCCCCGGCTGCACCAGCGCCGTGCGCCCCGCGATGTCGAGCTCGAGCACGCGGTCGAGGTGCTTCGAATGGTCGATCACCAGGGCAGCGCCGACCGTCTGGCCGCACTGCGAGCTGCCCGCGCCGCGCGGCAGCACCGGCACGCCTGCCTCGGCCGCGACCGCGAGCGCGGCGCGCGCCGCCGCCTCGCTGCGCGGCAGCACGACGCCGAGCGGCTCGACCTGGTAGATCGAGGCGTCCGTCGCATAGCGCCCGCGCGAGGCGGGGTCGAACAGCACCTCGCCGTCCACCTCGCGGCGCAGGCGCGTGGCGAGCCCCGCTTCGCCCGCTTGCGCGCGCGCCACCTTCACCGCAAAGCTCGGCGCGCTCATGGCTCGAAGTAGAATACACCGCATCGAGGAGGCTTCATGCCGCGAACCGCCGGGCGCCATTTCCTGCAGATCCCCGGACCGACGAACGTTCCGGACCGGGTGTTGCGCGCGATCGATTTCCCGACCATGGACCACCGCGGGCCCGAGTTCGCGGCGCTCGGCCGCGGCGTGCTCGAGGGCATGAAGCGGATCCTGCGCACCTCGGGGGAGGTCGTGATCTACCCGGCTTCCGGCACCGGCGCCTGGGAGGCGGCGCTCGTCAACACGCTCTCGCCGGGGGACGCGGTGCTGATGGCCGAGACCGGGCACTTCGCGACGCTGTGGCAGAAGATGGCGGCGCGGCTTGGCCTTGCGCCCGAGTTCATCCCCGGGGACTGGAGGAGCGGGGCGGACCCCGAGGAGGTCGAGCGGCGGCTGCGCGCCGACGAGGCGCACCGCGTGAAGGCGGTCTGCGTGGTCCACAACGAGACCTCCACCGGCGTCACCTCGCGCATCCCTGAGGTGCGGCGCGCCATCGACGCGGCGCGCCATCCGGCGCTCCTCATGGTCGACACCATCTCATCGCTCGCCTCCATCGACTACCGGCACGACGACTGGGGCGTGGACGTCACGGTCGCCGGCTCGCAGAAGGGGCTGATGCTGCCGCCGGGGCTGTCCTTCAACGCGATCTCGGCGAACGCGCTCGCCGCGGCCAGGTCGGCGAAGCTGCCGCGCGCCTACTGGAACTGGGAGGAGATGATCGCCAACGGCAGGAACGGCTACTTCCCGTACACCCCGGCGACCAACCTGCTCTACGGCCTGCGCGAGGCGATCGCCATGCTGGAAGAGGAGGGCCTGGAGAACGTCTTCGCGCGGCATCGGCGCCACGCCGAGGCGACGCGGCGCGCGGTGCGCGCCTGGGGGCTGGAAGTGCTCGCGCGCAACCCGGCGGAGTACTCGAGCTCGCTCACCGCGGTGCTGCTGCCCGCCGGGCACGACGCCGACCGCGTGCGCCGGTTGATCCTCGAGCGCTTCGACATGTCGCTCGGCACGGGCCTCGGCAAGCTCGCGGGCAAGGTGTTCCGCATCGGGCACCTGGGCGATTTCAACGACCTCGCGCTCCTCGGCACGCTCGCCGGCGTCGAGCTCGGGCTGGAGCTCGCCGGGGTGCCGCTACGCCAGGAAGGCGTGCGCGCGGCGATGGGCTTTCTCGCCGAGTGCCACGCGAGCCCGGCGCGCGCCGCGGCCTGAGCCGAGGAACCGGCTTACTGCGTGCGCAGACGGGGGTCGAGCGCGTCGCGCAGCGAGTCGCCGAAGAGATTGAAGCCGAACACGGCGAGGCTGATCGCGAGGCCCGGGAAGATCGCCATCCAGGGAGCGCTCTCGGCGAACTCTACTGCCGCCCCGCGCAGCATCAGGCCCCAGGCGGCGATCGGCTCCTGGACGCCGAGGCCGAGGAACGAAAGCGATGCTTCGAGCAGGATCGCTTCACCGAGGAACGCGGTGGCCATGATGAGGATCGGCGCCATGACGTTGGGCAGCATATGGCGCAGGATGATGCGGCGGTTGCCGAATCCCGCAGCGCGCGCCGCGTCCACATAGGGCATCTCGCGGATCGAGAGGGCGCTCGAGCGCACCACGCGCGCGCAGCGCGGCACCATCGGCGTCGCGATGGCGAGGATCACGTTGCCGAGCCCGGTGCCGAGGATCGCCACCACTGCGAGCGCCAGGATGATGACCGGAAACGCGAAGAACACGTCCATGATGCGCTGCACGATGAGATCCACGCGCCCGCCGAAGTACGCGCTCGCGACCCCGATCACGGAGCCGAACACGGCGCCGATCGCCGAGGCTCCCAGGCCGACCATCAGCGCGGTGCGCGATCCGTACACCATCCGGGAAAGCACGTCGCGGCCGAAGGCGTCGGTGCCGAGCCAGTGCCCGTTGCCGGGCGCGGCGAGCATCGCCGCGTAGTCGGTGGTGAGCGGATCGTACGGTGCGATCAATCCCGCCGTCGCCGCCACGATCACCATGAACACGATGATCCCGGCGCCGATCGCGCCGAGCGGCCGCTCGCGCACGAAACTGGCCACCACGCCGATCGGGCCGCGCGGCTCGGCTGCGCGGGTGAGGTCCTCTACCGTTTGCGGGGTGACGGCCATGGTCAGCTGTACCGGATGCGCGGGTCGAGCCAGGCGTAGGCGATGTCGACCACGAAGTTCACGATCAGGAAAAACGTGGCGACGAGCATCACCAGCGCCTGCGTCAGCGTGTAGTCGCGCCGCGCAATCGCCTCGACGAAGAGCATTCCCAGCCCGTTGAGATTGAATACCTGCTCCGTCACCACCAGCCCGCCGAGCAGAAACGCGAACTCGAGGCTGATGACGGTGAGCACCGGCAGGATCGCGTTCTTGAGCGCGTGGCGCGCGAGGATGAGCTTGAGCCAGAGCCCTTTCGCGCGCGCGGTGCGGATGTAGTCCTCGCGCAGCACCTCGAGCATCGAGGACCGCATCATGCGCGTGCCGACCGCGGAATAGCGGTAGCCCACGGCGAGCGCCGGCCAGATCAGCTGCGCGAGATTCTCCCAGGGATTCACCCACAGCGGCGTGAACACCATCGGCGGCAACCACTTGAAGATGATCAGCATGCCCAGGATCATGAGGATGCCGAGCCAGAACGAGGGCATCGCCAGCCCGGCGATCGAGAACACGCGCACCGCATAATCCACCCAGGTGTCCTGCTTGATCGCGGCGAGGATGCCGAGCGGAATCGCCAGGCAGGTCGCGATCGTGCTCGCCATGATCGCGAGCTGCAGCGACAGCGCGAAGCGCAGCTTGATCTCTTCCGTGATGGGCGAGCCGGTCCACATCGAGAGCCCGAAATCGAGCTGCACGATGCCCCACATCCAGGTGGTGAACTGCTTCCACAGCGGCTGGTCGAGGCCGAGCTTTTTGCGCTCCTGCTGCATCAGCTCTTCGGACTGGTACTGCCCGCCCTCGCCCAGGTAGCGCGCCTCGACGGCGTCGCCGGGCACCACGCGCAGCAGCAGGAAAATGAGCACCGCGACCCCGAACATCGTCGGGATGATCGCGAGCAGCCGCTTGAAGATGTAGAACGCCATCGCCAGGTCACGCCGGCGGCGCTGCGCGCGCCGCCGGCGCGGCGCCTGTTATTGCGTCAGCCAGACGGTATCCAGCGTGTTGTTGAGGTAATGGCTCGGCGTGATCGTCCAGCCCTTCACTTTCGAAGAGTGCGGGATGATTCGATGCCACTGCAGCGTCATCAAGTAGTGCGCCTCCTCGTCGAGCAGGCGCTTCTCGAACTGCCGGATGAGCTGCTTGCGCTTCTCGACATTGGTCTCCCGGCTCTGCTGGTCGTAGAGCTGATCGAGCACCGGGTCCTCGTAGTAGCCGTAGTTCGCCGGGTTGCGGCTGGTCGACAGGAACTTGTACATGTCGAGGTCGGGCTCGACGATGTAGCCGCACTGGAAGTCCATGTGCACTTCCGCCTCGCCCTTGCGGATGTAGGGGAAATAGGCGCGCGACTCGATCACGTTGTGCTTGACGTTGAGGCCGATCTGGCGCCACTGGTCGATCATCCACACGCCGAGCGGCTCGTAGGGCATCGGGATGCCGCGGTTGGAGAACGTGAAGGAGAAGCCCTCGGGCACGCCTGCTTCCTTCAGCAGCCGCTTCGCCTCGGCGCGCGACTTGTTGATGTCGGTCCAGTAGCCGGCGACCTTGGCAAGCTCGTCGGGCGGGGTCGCGAAAGGAGTGCCCGGCACCTGCACGCCGGCAACCGCCTTGACGATCGCGATCTGCGACAGCGCCTTGGAGCCCTCGTAGCGGTCGAGCGCCAGCGTCAGCGCCCGTCGCACACGCTTGTCGTCGAACGGCTTTTTCTTGTGGTTGACCCCGACCATCAGGATGCAGTCCCAGGCCGACTCCTGCACGGTGATCTTGTCGCCGAGCGCGGCCTTGAGGTTGTCGCGGTCCTTCGACGTGAAGCTGCGAAACTGGATGTGCGCCCGCTCGCCGCGGATCGCCGCCACCTGCGCCGCCGAATCCCGGATGAAGATCGCGCGGAACCCTTCCAGATAGGGCTTGCCCTTGTCCCAGTAGTCCGGAAACTTCTTGCCTACCACGTGCGAGCCCTTGACATGCTCGACGAAGCTGAACGGGCCGGTACCCATGATGTTCTTCTCGTACCAGTGCGGGTCCTTCGCCAGGATGTCCGCCTTGTAGATCCAGTTCCACGGCGAAGCGAGACCGGCGAGGAACGAAGCGCTCGCCCACTTGAGCTTGAATACGACCGTGTTGGCGTCGGGCGCCTGCACCGACTCGACGACCGCGTACTGGCCCTTGCGGGTCGAGCCGACACCTTGCGGCGGGAAGATGATCTTGTCGTAGGACGCCTTGACGTCCTTCGAGGTCATGTCGCTGCCGTCGTGGAACTTGACCCCCCGGTGAAGCTTGAACGTATAGGTCTTGCCGTCGGGCGACGCGGTCCAGCTCTCGGCGAGCGAAGGCACGGGCTTGGTGCCGCCGGGGTCGTTCGGATCGACACGCAGCAGCGTGTTGTAGAAGGGCGCAAAGGGATGGATCAGCCCGAAGGTCTCCTCGCGATGCCCGTCGTACGAGGGCGGCTCGGACGGCACCGGGAACACCAACTCGCCGCCGGAGCGCGGCGTTTGCGCCGCAAGCGGCGCCGAGAACGCGGCGAGCGCCGCGATGGCTACGAGACTGCAGAAGCGCCTCATGGAACACCCCCTCCTGATGTTGACATGGCGACCAGCGATACCCCCGTAAACGAAGGCTGCGCTAGTTAATTCCCCCCGCCCGGCACTGTCAAGCGAGCCGGTCAAGCCTGCGGCCCTGGCCACGGCTCAGACCAGATGACAGGCCGCCCAGTGGCCCTGCCTGATCTCGCGCAACGGCGGGATTTCCGCACTGCAACGATGCTCCGCGATAGGGCAGCGCGGGTGGAATACGCAGCCCGGCGGCGGATTGAGCGGGCTCGGTACTTCGCCGCGCAGCACCATGCGCTCGCGGCGGGCCTCGAGCTCGGGATCCGGGATCGGAACCGCGGAAAGCAGCGCTCGCGTGTACGGGTGTAGGGGATCCTCGTACAAGGTGCGGCGGTCCGCCAGCTCGACGATCTTGCCCAGGTACATCACCGCCACCCGGTCGGAGATGTGGCGCACCACCGAGAGGTCGTGCGCGATGAAGAGGTAGGTCAGTCCGAACCTCGACTGCAGGTCTTCGAGCAGGTTGACGATCTGCGCCTGGATCGAGACGTCGAGCGCCGAGACCGGCTCGTCGCAGACGATCAGCGAGGGCTCCATGGCGAGCGCGCGCGCGATGCCGACCCGCTGGCGCTGGCCGCCCGAGAGCTGGTGGGGGAAGCGCTCGGCGTGCTGCGGCAGCAGCCCCACCTGGACGAGGAGCTCCTTGACGCGCTCGGCGCGCGCAGCCTTCTCCACGACGATGCCGTGCACCTTCATCGGCTCGGCGAGGATGTCGCCGATCGACATGCGCGGGTTGAGCGACGAATACGGGTCCTGGAAGATGACCTGGATGCGGCGCCGCACCTTGCGCAGCTCGAGCTCGGACATGGCGGTCAGGTCCGCGCCCTCGAACAGGATGCGGCCGCTGGTGGGCCGCTCGAGGTGCAGGATGCAGCGTCCCGTGGTGGTCTTGCCGCAGCCGGACTCGCCCACCAGGCCGAGGGTCTCGCCGCGCCGGATCGAGAAGTCGATGCCGTCGATCGCGCGCACCAGCCCCGCGCCGCGACCGAGCATGCCGCCGCCTACGATGAAATGCTTGACGAGGCCCTTCACCTCGAGGAGCGGTGCGCTCACGCCGCGGCCTTCCGCGTGAGCCGCGCCGACTCCCAGCACGCGGCGACGTGGCCCCCTGCGGCGACCGCCTCGAGCGCCGGCGCCTCGGCCTCGCAGCGCGCGACCTTGAAGGCGCAGCGCGGCGTGAAGGCGCAGCCCGGCGGCAGGCGCGTGAGGTCCGGCGGCTGGCCCTCGATCGGCACCAGCCGCTCGCGGATCGGCTCGTCCAGGCGCGGCACCGAGCGCAGCAGCCCCAGCGTGTAGGGATGGCGGGGATTGGCGTACACCTCCCGGGCGGTGGCGCGCTCGATGATGCGGCCGGCGTACATCACGTTGACGCGATCGGCGTAGCGCGCCACCACGCCGAGATTGTGGGTGATGATCAGCATCGCCACCCCGAGCCGCTTGGACAGGCTCTGCATCAGCTCCAGGATCTGCGCCTGAATCGTGACGTCCAGCGCGGTGGTGGGCTCGTCGGCGAGGATGAGCTGAGGATTGCAGGCGAGCGCCATGGCGATCATCATGCGCTGGCGCATGCCGCCGCTG
>CAZOWR010000067.1:0-1451 GCA_964583645.1 uncultured Enterobacteriaceae bacterium
GTGATGATCTTCTCGATCATCTGGGGCGTGCTGATGTTCGTGCGGTTCCTCGGCTTCGCGGGGCTGCCGGATGCCTTCGCCAAGTGGGTGGTGGCGCTCGACATGCCGCCGCTCGCGATCCTGATCGCGATCCTGCTCTTCTACACCGTGCTGGGCATGTTCATGGACGCGATCGGCATGCTCCTCCTGACGCTGCCGGTGGTCTACCCGGCGGTGATGGCGCTCGGCTACGACTCGATCTGGTTCGGCATCATCGTGGTGAAGATGGCCGAGATCTGCCTCATCACCCCGCCGATCGGGCTGAACTGCTTCGTGGTGAACGGCGTGCGGCCCGATATCCCGCTCACCACCGTGTTCCGCGGCATCCTGCCGTTCTTCGTCGCCGACGTGATCACCGTCGGCGTCTTCATCGCCTTCCCCGAGCTCATCCTCTGGCTGCCGAAGACGATGAAGATGGCCTAGGCGGGCGGCGGGCCGAGCGGCTTCGCGGTGGAAGAGGGAATGTTCGGGCTCGCGGGATTGACCGTGACGGTCCGGGTCGAAGGGGACACCACCAGATCCGTGTCCTCCATCGGCACGGCGCCGAGCAGGACCTCGTCGCCCAGCACCAGGGCGCCGGTGAAGCAGGAGCGGTTGCCGAACCGGATCTGGACCGGGCCCACTTAGTCGCACAGTCGCCGGATTCCGTCGGCCGTCGTTACTTCGCGCTCCTCATAACGCAGCCCGGTCCTAGCGCGTCGACCGGCGCTGCTAGCGCAGCGCCCCGAACACCCGCTGGATGATGCTGCTCCCCGCCCCGACCGGGTCGGCGCGGATCCTCTTCTCCTCCTGCGCGATCATGTAGAACAGGCCATCCAGCGCCTTCTGCGTCACGTAGCCGTCGAGACTGGCGTCCTCCTTGCTCAGCAAGCCGAAGCGCGCGCCCTTGCCGGCGTACTCGTTGTACTTCTCGGCGAGCTTCACCTTCTGCGTCGCGTTCTGCACGATCGGCAGGAACCTGCCCCGCAGCGGCTCGGAGGTGGTGCGCCTGAAGTACTCGGTGGCCGAGGTGTCGCCCCCGGTGAGGATGCCCTTCGCGTCCTGCACGCTCATCTTCTTCACCGCGTCCACCAGCAGCTTCCTCGCCTCGGGGACGGCGGCCTCGGCCGCGCGGTTCATGGTGAGGATCAGCTCGTCGGCGTACCTGCCCATGCCCACGCCGCGCATCAGCCCTTCGACGCGGGCCAGCGAATCGGGCAGCGGGATCTTCACCGCGCCGTTGCCGAAGAAGCCGTCGGTGCGGCCCAGAAGCGAGACCGCGGATCCGGCGCCTTTCTCCAGCGCCGCCTTGAGCCCGGAGACGGCGTCGCGGTTGCTGATCCGGTCGAGCCCCGCCGCCTGAATCGCGCCGGCCCAGAGCAACGCCGATGCGGCAAGCGCCGCGATCCTCGAAATACCCATGGCACCTCCTT
>CAZOWR010000067.1:1461-13560 GCA_964583645.1 uncultured Enterobacteriaceae bacterium
CACCTCCTTCCGTCGCCGGCGAGCGACGATCTCGCGCTCCCGGTCGCACCGGGGTCAAGTGTAAGTCATTGAAGCCGGACGAGAGGGCCTGCTGGCACGGCAGATGCAGTGCAGTCATTACCTCGTTCTGAAAGGAGCAACGCATGAGCGTGAGACCCGTCTACCTCCTGGCGATCGCACTCGCCCCGGCGCTGGCGCTGGGCAGCGACAACCCGAAGTTCGACCGCCTCGACCGCAACCGCGACGGCTTCCTCTCGCGCGAGGAAGTGCGCCACCTGCGCGACTACGCGAGCGCGTTCAACGAGGCCGACGCCAACCGCGACGGCCGTCTCAGTCCGGCCGAGTTCATCAAGGCCGAGGCGATCCACGACCGCGTGCTCGCCGGCAAGTACGTCGACGACACCATGCTCACCGCCCGCGTCAAGGCGGCGCTGCTGAAGGAGCCCGAGCTGAAATCGCTCGACGTAGGCGTGGAGTCCAACCGCGGCCAGGTGCTGCTCTCGGGCTTCGTGCAGGACGACCGGCAACGGCAAAAGGCCCTCAAGGCCGCCGCGGCAGTGCCCGGCGTGCGCGGCGTGATGGACGGGATGGCGCTGCGCTAGGCGAGGCCCGCCCGCTCGGCCTGCCGGTCGGCGTGATAAGACGAGCGCACCAGCGGCCCGATCGCGGCATGGCGAAAGCCCAGCGCCTGCGCCTCGCGCTCGAACAGCGCGAAGCCCTCCGGGGGCACGAAGCGCTCCACCGGCAGGTGGTGCGCCGAGGGCGCGAGGTACTGGCCGAGGGTGAGCATCTCCACGCCGTGCGCGCGCAGATCGCGCATCACGGCGAGGATCTCGTCGTCGGATTCGCCCAGCCCCACCATCAGCCCGGACTTGGTCGGCACCCGCGGGTGCCGCGCCTTGAAGGACTCGAGGAGCTCCAACGAATGCGCGTAGTCGCCGCCGGGCCGCGCGCGGCGGTACAGGCGCGGCACGGTCTCGAGGTTGTGGTTCATGACATCCGGCGGCGCCGCCTCGAGGATCTCGAGCGCGCGCTCCAGCCGGCCGCGGAAATCGGGCACCAGCACCTCGATCGCGGTGCCGGGCGAGGCCGCGCGCACCGCGCGGATGCAATCGACGAAGTGCTGCGCACCGCCGTCCTTCAGGTCGTCGCGGTCGACGCTGGTGATGACGACGTAGGCAAGCGCAAGGCGCGCGATCGTCTCGGCGAGGTGGGCGGGCTCCTCGGCGTCGGGGGCGAGCGGCCGGCCGTGCGCCACGTCGCAGAACGGGCAGCGCCGCGTGCAGATGTCCCCCAGGATCATGAAGGTGGCGGTACCCTTGCCGAAGCACTCGCCGATGTTGGGGCAGGAAGCCTCCTCGCAGACCGTGTGCAGGCGCTGCTCGCGCAGGATGCGCTTCAGCTCGTGGTAGCGCGAGCCCGGGGCGGGGGCGCGCACGCGGATCCAGTCGGGCTTGCGCAGCGGCGCGCGCGGCTGGAAGCGCAGCGGCGCAGTCTTCAGCGCGCCCTTCTCCTTCGCGCCCGCCTCACGCATCCTCGAGCCTCCCGGCGAGGATCCGCGCAAGGCGCGTGCCGAGCGACTCGACCGAGCCCTCGATCCCGAGGTCGCGCGCCTGCGTCACGGCGAGCCCGGCGAAGCCGCAGGGATCGATGGCGGCGAACGGCGCGAGGTCCATGCAGACGTTGAGCGCGATGCCGTGCGTGGCGCGGCCGCGCGAGATGCGCAGCCCGAGCGAGGCGATCTTCGCGCCCCCTGCGTAGACGCCCGGCGCCCCCGCCCGGCGCTCGCCCGTGCCGAGCAGGTCGATCACCGACTGCTCGAGCAGCCACACGAAGCGCTTCACCCCGATGCCGCGGCGTGCGAGATCCACCAGGGTGTAGAGCACGAGCTGGCCGGGGCCGTGATAGGTGATCTCGCCGCCACGATCGCTCCGGATCACGGGAATGCCGTTGTCGCGCTCCGGCCCGTGGCGCGCATCGGCGCCCTGACCGAGCGTGTACACCGGCGGATGCTCGAGCAGCCAGAGCTCGTCGCCCGCCGCGGCATCGCGCGCCGCGCTCCAGGCGCGCATCGCCTCCAGCGTCGACTGGTACTCGACCCGCCCGAGGCGCCTCAGCACGATGCGTTCCGCGACGAGCGTCACAGCACCATCACCACCGCCGGGTGGTCGCACAGGTCCTGGTAAAGCGCGTCGAGCTGCTCGCGCGAAGTCGCGTTCACCGTGACCGTGAGGCTCAGGTAGCGTCCCTGCCGGCTCGGGCGCATCTCCATGCTCGCGGGCTCGAAGTCCGGCGCATGGCGCAGCACGATCTGCAGCACCCCTTGCGCGAAGCCGCCTTCGCGGCGTCCCATCACCTTGATCGGGAAGGGCGTCGGAAAGGCGAGCGCGCCCGCCTCCTCAAGCGGCCTGGCGCTGCGCTCCGGCACGCATGACCTGCTGCTTGAATTCCTGGTAGAGCTGATAGACGCGCCGGAACACCGGCCCGGGGCGTCCCGCGCCCACCGGCCGGCCATCCAGCGTCACCACGGCGAGCACCTCCTTGGACGAGGAGCTGAGGAAGAGCTCGTCGGCGGCGCGCACTTCGGCCTGCGTGACGGCGCGAAACTCGATCGGCAGCCCGGCGGAGCGGGCGATCTCCTCCACCACGTCGTAGGTGATGCCGGGCAGGATCAGGTTCGACTTGGGCGGGCCGAGGATGACGCCGGCCTTCACCGCGAAGACGTTGGAGGCCGAGGCTTCGGTGAGCGCGCCGTCGCGGAACAGGATCGTCTCCGCCGCGCCGGCATCCGCCGAGAGCTGGCGCAGCAGCACGTTGCCGAGGAGCGAGACCGACTTGATGTCGCAGCGCAGCCAGCGGTTGTCCACCGCGCTCAGCGCGCCGACGCCCTGCTCGACCTGCTCGCGCGGCGGGCTCACCAGCGGATTCGCCATCGCGAACACGGTGGGCGCGGCGTCCTGCGGGAAGGCGTGGTCGCGCTTGGCGACGCCGCGCGTGACCTGCAGGTAAACGCCCTGGTCTTCGAAGGGCTGCTGGGCGATGAGCTGCGCGATCAGCTCGCCCCACGCCGCCCGGCCGTGGGGATTGCGGATGCGCACCGCGGCGAGGCTGCGCTCCAGGCGCGCGAGGTGCTCCTCGAGCCGGAACGGCACGCGCGAGTACACCGGCACCAGCTCGTAGACGCCGTCGCCGAAGATGAAGCCCCGATCGAGCACCGGGACGAACGCCTCGCCGAGGGGAAGGAAACGGCCGTTGAGGAAAACCATGCGCACCCCGTCACTTCATCCAGAGCCGCAGTGTATCCCAGGCCCGCCCCATCAGCCCCGCGGCGGGGACCGGCTCGAGGGCGACCACCGGATACTCGCCGAGCGCGCGCTCCTCGAGCATCACGCGCAGCACCCCGACGCGCTGGCCCGCCGCCACCGGGGCGACGAGCGGCGCCTGCGACAGCAGCTCGGCCTTGAGCTTGCCGGCCTCGCCCCGCGGCACCGTGACCACGAGCGCGCCGGCGAGCCCGGCCTTCAGGCGGTCGCGCGCGCCCTTCCAGACCTCGATCTCGCGCACCGCTTCGCCCTCGCCATACAGGCGCACGGCGTCGAAGGACTGGAACGCCCAGTTGAGCAGCTTGAGCGACTCCTGCGCGCGCGCCGACTCGGAGCTCGAGCCGATCAGCACCGCGAGCACCCGCCGGCCGTCGCGCCGCGCCGAGGACACCAGGCAATAGCCCGCGGCCTCGGTGTAGCCGGTCTTCATGCCGTCGACGCTGGGATCGAGCCACAGCAGCCGGTTGCGGTTGGGCTGGGTGATGTTGTTGTAGCGGAACTCGCGCTGCGAGTAGTAGCGCGCGTACTCGGCCGGGAAGTCGCGGATCAGCGCCGCGGCGAGCAGGTACACGTCGTGCGGCGTCGTGTAGTGCTGCGGGTCGGGCAGGCCGGAAGCGTTGGCGAAGCGCGAGCCCTTCATGCCGAGGCGCGCCGCCTCGCGGTTCATGAGCCTGGCGAACGCCTCCTCGTTGCCCGCCACGCCTTCGGCGAGCGCGATCGCGGCGTCGTTGCCCGACTGCACCACCATGCCGCGGACGAGCTCCTCCACCGTCGCCGGCATGCCCGGCTCGAGGAAGGTGCGCGAGCCCGGCGCGCGGCGCGCGCGCATCGAGACCGCGGCCCGGCGCTCGAGCGCGAGCTTGCCCTCGCGCAGCGCGCCGAACACCAGGTACGCGGTCATCAGCTTGGTGAGCGAGGCGGGCTCGACGCGCTCCTGCGGCCGCTCGGCGGCGAGCAGCTGGCCGCTCGTGAGGTCGGCCACCACCCAGGCGCGGCCGATCCCCTGCGGCAGCGGCGGCGCCTCCGCGCGGGCGCACGCGGCGAGCAGCAGAATCGGCAGCAGCAGGAGGCGCAACACGGGTGTGCCGGTCGAAAAAAGCGCGATTCTACCGGCTAACGCGCGACGATCAGCGGCTGCAGGTCGAGCTCCGCCTGGATGCGCTCGGCCACCGGCTGCGCGTCCTCCCGCGAGCGGAAGGGCCCGACCCGTACGCGATACAGGGCGCCCGAGGGCGCGATCTCGATCGCCTCCGGCAGCCAGGCGAGCTCCCGGGCGAGGCGCGCGCGCAAGCCCTCGGCGCTCGCGCGCGCGGCGAACGCGCCAAGCTGCACGTAGACGCCCCCCGCCTCGGCGGCTGGCGCCGGCGCCGGCGCGGGCACCGCGTCTGCGGGCGCCACGCTTTCCACCTCGACGAGCGCGCTGCCCGAGCGCACGATGTCGAGCTTCCAGGCGGCGACGTACGAGAGGTCGATGACCCGGTCGGCGTGGAACGGCCCGCGGTCGTTGACGCGCACCACGACGCTCCTGCCGTTGGCCGGATTGGTCACCCGCGCGTAGCTCGGGATCGGCAGCACCGGGTGCGCCGCGCTCATGGCGTACATGTCGTAGGGCTCGCCGCTCGAGGTCTTCTGCCCGTGGTAGCGCCGGCCGTACCAGCTCGCGCGGCCGCGCTGGCGGAAGCCCGCGGCGCTCGCGAGCGGCACGTAGTCGCGCCCGAGCGCCCGGTAGGGACGGTTCGCGTAGCGGTGCAAGGGCTCCGCGCGCGGCACCGCATCCGGGATCGCCGCGAGGTCCGCGGGCGGGTTCGCCCCCGGGCCGTCGTCCTTGTAGTAGCCGCCGGGGCGCGCTGCCGCAGGAGGGGCCTCGGGCTTCGCCTGCGGCGCGGGCGGCGCCGGCGGCGGCTCGCGCCGCGCGAGCATGCCGCAGCCCGAGGCGAGCAGCGCGAGCAGGATCGCGAGTGCCCTCACGGTTGCTCGAACACCACGTGGCCCGCGACCAGCGTGGCGCGCACCCGGCCGGCGAGCTCGTAGCCGAGGAAGGGCGAGTTCTTGCCCTGGCTGCGCAGCGACTGCGCGCTCACGCGCCACGGCGCCTCGGGGTCGAACAGCACCAGGTCCGCGGGCGCGCCCGGCGCGATGCGGCCCGAGGCCACGCCGAGCACGCGCGCGGGGTCGCTCGTGACGCGCGCCAGCGTCGCGGCGAGCGCGAGGCCCCGCTCGCGGCCCCACTTGAGCGCGAGCGGCAGCAGCAGCTCGAGGCCGGTCGCGCCCGGCTCGGCCTCCGCGAACGGCAGGTGCTTGCCGTCCTCGTCCACCGGCGCGTGATCCGAGACCGCGCAGTCGATGGTGCCGTCGGCCAGCCCCGCGGCGAGCGCGTCGCGATCGCGCTGGCTGCGCAGCGGCGGCTCCAGCCGGCAATGCGCGTCGTAGAAGCCGAGATCCATGTCCGAGAGGTGCACGTGGTGGATGCCGACGTCGCAGCTTACCGGCAGGCGCTCCTTTTTCGCCGCGCGGATCATGTCCACCGCAGCGGCGCTGGAGAGCCGGCACAGGTGCACGCGCGTCCGGGTGGCGCGCACCAGCTCGAGCAGCGTGCCGAGCGCGATCGTCTCCGCGAACACCGGGATCCCCGGCAGCCCGAGGCGCGTCGCCACCTCGCCGTCGTGCGCCACCCCGCCGCGCGCCAGCCACGGGTCCTCGGCGCGCAGCCATACCGGAAAGCCGTAGGTCGCCGCGTACTGCAGCGCGCGCCACAGCACCTGCGTGTCGGGAAGCGGCGCGTTCGCCTGCGAGAAAGCCACGCAGCCGGCTTCCGCGAGCTCGGCCATCTCGGTGAGGCGCTCGCCCGCGAGCTTGGCGGTGAGCGCGCCCACCGGGTAGACGCGCGCGCGCTCGAGCGCCTTGGCGCGCCGGCGCAGCATGTCGACCAGGCCCGGCTCGTCCAGCGGCGGGTCGGTGTCCGGCGGGCAGGCGAGGCTCGTCACGCCG
Source organism: uncultured Enterobacteriaceae bacterium (assembly GCA_964583645.1). GTDB lineage: Bacteria > Pseudomonadota > Gammaproteobacteria > Burkholderiales > SG8-39 > RBG-16-66-20. The sequence continues at coordinate 7,773 of CAZOWR010000067.1, forward strand.
CCCGCGACCGCGGCGTCCATCTCGGATTCGAGCGTCGCCTTGTACTCGTAGCCCGGCTCGCGCAGGCGCGCCGCGAGGTCGACGAGTCCGGGCGCGACGACCAGCCCGCGTGCATCGATCGTCCGGTCCGCTTCTCCCGCGGCCTGCGAAATCCTGCCGTCCGCGACGAAGACGTCTCCGGTCGCGTCCCTGCCGCTCGCGGGATCGACGACGCGTCCCCCCCGGATCAGGATCCGCATCAGTTGCCCGCCACGATCGACATCACCGCCATGCGCACCGCGATGCCGAAGGTCACCTGCGGCAGGATCACCGAGTGCGGGCCGTCGGCCACCGGGGTGTCGATCTCGACGCCGCGGTTCATCGGCCCCGGGTGCATCACGATCGCGTCGGGCCGCGCGGCGGCGAGCTTCTCGGCGGTCAGCCCGTAGTGCTTGAAGAACTCCTGCGCCGAGGGCAGCAGCGCCCCGTTCATGCGCTCGTTCTGCAGCCGCAGCATCACCACCACGTCGCAGTCCTCGAGGCCCGCGCGCATGGCGTGAAACACGCGCACGCCGAGCGCCTCGACCCCGGCGGGGATCAGCGTCTGCGGCCCGATGACGCGCACCTCGGGCGCCCCCAGCGTGGTGAGGCCGTGGATCAGCGAGCGCGCGACGCGCGAGTGCAGCACGTCGCCGACGATCGCCACCACGAGGCGCGAGAAGTCCTTCTTGTAGTGGCGGATGGTGTACAGGTCGAGCAGCCCCTGGGTCGGATGCGCGTGGCGCCCGTCGCCGGCGTTGATCACGTGCTCGTGCGGCTTGACGTGGCGCGCGATGAGGTACGGCGCCCCCGAGGCGTTGTGGCGCACGACGAACAGGTCGGCCTGCATCGCCGAGAGGTTGGCCACCGTGTCGAGCAGCGACTCGCCCTTGGACTGCGAGCTCGCCGCGATGTTGAGGTTGATGACGTCGGCCGAGAGCCGCTTGGCGGCGATCTCGAAGGTGGTGCGGGTGCGGGTGGAAGGCTCGAAGAACAGGTTGAACACGCTCTTGCCCCGCAGCAGCGGCACCTTCTTCACCTCGCGCTCGGTGACCCCGGCGAAGGACTCGGCGGTGTCCAGGATCTGCAGCAGGATCTCGCGCGGCAGCCCCTCGATCGAGAGCAGGTGCTGCAGCTCCCCATGGGCGTTGAGCTGCGGATTACGCTGCACGTTCGAGCTCGAGCCGCAGCCGCCCGGCCGGGTCGCGCTTCAGCCTCAGGCGCATGCCCTCGGGGACCTCCACCTGCGCGCCGCAGTGCTGCGCGCAGATCGGGAGCTGGCGTCCGCCGCGGTCGGCGAGCACCACCAGCGCGACGCTCCTCGGGCGCCCGTAGTCGAAGAGCTCGTTCAACGCCGCGCGCACCGTGCGCCCGGTGTAGAGCACGTCGTCCACCAGCAGCAGGTCGCGCCCCTCGACCGCGAAGGGCAGCCGCGTGCGCTTGGGATCGTGCTTGAGCCCCTGCGCGGCGTAGTCGTCGCGGTAGAACGCGATGTCCATGAGCCCGAGCGGCTGCTCGAGGCGCAGCGCCGCGTGCAGGCGCTCGGCGAGCCAGGCGCCGCCGGTGTACAGGCCCACCATGGCGCTCGCGGCGGTGACGCGCGGGGCGAGCTCCGCCGCGAGCCGCGGGACGAGCGCCTCCGCGTCAGGCAGCGCGTTCATCGTAGTACTGCTCGAGCAGGAGCTGCGCCGCCACCGAGTCGAGCGCCCGCCAGCGCGCGCGCAGGCCGCGCAGCCGGTGCCCGGCCTCCAGCGAGCTGAAACGCTCGTCCACCCGCGCCACCGGAAGGCCGAAGCGCCCCTCGAGCTGGCGCGCGAAGCGCTCCACGCGCCGCGCGAGCGGGTGCGCGCCGCGCTCGGCGACCGGCAGCCCGACCACCAGCGCCGCCGGCTGCCACTCGCTCACCAGCCGGCCGATGTCGGCGAAGCCGGGCGCCGCGATCACGGCGAGCGGATGCGCGCTCTTCAGGCCCGCGTCGCCCACCGCGACGCCAATGCGCTTGAGTCCGAAATCGAAGGCGAGGACGGTGCGGGCGGCCCGCTCAGGCATGTCCCGCCGCGTCGGCGAGCCGCGCGAAATCCAGGCCCAGCAGCTCCATCGCCGCCGGCAGGCGCTCCTCGGCGGGCACGTCGAAGATGATCGCGTCCTTCGCCTCCACCGTGAGCCAGGCGTTCTGCGCCAGCTCGTGCTCGAGCTGCCCGGCGGACCAGCCGGCGTAGCCGAGGCTCACCAGCAGCTTCGCCGGCCCCTCGCCGCGCCCGACCGCCTCCAGGATGTCCTTGGAGGTGGTGAGGCCGATGGCGTCGCGCACGCGCAGCGTCGACTGCCAGTTGCCGGCGGGCGCGTGCAGCACGAACCCCCGGTCGGTCTGCACCGGGCCGCCGAAGTAGATCGGCGCATCGGCAAGCTCGGTGTGGCGCAGCGTGAGCGAGAGCCGCTCGAACAGCGCCTGCACCGTCATGTCGATCGGGCGGTTGACCACGATGCCGAGCGCACCCTGGTCGTTGTGCTCGCAGACGAAGGTCAGGCTCCGGGAGAAGTACGGGTCCGCCATGTTGGGCATGGCGATCAGGAAGTGATGCGTGAGGTTGATCGAGGACACGCTTGACGACATTTTACCCGTAAGCGCTTCGACCGGGGCGCCGGGCCGCGGTTCCGCGGCCCTATACTGCCCGCTTTCGCATGCGCATGCTCAGGATCGCCGGCTACGCCCTGATGGCGCTCGTGCTCGCCGCGGGATGGGCGTTCCTCTACTGGCAGAGCGGGCTGCTCGATTTCGCCGCCCTGGAGGGCGCGCGCGGCGCGCTCGCCGAGCTGCGCGCCATCGACGCGCGCTGGAACGACCAGCTCATCGGCACGCGGCTGCGCCAGGCGTCCCCGCGCGCCGTGCAGGCGCCGGCGCGCCATGCGAGCGCCCATGCGCGGCTGGAGGTCAACGCGCTGCGCCTGGGCAGCCCGGCGCTCGGCGCGGGACTCGCGGGGCTGAAGCTCGCTTTCGCGGACAAGGCGGCGCTCCTCGAGCGCTTCGCGCGGGTGCAGGCCGAGCGCGCGGCGCTCGAGGCGCGCGAGGACAAGAACGAAGCGCGCCTCGCCGAGCTGCGCGCGCTCGGCGAGGCGCTCTTCGACCAGGCCTGGCTCGCCTCGACCGGGCCGCGGCTGGAGCTGGTGGCGCGGGCGCTGGAGCGCGCCTACGACGATGCGGCCGCGCAGGCCGATCTGTACCGCGTCTGGCTGCTGTACTACTCCGGGTTCCTGCTCGCGGTGCTCGCGTTCCTGGCGTGGAGCCTGGACCAGCGGCGCCGCCAGATCGACCGTATCGCGCGCATGTTGCGCGAGGCGAACGAGACGCTGGAGGCGCGCGTGCTCGAGCGCACGCGCGAGCTCTCGCAGGCCCTCGCCAGGCTCAAGGAATCCGAGGCGATGCTGGTGCAGAGCGAGAAGATGTCCTCGCTCGGCCAGATGGTGGCGGGCCTGGTGCACGAGGTGAACACGCCGCTCGCCTACGTCAAGGCGAGCCTGGAGGGCGTGCGCAAGCGCATGCCGGACTTCGAGCGGCTCGCCGCGGAGACGGCGCGGCTGCTCGAGCTGCTCTCGGCCGAGGGCGCCGACGAGGCCCGGCTCGCCGCGCAGTTCGCCGCGGTGCGCGCGAGCGTGGACGCGCTCCAGGGGAGCGGCGTGCTCGAGGACACCGCGCGCCAGGTGCAGGACGGGGCCTTCGGCATCGGCCAGATCTCCGAGCTCGTCGCCAGCCTCAAGGATTTCAGCCGCCTGGACCGCAGCCGCGTCGCCGAGTTCGACCTGCACGAGGGGCTGGAGGCCTCGATCCGCATCGCGCAGCACCAGCTCAAGCACCGCGAGCTGCGCCGCGAGTTCGGTCCCATCCCGCGCGTGTCCTGCTCGCCCTCGCAGATCAACCAGGTGTTCCTCAACCTGCTCACCAACGCCGCGCAGGCGACGCCCGAGAAGGGCGGCGCCATCACCGTGCGCACCGGCATGCGCGATGCGGCGCACGTCGCGGTCGAGGTCGCGGACAACGGCCACGGCATCCCGCCCGAGGTGCTGCCCAGGATCTTCGACCCGTTCTTCACCACCAAGCCGGTCGGCCAGGGCACGGGCCTGGGGCTCGCCGTCAGCTACAAGATCGTGGAGAGCCACGGCGGCAGGCTCGAGGTCCAGTCGCGCCCGGGCGCGGGCACCCGCTTCACGGTGCTGCTGCCGCTCAAGCCGCCGGCGACGCTCGCGGCCTAGCGCGCCATGTTCCCCGCGCGCATCGGGCGCTACGCGATCCAGGGCGAGCTGGGCCGCGGCGGCATGTCGGTGGTCTATCGCGGCACCGATCCGGTGATCCAGCGCCCGGCGGCGCTCAAGGTGATCCGCAAGGCGGACCTGGAGCGCGCCGGCAGCGCGCCGGTGCTGGAGCGCTTCAAGCGCGAGGCGCAGGCCGCAGGCAGCCTGCAGCACCCCAACATCGTCGCGGTCTACGAGTACGGCGAGGATGCCGAGCACGCCTGGATCGCGATGGAGCTGGTGGACGGAAGATCGCTGCGCGAGCACCTGCTCGCGGGCTGGCGGCCCGATCTCGCGCGCCTGCCCTCGGTGCTCGAGGAGATGCTGGAAGCGCTCGACTACTCGCACGCGCGCGGCGTCATCCACCGCGACATCAAGCCCGGCAACGTGCTCGTCAGCACCATGGGCGTGGCCAAGATCAGCGACTTCGGCATCGCGAGGATCGAGGCCTCGCACCTCACCCAGGCGGGCGAGGTCCTCGGCACGCCCTTCTACATGGCGCCCGAGCAGTACGAGGGCCGGCCCGCCGACGAGCGCACCGACATCTACGCCGCGGGCGCCATCTGCTACGAGGTGCTCGCCGGCAGGCGCCCGTTCGAGTCCCAGGGCGCGCAGCTCATGCGCCAGATCCTCGAGTCGGCGCCCCCGCCCGCCTCGCAATGGGAGCCGCGCCTGCCGGTGACGGTGGACATGGTGCTCGCGCACGCGCTCGCCAAGCGCCCGGAGAGCCGCTACCGCGGCGCGCGTGAGCTGCTCGAGGCCCTCAAGAGCGCGTTCCCGGGCGCCGCACCGGCGCCCGCGCCGCGGCTCGCGAGCAACGTCGGGGCGCTGCGCCGGGCGCTGGGCACGGCGCAGCCGGCGGCGCCCGCGCCGGCGGCTCCTGCAGCCACCGCTGCACCCGCCGTGCGTCGTCCCGGCGTGCTCTTCGTCGACGACGAGGAGCGGGTGCTGAACGCCCTGCGCGCGCTGTTCCGCGACAGCTACGAGGTCCAGACCGCGCCCGGTGGCGCGCAGGCGCTCGAGCAACTGCGCGCGCGGCGCTTTCACGTGCTGGTGAGCGACCAGCGCATGCCCGAGATGCCCGGCGTGGAGCTGCTGCGCCACGCCAGGTCGCTCGCGCCGGGCATGGTGCGGCTGCTGCTCACCGGCTACTCGGACCTCGCCGCCATCGTCGGCTCGGTGAACGACGGCGAGGTGTTCCGCTTCGTCTCCAAGCCCTGGCAGGAGGAGGACCTGCGCGCGACGATCGCCGAAGCCGCGAACGTGGCGATCGCGCTCGAGGTGGCCGCGACGCGGCCGGCCTCCGCCGTCAAGGCGCGCGGCGCGGCGCTGGTGCTGGGCGAGGCGGCGCTCGCGCGCGCGGCGCGCGAGCTCTCGCGCGGCGCCTACAAGGTGATCGAGGAAGGCGGCGTCGAGGCGGCGCTCGCCGCGCTCGCGGCGGCGGAGGTCGCGGCGGTGGTGTGTGACCTCGATGCGCGCTCGG
>CAZOWR010000068.1:0-13409 GCA_964583645.1 uncultured Enterobacteriaceae bacterium
CCTGCAATCCCAGGTCGAGCACGACGAGATCGGGGCGCGCGTTCGCCGCCAGGCGCAGCGCGGCCTCGGCGGTGGCCGCCTCCTGCACCGCGTAGCCGTGGCCTTCCAGGCCGAGGCGCAGGAACCTGCGGATCTGCGGCTCGTCGTCGACGACGAGCACGCGCGCCCCGGCGCTAGCCATCGGCTGCGGGGATCGGCAGGAGCATGCGGATCGTGGTGCCGGTCGCGGCGCTCGCTGCCGTCACCGTTCCTGCGTTCGCCTCGACGAAGGCGCGGCAGATGGCGAGGCCGAGCCCGGTGCCCGCTGCGGGGCGCCCCGGCGGCGACGGGCCCCGATAGAAAGCCTCGAACACGCGCTCCAGGTCCTCGCCGCGGATGCCGCTGCCCCGGTCCGTGACCTCCAGCACCACCTCGCGCCCGCTCGCCGCGGCGGCGACGTCGATGCGCGAGCCGGCGGGAGAGTACTTCGCCGCGTTGTCCAGGACGTTCGCCACCGCGTGCTCCATGAGGAACAGGTCGAGCTGAAGCATCGGCAGGTCCGGCGCGAGGGCGAGGTGCAGCTCGCGCCCGGCCAGCACCCGCTGCTTGCGCCGCAGCGCGGCGTCGATGATATCCGAGAGCTCCACCAGCTCCAGGCGTGGCGCGATCTGGCCGGAGCGGATGCGCGTGAGGTCGAGCACGTTGCCGATGTAGCTGCCGAGGCGCTCGGCTTCCTCGCGGATGGTCGCCACCAGCTCGCGCCGGGCGCCCGGGTCGGCCGCCTCGCCGAAGGACTCGAGCGTGGTCGCCGAGCCGAGGATCGCCGCGAGCGGCGTCTGCAGCTCGTGCGATACGGAGTTGACGAGCGCCTCGCGCAAGGCGTTCCCCTGCGCCTTCAAGCGCGCCTCGGCAATCTCGCGCGCGAGCCGCGCGCGCTCCACCGCGATGGCCGCCTGCCCGAGCAGCGCCCGCGTGTGGTCGGCGTCCAGCGCGCGCGCCGCCCCGCCCGGGCGCGCGGCCACCACCCCTACGGTGGCCTGGGCGGTGGCGAGGCGCTCGATGCGCCATGCCGCAGGGGCCCCCGCGCCCCCCGCCATGACCCGGCCTGCCGCGGCGAGCACCTCGCCGGGCAGGGCCTCGGCGCCGCCGCTGGCGGCCGCGACGGCGAGCGTTCCATCCTCGGGCAGGAGCAGGTAGAGGGGGTGGCCGAGCACGGGTGCCAGGTGCTCGAGGATCGCCGCGTTCAGTTGCGCCGGGTCGGTGCTCGCCGCCAGGCGCTCGCTGAAGGCATAGAGCCCGCCGATGATCGCCTGGCGGCGCCGTGCCTCGAGCGCCTGCGTGCGCACGCCGGCGGCGAGCCGGCTGGTGAGCGCCGCCACGACCACGAAGACCGCGAGGTCGGCCAGGTCCTGCGGGTTGGCGACGCGAAAGCTGTAGATCGGCGTGTAGAAGAGGAAGCTGCCCGCAGCGACGCTCAGGACCGCGGCGAGCAGCGACGGCCCGAGTCCCCAGAGCGCCGCGCTCGCGATCACCGCCGCGAGGAACAGCACCGAGTAATGCGGCAGCGGTAGCGCCTGCGCCAGCAGCTGTGCGGCGAAACCCACCGCCGCGACCGCGGCGGCGCTCTTCAGGTAGGGCAGCAGGTGCGTGCGCCCGGAGGCTAGGCGGCGGCCCGCAGGCCGAGAATTCCGCGCGCCTCGGCGGACGTGGCGGGCCGGCGCCCGAACTCGCCGCAGTGATCGACGATTCTCTTCACCAGCTCGGCATTGCTCGCCGCGAGGCGGTCGGCCTCGATCCTCAGGTTGTCCTCCAGTCCGGTGCGGCAGTGCCCGCCCGTCTCCAGGCACCACTGGTTCACTTCCCACTGATGGCGCGCCACGCCCGCGGCCACCCAGGTCGCGCGGGGGAGCACCGCCTTGATCTCGGCGCGCAGGAAATCGAACACGCTGCGCCGCGCCGGCATGGCGTTGGGGATCCCCATGACGAACTGCACGTGCGGCGGATCCTTGAGCAGGCCCTTCTTCACGAGACCGGCGGCGTTGTAGAGCATCGCCAGGTCGAACACCTCGATCTCGGGCTTGATGTCGTGCTCGAGCATGGCTCTGGCGAGCCCCTCGACGAAGTCGGGCGGGTTCTCGTAGATCTGCGTCGCGAAGTTCACCGAGCCGGTGGCGAGCGAGGCCATGTCCGGCCTGAGGTATAGCATCGCGGCGCGCTTCGCCTGCTCGCGCCCGCGACCGCCGGTCGAGAACTGCACGATCATGCCCGGGCAGTGCTTGCGCACGCCCTCCTGCACGCGGCCGTAGAGCTCGGGGTCGGAACCCGGCGACTCGTCGGCATCGCGCACGTGGATGTGGACCAGCGAAGCGCCCGCCTCGAAGGCTTCCTGCGTCGACTCGACCTGCTCGGCGGGCGTCACCGGGACGGCCGGGTTGTCCTGCTTCCTCGGCACGGCGCCGGTGATCGCGACGGTGATGATGACGGGCTCGGCCATGGGCGCCTCCGCGGCGGATTATTGCAAACGCCCGCCCGCTGTGCAAACATCTCCGCATACCGGAATGCTTTCTTCCGCAACATGAAAAGCCGCCGCCGCCCGCCCGCGCCTTCCCCGAGCTACCGCGAGCTCGCCGAGCTGGCGGGCCTGGTGCGCTCGGCGGCGCAGTTCCGCGAGTTTCGGCTGCGCGCCGGCGACCTCGAGATCGAGGTCAAGCGCATGAACGGGGTCGGCGGCGCGCCGGCGCCCGCGGCGAGCGCAGCGCCGGTCGGCGGCAAGCTGTCGCCGGAGCCGGCGAGCGCCGCGCTGCGCGTGCCGCATGCGCACGCCAGCCCGGGCGAGCTGCCGGCGGGGACCGTGCTGCTGCGCGCCCCCATGGTGGGCACCTTCTACCGCGCGCCCGAGCCGGGCGCGCCGCCCTTCGTCGAGCCCGGCCGGCGCGTCTCGCCCGACACCACCGTGTGCATCATCGAGGTGATGAAGCTCATGAACTCGATCCCCGCGGGGCACGCCGGGGTCGTGACGCAGGTCTACGTCGGCAACGCCGAGCCGGTCGAGTACGGCCAGCCGCTGATCGCGATCGACACCACGCGATGAGCCGCCGGCGGCGCCGCATGCGCTTCGTCGACGTGACGCTGCGCGACGCGCACCAGTGCCTCTGGGCCACGCGCATGACCACGGCGATGATGGCGCCGATGCTCGGCACGCTCGATCGCGTCGGCTACGACTTCGTCAACGTGCTGGGCGGCGCGGTGTTCGACGTCTGCGTGCGTTACCTGCACGAGAACCCCTGGCGGCGGGTGCAGATGCTGTGCCAGCGCCTCGCGACGCCGGTGGACGCGCTGACGCGCGGCCAGAGCCTGTACACCTTCGAGCTGTTTCCGGACGACATCGTGGCGCTCAACTCGCAGGTGCTCGCGCGGCTCGGGGTGAAGGTGCTCACGGTGTACGACGCGCTCAACGACAACCGCAACGTCGCGTCCTCGCTCGCCTCGGCGCACGCGGCCGGCATGCGCGTCAACGCCATGATGACCTACAGCCTGAGCCCGGTGCACGACGACGCCTATTACGCGGCGCGCTGCCGCGAGCTGGTCGACATGGGCGCGGACTACATCTCGATCAAGGACCCGACGGGGCTGCTCACCCCGCAGCGCGGCGCGACGCTGTTTCCCGCGGTGCGCGCGGCGGCACCGGGCGTGCCGCTGAAGCTGCATTCGCACTGCCAGTCGGGCCTCGCGCCCGAGGTCTACTCGGTCGCGATGGGCGCGGGCTTCGAGTACGCCTACACTGCGCTGGAGCCGCTTGCCAACGGCGCCTCGCTTCCCGGGACGGGCGACATCCGCGAGCGCGCGTTCGCGCTCGGCCTGCGCTGCGGCCTGGACGCCGGCGCGATGGCCGAGGCCTCGGATTACCTGGAGTGGCTCTGCGCCGCCGAGGACAAGCCGCGCGGGGAGGTCGCGCGCTGCGACCCCGCGCTCTACGAGCATCAGATTCCGGGCGGCATGATCTCGAACCTGCGCACCCAGCTCGGCGTGATGCGGCTCGAGCACCGGCTGCCCGAGATCATGCAGGAGGCGGCGCGCGTGCGGCGCGACCTCGGCTACCCGATCGTGGTGAGCCCGTTCGCCCAGTACATCATCACCCAGGCGGTGCTCAACGTCGTGCAGGGCGAGCGCTACCGGACGATCCCGGACGAGGTGCGCAAGTACGCGCGCGGGGACTACGGCCGGCTCGCCGCGCCGCCCGCGCCGGAGTTCCTCGAGCGCGCCGGCATCCGCCCCGGGGAGCGGGTGGGCGAGCGCCCGGGCGCGCGCCTCGAGCCGTGGGTGCCGCGGCTGCGCCGGCGCCTCGGTGCGGCGGGCAACGACGACGAGCGCGTGCTGCTCGCCGCCTTCTACGACGAGGCGCTGCTCGCGCCGCTGCGCGATCCGGTTCCGGAATGCCGCTGGCACACGACGCCCCTGCACGAGCTGGTGCGCTGGGTCGGGGAGCGCCGCGACTTCGAGCGCGCGCGCATCCGCTTTGCGGGCGCCGAGCTGGTGGTCGCGGCATGAGCGCCCCGGCGCGCACGCAGCGGCGCGGCGACGCCGCGGGCGCGGTGCCCAAGGCCCTGCGCGTGCTCGAGGCGGTCGCCTCGCGCGACCGGCCCATGTCCATCGCCGAGCTCGCGGGCGCGCTCGACCTGCCGCAGCCCACGGCGCACCGCATCGTCGGTGTGCTCGAGCGGCTCGGGTTCCTGGCGCGCGAGCCGGGGCGCCGGCGCGTCGTCGAGGGCCGGCGGCTGCTCGGGCTCGCGATGGGCGTGGTGCAGACGACCGCGCGCGCGGGCGCGCCGCACGCGCTGCTCGCCGCGCTCGCGCGGCGCACCGGCGAATCGTGCAACCTTGGCGTCATGTCGGACGGCAACGCGGTCTACCTGGACCGCGTCGAGTCGCAGTGGCCGCTGGGGCTGCGCTTCGAGCCGGGGAGCCGCGTGCCGCTGCACTGCACCGCGATCGGCAAGCTGCTGCTCGCGCAGCTCCCGGAGGACGCGCTCGAGGCGCAGCTCGCGCAGTCGCCGCTGACGCGCTACACCGCGACCACCATCACCGACGCGCGCCGCCTGCGCGGGGAGCTGGCGCGCATCCGGCGCCAGGGCTACGCGACGGACAACCAGGAGTTCATGTCCGGCGTGGTCTGCATCGCGGTGCCGGTGCCCGGGCAGCGGGCGGGGCAGCCCTGCGCCGCGCTGGCGATCTCGGCGGCCGAGGCGCGGCTCACGCTCGCCGGCGTGAAGCGCTTCCTGCCCGACCTGCGCGGGGCGGCGCGCAAGCTCTCGAGTGCCCTACGCGCCTGAAGTGGTCGCCGCGGCGGTGGCAATCGCGGCGATCGCCGGGGTGGTGCGCGGCATCACGGGCTTCGGCGGCGCAATGGTGATGTCGCCGCCGCTCGCCCTGCTCCTCGGGCCCCTGCTCGCGGTGCCGGTGGCGCTGCTGCTGGAGGGGTTTGCCGGCGCGAACCTGCTGGCGCAGACGCGCCGCCAGGTGCGCTGGCGCACCATCGGGCCGATCGTCGCCGCCGCCGTCGCGATGACCCCGGTCGGGGCCTTCGCCCTCGCCAGCCTCGATCCGCTGCTGCTGCGCCGCGTGATCGCCGGCGTGGTCATCGCCTTCGCGCTGCTGCTGCTCGCGGGCTGGCGCTACACGGGACGCCAGCGCCTGGCGACATCGGCGGCGGTCGGGGCGCTCGGCGGCTCGATGATCGGCGCCACCAGCATGGCCGGCCCGCCCGTGGTCCTGTACCTGCTCTCGGGCCCCGATTCGATCGAGACGACGCGCGCCAACATGACCCTGTTCACGGCGGCGATCTCGCTGGCCGCGCTGGCCGCGCTGTGGGCGAGCGGCGTCCTCGGCGTCGGCGCGCTGGTCTTCGGCCTGGTGCTCGCGCCGGGCTATTTCGGCGGCATCGTGCTCGGTGCGCGTGCCTTCAGCCGCTTCAACGACACGCGCTTCCGCAGGTTCACGCTGCTGTTGATGATCGCGGTGTCGGCCGCGATCCTTCTCGCCTAGCGCCGCCGCCCGCCCGCCGCCCGCTGCGCCGGGGCGAGGAACGCCTCGAGCGCGGGCACGTCGAGAACGAGGTGGTGCGCGGCGTCGATCTTCACCGCGCCCGCCTTCTGCAGCCTGCCCAGGGCCCGGCTCACCCAGGGACGCGTGGCCCCCACCATGTTGCCGATCTCCTCGCGCGTCAGGTTGATGCGCAGCGCGACGCCGCCGGCGCGCGCCACGCCGTAGATCGGCGCCAGCATGAGGAGCAGCCGCGCGATGCGCATGCCGGCGGACTCGGTGCCGAGCATCTGGCAGAGCAGCGAGAACCAGTGCATCTTGAAGCTGAGCGCCCGCATCACGCAATCGGCGATCGCCGGCACCTCGAGCGTGAGCGCCCGGAAGTCCGCCGCCTTGATGACCCAGCTCTCGCTGTCGCGCACCGCCTGCGCCGACCAGATGTGCGGGCAGACCTGGAAGAAGTCCGGCCCGCCGAGCAGGTTGCCGCTGCTCCAGTAGCCGAGCGTGATCTCGCGCCCCCCGGGGGAGGTGTAGAAGGTCCTGACGAGGCCCTCGCGGACGACGAAGTTCTCGGTGTGCAGCCCGCCCTGCGCGCAGAGGTATTGGCCCTTGTGGAAGCGCTGCAGCGTGCACCGGGCAAGGAACAGCTCGCGCTCGGCGCCCGGCAGGTTGTCGAGGATTCCCGGCTCCACCGCGGGCATGCGCGGCCCATGTCACCACAGGGCCTGCGCGGTGTCAACGCGGAGTCAGAGGCCAAGCAGCTGCTGCAGCCGCTCCCGGTCGAAGCCGATGATCATCTCCCCGTCCACCAGCGTGGTCGGCACGGTGCGCGATCCCAGCGCGATCAGCGCGTCCCGCGCCGTGCGATCGGTCGACACGTTGCGCGCCGTGAAGGGGACATTGCTCCTCTTCAGCAGCTCCATCTCCTCGTGGCAGGCGCTGCAGCCGTTGCCGTAGAAGACGATCACGTCCATGGCGCTCCTCCGCTCACTCCTCGGAGAGGACGTGGCCGAGCGTGTAGGCGCTCTTGCCGTAGCCGCGCGGCACGATGGCCCGCGCGACGATCCAGTTCGGGTCGCCCTTGCGATCGGTGAGCACGACGATCCGGTCGCGCGCCGCGATGATCATGCGACCGGCCCAGGTGTTGAGCCAGAACCAGTCGTTGACGCGCGAGGCGTCGGCGGCCTCCCCGGGCGCCATCTCGACGCGCGACTCCATGTAGAAGGCCTTCAGGTCGTCGATCATGAGCCTGACGTAGGGCAGCTCGGGAAGCTCGCGCAGACGCTGCGCGAGCTCGGCGCTCCGCGCAGGCATGCCCTCGCCCTCGATGAACGCGTGGATCGCCCGCACCGTGTCGGCGATGCGCTCCGGCGCGGTGCCCGAGGCGCCTACCGCGGTGCGTCCGCGGCGCCGCTCGCGATAGCGCCGGTGCGCCGCCTGCAGCACGGACAGCTCGTGGAGCACGCCCTGGAGGTTTCCGGCGTACGGCGTCTCCACCGGCGGCGCCGGCGCGGCCTCGTCCTCCAGCGGCAGGTCGTCCAGGCTGCAGCCCTGCGGGCCGCACCTGCGACCGAGCGTCTGGTGCCTGGCGTCGAGCCGCTCGTCCTCGGGATCGAGCGCGAACTCCTCGAGCACCGGGCCCGCGGGCGCGGCGAGCAGGGACAGGGCCCGCAGGATCACCTGCTGCTGCACCTTGACGTGGTGCGGCGCCCCCAGCGGGCGGCCGAAGGGGAAGGGCACCCACAGGGCGCGCGGAGGACGCACCTTCTCGGTGAATTCGCGCACCAGGCTGATCGAGACGGTGCTCACGCCAGCGCGCTCGATTTCCCTCTGGATCACACCCACGGTGTGAGAGCAGAGCGGTCAGACCGGCACCAGCAGCGCGATGTCGACGCGCGCGTCGCGCAGCCGGCGGCCCACCTCCGGCGCGCTGTTCTCGATGACGGGGTCGATCTGGAAGATCGAGCCCATGAAGGCGTAGAACTCCTCGGCGAGCGAGCCGATCACCCGCCTTGCGGCGAGCTCGCGCAGGCGCTCCATGGGAAACACGACGTTGACGTCCGCCATGAACCCGCTGCGGTCCCAGTTGGTGCTGACGATGGAGAGCGTCAGCTCGGACGGATCGCTGGCCGAAGGGATGACCCGGTAGCTCGGGTCGCCGGCCGGGTTCGACAGGTCGAACGGCGTATCGGTCTTGCGGATCAGGCCGGAGGAGGTGATCAGGGCGACCCTGCACTCGCTGAGCGGCTTCGCGAGCGGGGTCCAGGCCGGCTCGCCCGACTCGCGGCAGCGGAAGTTGCGGATGAACTCCTGCGATTCCGGATCGAGCACTTCGAGTCGCGGCATGGCGTGGCTCCCAGTTGCCCCGGTGATCCTAGCGTGCGGCCCGTCCGGCGGCTGTAAAGCAGTTTACGGCCGCAGCCGGGGCAGCTGCTCGAGGAACCCGGCCTCGTCCTCCAGGCAGCGCAGGTCGAGGCACAGCGCGTCGCGCTCGATCCGGCCGATGACGGGCACCGGCAGGCCCCGGAACGCCGCGGCCAGCCCCTTGAGACCTGCGCCCTTGCGTCGCTGCCCGGGCACCAGGGCGAGGCAGGCGCTCGGCAGGGTGTTCATGGGCAGCGACCCGCTGCCGATCTGGCACGCGGAAGGCCGGATCGACGCTTCCGCGCTGCTCCCGAGCGCCTGCCGGAGCGCCGGAAGGAGCCGGGCGGCGCAGGCCTCGATCTCGGCCAGGGGGCGAACGAGCATGCGCAGGGTGGGCAGCCGGCGCGCCAGCTCCTCGGGCCTCAGGTGGAGCTTGAGCACCGCTTCGAGCGCCGCGAGCCTGAGCTTGTCCAGCCTGAGGGCGCGCCTCACGGGGTTGCGCCGGATGCGCTCGATCAGGGCGCGCTCGCCGACGATCATCCCCGCCTGCGGCCCGCCGAGGAGCTTGTCGCCGCTGAAGGTCACCAGGTGGGCGCCGCACTCGAGCGAGCGCCGGGGCGTCGGCTCGGCGGGCAGGCCCCACTTGGCGAGGTCCACGAGCGCGCCGCTGCCGAGGTCCACGGCGAAGGGTATGCGGCGGCTGCGCGCCAGCGCGCCGAGCGTCCGCTCGCTTGCCGCGGCGGTGAATCCCTGCACCACGTAGTTGCTGGTGTGCACCTTGAGCAGCAGCCCGGTGCGTGCGCCGATCGCGCCCTCGTAGTCGTGGCGGTGCGTGCGGTTGGTCGTGCCGACCTCGCGCAGCCGGCAGCCCGCGCGCTGCATGACGTCGGGCATGCGGAACGAGCCGCCGATCTCGATCAGCTCGCCGCGCGACACGATCACCTCCTTGCGCAGCGCGAGCGTGTTGAGGAGCAGGAACACCGCGGCCGCGTTGTTGTTCACGACGGTGGCGGCTTCCGCCCCCGTCAGCTCGCGCAGCAGGCCCTCGACGTGCTCGTCGCGCTCGCCGCGCCCCCCTGCGGAGAGGTCGAACTCGAGGTTGCAGGGATGGGCCGCTGCCGCGTCGAGGGCGGCGCGCGCCGCCTCCGGCAGCAGCGCGCGCCCGAGGTTGGTATGCAGCACGACACCGGTGAGATTGAAGACCGGACGGAGCGAGGCCGCGGCGCGCGCCTCGAGCCTCGCCGCGCACCGGGCGGCGATCCACGCAGGGTCGGCAGCGCCCGCCGGCACGGACCGCCCGGCGCGCACTGCCGCGAGGACCGCGCGCGCCGCATCGCGCACGGCGGTGCGCCCGTGCGCGCCGATCAGCGTCCGTCCCGCCTCGCTCTGCAGGACCCGGTCTACGGAGGGCAGGCGCGCGAGCCCGACCCGGCCCCCGGGGCGCGGCTTGGTCACGGCGCCTCGTCCGGTGGCGGAAGAGAGTGGGAGTCGAACCCACCAGGAACCGCACGCGGCCCCTTCCGGATTTGAAGTCCGGATGCTCCACCAGGAGCAGTTCCCCTCCGTGGCCCTAGCCGGCCTTGCGCATCTTGTCGGCGAGCAGGTCGGTCAGCGCCTGCATGTGCGGCACGGTGTAGGTCGGCTCGACGCCGATCTCGAGCTTGGGGTGCTGGGCGCGGTTGACCCACGCCGTGGCGAGTCCCTGGCGGTTGGCGCCGACGATCTCCCAGAAGTGGCCGGTGACCCAGAGGATCTCCTCTTTCTTGCACTTGGCCTTCCTGATGCCGAGCTGGAACACCTTGGGCGAGGGCTTGAACGCCTGCGCTTCCTCGCCGCTCGAGATGATCTCGTCGATGTACGGCAGCGTGCCGGCGTACCTCGAGTGGTCCTCGATCATCTTCTTGGTGGGATTGGCGACGATGCGCAGAGTCAGCCCGAGCGCCTTCATCCCTTTGAGCGCGTTCACCACCTCCGGGTAGGCGCGCAGCTTGTGGTACTGGTTGCAGATGCTGTCGAATGCCTCCTTGGACAGCTTGACATTGTTCTTGTCGAGCGCCCACTTCAGGCAGGCGTTGTTCAGGCCCGGGTGGATGACGAAACTGTCGGCGAGCGTAGTGTAGAACATCGCCCACTTCTGGTGCTGGCGCCAGTCCTGGGCGATGCGCTGCGCGAGGTGACTCTCGTAGACGTAGGGCTCGATGACGTCGGCGATCGAGTAGTTGTCGACCAGCGTGCCCCAGGTGTCGAAGTGCAGCTCCTTGTACATGGTTTCCTCCTTGGTCCGGTGGGTTTACAGCATTTCCTTCAGCTTCGCGAGCCGGATGATGACGATGCGGCGGCTGCGCATCGCCACGATGCCTTCCTTCTGCAGCCGCCCGAAGGTGGTGCTCACCCAGGGCCGCGTCGCGCCGACCATGCTGGCGAGATCGGCCTGGCTGAACGGGTAGCGGATCACGGTGCCCTCGGGTGAGGGCTCGCCGTAGGTCTCGCTCAGCCGCAGCAGCAGCGTGGCGAGGCGCTGCGTCACGGACTCCGTGCCCATGGTCTGGAGCATGAGCGACACCCAGTGCAGCTTGAACGACAGCGCATCGATGATGGCGAGCGCGACCGCGGGCAGCTCCTCGGCGAGCTGCTTCAGCGCCCGCGTCGAGATGGCGAGCACGCGCGTCGGGCCCATGGCCTGCGCCGACCAGATGTGCCGCGGGCGCTCGCCGAAGAGCGCCGGGCCCCCGATCAGGTCGCCGTTCGACCAGAACGCCATCGTCACCTCGCGCCCCACCGGCGACAGGTAATAGGTCCGCACCAGCCCCTCGACGATCACGAACGCGGCGCTGGTCGGGAGGCCCTGCGAGAAGATCGTGTCCCTCGGCCGGAAGCTCAGCTCGGTGCAGCGGTCGAGGAACCGCTGGCGATCGGCGCCGCAGAGCTGCTCGAGCAGCACCGGCTGCCCGGCGGCGCGGCGCAGCGCGGCAGGAAGCGCCGCGCCGGGACTCGGAACCAGTGAATGCAGGGTGCCCATCTCCGCCTCTGCGCATTATTGCGACGTTTGCAGTCACGCGCTGTCCGTTTCTTGACACCACTCCCCGCTCGGTTGCAGTAGCATTTTTCCACGAAGCGGGTCGGCCGGCCTCATCCTAGAGCGGCGCGCCGCCCGGCAGGCGGCGCCCGGGATCGTAGAAGGGGAGCCGCGCCGCGCGGGCGGCGCGCCCGTCGGCGAGCCGCAGCCCGCTCCCCGGGCGCGCGTCCGGAGGGGCGAAGCCCAGCGCGATGCGCTTTTGCAGAATCGGCGACAGGCATTCGCTCGTGACCTGCGCGAGGGGAAGGTCGCGGCGCGGCGGCCGGTCGAGCAATTCCAGCCCGACCAGGCGCCGCGAGAGCACAAACCGGGCGTGGGAGCGCTCGACCAGCCGCTGCAGTCCCAGCTCCCGGGGATTGGCGCGGCCGTCGATCTCGCGCTCGAAGAGCACGTAGCCCGACTCGATCCTCAGGCTGTCGGCGGCAGCGAAGCTGCACTCGCACAGGCCCTCGCCACGGCCCGCCTCGAGCAGCGCCTGCCGCAGCCCGGGAGCCACGGCGCTCGGCACGACGAGCTCGTAGCCGAGCTCGCCGCTGTAGCCGAGCCGGGCGATCAGCATCGAGCCCTGGGCCACGAAGCGGAAATAGGCCAGCCCGCGAACCAGCGCCTCGCCCGCTACCCGGGCGAGGATCGCGCCGCTCGCCGGCCCCTGCAGCGCGAGCACGGCGTGCTCGCCGGAGCGGTCGCGCGCCGCCGCGCCGAGCCGCCGCAGGTCGCTGCGCCGCCCGGTGAAGAGCCACCAGCGCTGGGCGTCGATGCGCCAGAGCGTCGCGTCGTTGAACACGCTGCCGTCCTCGTTCAGCAGCAGCGTGTAGGCGATGCGGCCCGGCGCGAGGTCCGCGAGCCGGCGCGTCTGCAGCCGCTCGAGCGCCGTGGCGCCGGAGAACTCGGCGAGGCTCATGAACGAGAAGTCGAACAGGCCCGCCGCGCAGCGCGTCGCAAGGTGCTGCTCGGGCGGGCTCACAGCGAGCGCGCGAGCAGCAGGCCGCCGCTGGCGATGCACAGCGCCCCTGCGAGGCGGCGCAGCGCGGCAGCGCTCGCCGCGTGCGCCAGGCGCACGCCGAGCATGACGCCGGCAAGCTCGAACGCGGTGATGAGCGCGGCGGCGCGCCAGTCGATGAAGCCGTGGCGCAGGTTGCCGATCGAGCCGGAGATCGCGGCGACGATCTGCAGCACCTGGCTGGTCGCGACCGCGGCGAGCGGCACGTAGCGCAGGATCATCATCGAGGGCACCGAGAACACCGCCCCCCCGGCACCGGAGAGGCCCGAGCCCAGGCCCGAGGCAGCGCCGACCGTGCCGAGCAGCAACTGCTCGCGCCAGCCCCGGCCGCTGCGCCACCGCGCCTGCGCGCGCTGCGGGGCGAGGACGTGGATCCCGGCCCCCACGATCACGAGCGCGATGAAGATGGTGAGCAGCCGCGAGTCGATGCGCGCCGCCGCCTCTGCGCCGAGATAGCCGAAGCCGAGCGCGCCGACGCAGACCGGGGCCGCGATGTGCCAGACGATGCTGCCGCGGCGCTGGTACAGCCAGGTGCCGAGCAGGCCGGCGAAGAAGAACGTGACGAGCGCGGTGGCGGCCGCCTGGTGGATGCTCCAGCTGCCGCTCAGCGCGAGGAACGCGATCAGCAGCACGCCGCCCACGCCGACGGTGCCGATCAGCAGCCCCACCGCCAGCGCCACGGCGGCGAGGCCGGCATCGGCCAGCAGCGTAGCGTCCACTCAGCCCCGCGCTAGCCGTGCTTTCTCGCCCCCATCATCTGCCTGAACCTCGCCAGCTCGTCCTCCTTCATGAACACGGTGTGCTCGGGACCGGGGTAGCGCCGCGCGCGCACGTCGTCGCGGTAGTCGGAGAGGCCCTTCTCGAGGAGCGGCACCAGGTCGACGTAGATCTTGGAGTGCCGCGGCACGTGCGCCTCGTAGAGGTGGAACAGGTCCGAGCCGATGATGTGCA
>CAZOWR010000069.1:0-13403 GCA_964583645.1 uncultured Enterobacteriaceae bacterium
CCTGGCCGCGCAAGCCGCTGCTCGCCGCCAACGTCGTCGCCACCTCGCAGCCGCTCGCGGCGCAGGCGGGGCTCGCGATGCTCGTCGCGGGAGGCAGCGCGGTGGACGCGGCGCTCGCTGCGGCGATCACGCTGACCCTGGTAGAGCCGGTCTCCAACGGCATCGGGTCGGACGCCTTCGCCATCGTCTGGGACGGCAGCCGCCTGCACGGCCTGAACGCCTCGGGCCGCTCGCCCGCGCTCTGGACGCCGGAGTTCTTCGGCGGCGAGCCCGCGATGCCGCAGCGCGGCTGGCACACGGTCACCGTGCCCGGCTGCGTCTCGGCCTGGCGAGAGCTCTCGGCGCGCTTCGGCAGGCTCGCGTTCGAGCGCCTCTTCGAGCCCGCCGTGCGCTACGGGCGCGACGGGTTCCTCGTCTCGCCGACCATCGCGCGCCAGTGGGCGCAGCAGGCGGCCGAGCTCAAGGTCCAACCAGGGTTCGCCGAGGCCTTCCTGCCCGGCGGGCGCGCGCCCGCGGCGGGCGAGCGGTTCAGGCTGCCCGAGCACGCTGCGACGCTGGAGGCGATCGCCGCGACCCGGGGCGAGGCGTTCTACCGGGGCGCGCTCGCCGAGCGGATCGAGGCGCACGCCAAGCGCCACGGCGCGGCGCTGCGCGCCTCCGACCTTGCCGCCCATACCCCCGACTGGACCGCGCCGCTCCAGATCGGCTACCGCGGCTACACGGTGCACGAGCTGCCGCCCAACGGCCAGGGCATCGTCGCGCTGATCGCGCTGGGGATCCTGGAGCAGTTCGACGTGGCGAGCCTGCCGGTGGATTCGGCCGCGAGCCTGCACCTGCAGATCGAGGCGGTGAAGCTCGCCTTCGCCGATGCGCTCGCCTACGTCGCGGACCTCGAGCACATGCCGTTCGCGCCGGGCCGGCTGCTCGATGCGGCCTACCTCAAGTCGCGGGCGAAGCTGATCGACATGAACCGCGCCCAAGCGTTCGCCGCCGGCATGCCGCCCAAGGGGGGCACGGTGTACCTCACCGCGGCGGACGCCTCCGGCATGATGGTCTCCATGATCCAGTCGAACTACATGGGCTTCGGCTCGGGCGTGGTGGTGCCGGGCACCGGGATCTCGCTGCAGAACCGCGGCGCCACCTTCGTCATGCGCGAGGGCCATCCGAACCGGGTCGGGCCGCGCAAGCGCCCCTACCAGACGATCATCCCGGGGTTCGTGACCCGGGACGGCGCGCCGGTCATGAGCTTCGGCGTCATGGGCGGCACCATGCAGCCGCAGGGGCACGTGCAGGTCACGGTGCGCATCGCCGACTACGGTCAGAACCCGCAGGCCGCCTGCGACGGGCCGCGCTTCCGCTGGGTGCAGGGGCTGGAGGTCAACATAGAGGGCGGGCTCGCGCCGGCGGTGCTCGAGGACCTCGCGCGCCGCGGCCACCGGCTCACCGAGCTGCAGGAAGGCTACATGGACTTCGGCAGCGCGCAGATGATCTGGAAGCTCGAGCACGGCTACGCCGCCGCGAGCGACCCGCGCCGCGACGGCCAGGCCGCCGGTTTCTAGGAAATCAGGGTCAGACCACGTTTTCCTCCCCGCCGGAGGACCGGGAAACGTGGTCTGACCCTCTTTTGGGAAGGTTGGAGTGCTGAAGCTCTGGGGCCGGGTGAACTCGGTCAACGTGAAGAAGGCGCTGTGGTGCCTCGAGGAGCTGAAGCTCCCCTGCGAGCGCGTCGACGCGGGCATGCAGTACGGCGTGGTCAACACCCCCGAGTACCGGCGGATGAACCCCAACGGGCTCGTGCCGACGCTGGAAGACGACGGCTTCGTGCTCTGGGAGTCGCACACCATCGTGCGCTACCTCGCGGCCAAGCACGGCAAGGGAACGCTCTGGCCGCAGGACGAGCGCGTGCGGGCGAATGCCAACCGCTGGATGGACTGGACCTTCACCTTCCTCAACGCCTTCCGGCCGGTGTTCTGGGGCCTGGTGCGCACGCCCCCGGAGAAGCGCGACGCCGCGGCGATCGAAGAGGGACGCAAGAAGTCGGCCGAGCTCCTCGGCATGCTGGACGCGGTGCTCGCCTCCCGCCCCTACGTCGCCGGGAGCGCCTTCAGCATGGGGGACATCCCGATCGGCTGCCACGTCCAGCTCTGGATGCGCCTGCCGATCGAGCGGCCGAGCCACCCGGGGCTGCAAGCGTGGTTCGCGCGGCTGCTCGAGCGGCCCGCCTACCGCAAGGTCGTCGACATCCCGCTGTCCTGAGCGCCCCGTCAGCGCGGTGGCGCCGAGAGCGGATCCCGGCTCGAGGGCGCGCTGTCCGCGTAGCGCTTCACCCGCGCGTAGAAGCGCTCGAGGTTGCCTCCCTCCTCGGCGAGGAGCCGCTCGAACGCGGGCACGAGCCGCGTATAGGTGGCGTGCGCGGCGAGGAACGCGTTGTTGGGCTCGGCCCTGGCGAGGCGCGGATGCGCCGCGAGCTTCGGCTTCAGGGCGGCGAGCTCGGCGCGCTTTCGCTCTCGCTTCGCCTCGGGGGCGAGCCGCGCCCGGTACAGGCTCGCGAGCCGCCCGCGCGAGGCCTCCAATAGCGCCTCGAGCTCGGCGCTGCGCCGCTCGGCCTCGGCGAGCGCGTGCTGCTCCTCGTCGCGCCCGCGCGAGGCGAACCAGCGCCGCGCGCCCTCGCGCTCGACCACCGCGGCGAAGGACTCGTTGAAGGTCGAGTCGTCCCTGGCGTACGCCACCTGGTGGGCGAGCTCGTGGAAGATGAGCCGCGCGAGATCCCCCTCGCGGTACTGGATGAAGGTGGAGAGCAGCGGGTCGTCGAAGCGCCCGAGCGTGGAGTAGGCCGGCACGCCGTAGAGGTAGACGTCGTGGCCGGCCTCGCGCAGGCCCTGCGCATGGCGCTCCGCGTCGCCGCGCGCGAAGAAGCCGCGATAGGCGACGCAGCCGGCGACCGGAAAGCATGACTTGAGCGGCTCGAGCGAGAACTCGGGCGCCGCCACTACGTTCCACACCGCGAAGGGCCGGGGCAGCTCGGCATAGCTGCGATAGCTGCCGTTGTCGGGCAGGCCGAGCTCCTTGGAGGCGAACTCGCGAAGCTGGCGCGCGAGCTCGAGCCGCTCGCGCAGCCCGCGCGGGGTCTGCGGGTCGGCGAGCAGCCGCTCGAGCGGCTGGGCCGCCTGCATGAGGCTCAGGTGCCCGCTCACGGCCTGCGCGTAATAGCCCAGCGTCTCGCAGCCCGCGAGCACGAGGACGGCCGCGCCGCTAGCGAGGATCCGCCGGAAAGTGTCCATCGAGCAGGAATCCTGCCACGAGCCGCGCGACGCGCGCCGAGACCAGCATCGCGCTGTGGCCTACGTGCACCAGCGCCTGCGCGCTCATCCCCAGGACCGCGGTCTCCTCCACGCACACCACGCCGTCGTTCGCGCCCGGCAGCCGGCCGATGACCCGTCCCAGGCCGAAGGGCAGCGTGCCGGCGAGCACGCCGAGCGGCTCGGGCCGCGTCCAGCGCGCGTCATGGTGCGCGCGCAGCAGCTCGGCGCTCCCGCCCAGCATCCAGCGCCCCGGCGCGTGCCGCGCCAGGCGCCGCGCCGCGGCCGAGCCTCTCGCCGGCGTGCCCAAGAGCACGACCCGCTCCACCTGCACGGCGCGGTCGGCCTCGAGCGCCGCCAGCACCACCAGCCCGCCGAGGCTGTGGCCGAGGAAGCTCGCCGGGCCGATGCCGCGCGCATAGCGCGCGAGTCGCTCCGCGTGCGCCTCCAGCCCCGGCGCGCGGCCGCGATAGCTGAACGTGCGGCAGCGAAAGCCGGCGCCTGCGAGGCGCGCCGCGAGCGGCTGCATCACCAGCCCCGGCACCCACAGGCCGTGCACCAGGATCAGCTGCCGCATCGACCCGGAAAATCGGGGTCAGACCCCATTTTTCTCGCCTCTACGATCCCGGCGCGATGTCGTTTGTCGCCGCGGCATTGTAGCGAGGAGCCACGCCCCTGCCGCGAGCGCGGGCGCCGCGAACACGGCGTAGGCCGCGGGGTAGCCGCCGGAGAGCGCGAGCACG
The DNA here is from genome assembly GCA_964583645.1 of uncultured Enterobacteriaceae bacterium. Taxonomy (GTDB): domain Bacteria; phylum Pseudomonadota; class Gammaproteobacteria; order Burkholderiales; family SG8-39; genus RBG-16-66-20. The sequence continues at coordinate 4,043 of CAZOWR010000069.1, forward strand.
CCGTTGAAGGTCGGCGGCGTGATCACCACGCCCAGAAAGGTGAAGAAGAGGCAGCCGCCGGTCGCCGCGCTGGTCTCGCCGGCAGGCGCAATGCGCGCCACCTCGGCGAGGAACACGCCGTTCCAGCCCACGGCGGTGGCACCGAACGCCGCCGCGTAGGCGAACAGCGCCCAGCGCGGCCAGTCCGGCCCGGCGGCGAGCGCCGCCAGCGCCGAGGCGCCCATCCCGAGACCCAGCAACCCCAGCATCGCGCGCCGAGAGAACACCCGGTCGGCGAGCGCACCCCAGAGCACGCGGCCCAGCACGCTCGCCACCTGCGAGACCGCCATGACGAACCCGGCGAGCACCAGCGCGAGCCCGAAGCTCTCGGTGAGAAAGGTCACGAGGTAGGTGACCAGCGTGATCTGCACCCCGCCGTAGACGAACGAGGTGACCGCCATCTGGCGCAGCCTCGGCTCGCGCAGCACCAGCCCCACGGGCGCGAGCGCAGAGCCGAGGGACACGGGGGCGCGCGCGTCGAGCCCGCGGTCGTAGGCGGCGCGCGCCGGCGCGATGAGCGCCGCAGCCGCGAGACACGCCAGCCCCACCGCGAGCGCGCTCCATTGCCAGCCGAGCGCGAGCACCGCGGCGGCGATGAGCGCGCCGGCGAGCACGCCGCCGGCGGGCACCCCGGTCTGCTTGACCGAGAAGATGAGCGAGAAGAGCCGCGGCGGCGCGGCGCGCACCAGGATCACCGAGCTCGCCGGGGTGGTCGGGCCGTAGCCCAGGCCCACCACGAAACCGCCGAGCATCACCAGCGGCGCAACGGCGCTTGCGGCGAGCGCGAGCCCCGCGAGGCACAGCGCGAGCCCCGCCTGGCTGACGCGGATCGGCCCGAAGCGCGCCACCCAGCCGCCTGCGGCGGCCGAGCCGATCATGCTGCCGAGGTACGTCGCGGCGATGTAATAGCCCACCGCCGAGGGCGAGACGCCGAGCGCGGGCCCGGCGACCGGCGCCATCACCGGCGCGCTGTAGACCGCGAGCGCGACCAGCGTCTGCACCGCCAGGGTGAGCGCAAGCGGCAGCGCGATGCCGCCCGGGGCCGGCCTCACCCCTCGCCCTTCAGCGCCCTGAGCAGCCGCTCCGCCTGGCTGACGATGGGGTAGTCGACCATCTGCCCGTCGACCTCGATCGCGGCCGCGCCGCCCGCCTCGGCCTGCCGGAACGCGGCGACGAGCCGCTCGGCGCGCGCGATCTCCTCGGCCGTGGGCGCGTAGCCTTCGTTGGCGGGCGCCACCTGGTCCGGGTGGATGCAGAGCCTGCCCTGGAACCCCATGCGCCGGCTGCGCGCGATCGCCTGCGCGAACCCCGCCGCGTCCTTGAAGTGGAACCACGGACTGTCCAGAGGCCCTTCGACCCCCGCGGCGCGCGAGGCAAGCACCAGGCGCGAGCGCGCAGGGGCGAGCTCCGGCTCCTCGTGCGTGGGCATGAGCCCCAGCTCGTGGCTGTAGTCGGCGGCGCCGAACGCCGCGCGCCGCACGCGCCAGGTGCCCGAGTAGGGCTTGAGGCTGCGCGCCTGCAGGACGCGGTCGATGCGCGAGATCCCGGCCGCGGTCTCGACGATCGGCACCAGGTCGATCGAGCCCACGGGGAGCGCGCGCTCGCGCTCGAGGTTGGCGATCAGCCAGTCGATCGCGTGCAGGTCCGCGGCGCTTTCCACCTTGGGCAGTACCACGCCGTCCACGCCGGGGCCGATGACCTCGGTGAGATCGCGAAAGCACCAGGGCGTGCCCATCGCGTTGACGCGCACGTAGCCGCGCGAGCGCCGCGGCGCGGCGGCGTTCGCGGCGAGCGCCTCGGCGACCGGCCGGCGCGCCGCTTCCTTCTGCGACACGGCAACCGAGTCCTCGAGGTCCAGGATCACGGCGTCGGCCCCCAGCGTGAACGCCTTTGCGACGCGCCGCGGGTGATTGCCCGGGGCGAACAGGAACGTCCGGTTGAGCGGCATCGGGAATCCTTCTTCTCTACGGCAGGAGCTTGCGCTCCTCCCAGGGCGGATAGGGAAGCCGCCAGCGCGCCGTGGCGAGCGCCTCCGGCCAGACGATCTCGCGCCGGCCCTCGAGCACCTGGACCAGCAGCGGCCGCGCGGCGAGCTGCTCGCCGCCCTCCCCCACGCGGTAAGGGCCGAGCGGCGTCTCGAGCCGCAGCGCGGCGAGCGCCTCGCGCAACTGCTCCTGATCGAGCGAGCCCGCGTGGCGCACGGCCGCCTCGAGTACCTTGGCCGCCGCATAGCCCTGCGCCGCAAGCGCGCCGGGCTCGGCCGACCACTTGCGCGCGAACGCGCGTACGAAGTCCGCATTGCCCTGGGTCGCGGCGCGGGTCTGATAGGGCGAGATGCCGATCGCCTGCTCGGCGTCCTGGCCTACGCGCACGATGAAATCGGGCTCGGCCGCGCCCTGCGCCACGAAGAGCGCGGGCGCATAGCCCAGGCGCTTGAAGCTCTTCACCATCTCGGCCGCATCGCGCACCTGGCCGAAGGCGATCCAGGCCTGCGCGCGCGCGCCGCGCGCGCGCTCGATGTGCGGGGAAAAATCGGTGACGCTCGAGGAGTGCAGCACGAGCCCGGTCACCGTCAGCCCGAGCCTGCCGGCATCCTCGCGCGCCCTGAAAGCCATCTCGCGCGCCACCGGCTCGTCGCGCGCGAGCAGCACGACGCGTTGCAACCCCTGGCGGCGCGCGAGCTCGAGCGCGCCGCCGCCGTACCCGCCGAGCGGCGCCGGCACCTGGAACACGTAGCGCAAGCCCGCCCGGTGCACCAGGCGCGATGCCCCCGTGGCGTTGACGAGCACGCGCCGCGCGCGCTCCGCGGCGCCCGCCGCGCCCAGCGAAGCCGCCGAGCCGAAGGGTCCGACGAGCAGCTCGGCACGGTGCTCGACGATGAGCTTTCCGTACAGCGCGCCTGCGGCTGCCGCGCTCGAGCCGTCGTCGAGCAGCCGCAGCGACACCTGCCGCCCCAGCAGGCCGCCGCGGGCGTTCACCTCCTCCTGCCAGAGCAGGAGCGCCTTGCCGAGATCGGCCGCGAGGTCGACGAGCATTCCGGACTGCGGCAGCGCCGCCCCCACCACCAGCGCCGGCTGCGCGCGCGCCGGGGCGGCGGCAATCAGCGCCGTGGCAGCGCACAGGACGAGCGCTCTCATCGCGGGGGCAAATTAAGCTGTGGGAAAATCCGCGTCAAGGATGCCGCAGGAGCTCACCCGGAGTCTCGCCGCAATCGTGGGCGCTCGCCACGTGCTCACCGCGGCGGCGGACACCGCGCCCTACTTCCGCGACTGGCGGCGCCAGTTTCGCGCCGCCGCCGAATGCGTGGTGCGTCCCGCGAGCACGGCCGAGGTGGCGGCGGTGGTGCGCCGCTGCGCCGCCGAGGGCGTCGCGATCGTGCCGCAGGGGGGCAACACCGGGCTGGTGGGCGGCTCGGTGCCGAGCGGCGCGCGGCGCGAGATCGTGCTCGCGCTCGCGCGCCTGAACCGCGTGCGCGCCGTCGATCCGCTCAACGACACGATCACGGTGGAGGCCGGTTGCGTGCTCGCGAACGTGCAGCACGCCGCAGAGGAGGCCGGGCGCTACTTCCCGCTCTCGCTCGCCGCCGAGGGCAGCTGCCAGATCGGGGGCAACCTCTCCACCAACGCCGGCGGCGTCAACGTGCTGCGCTACGGCAACGCGCGCGAGCAGGTGCTCGGGCTCGAGGTGGTGCTGCCCGACGGCCGCGTCTGGGACGGCCTGCGGGGACTGCGCAAGGACAATACCGGCTACGACCTGAAGCAGCTCTTCATCGGCGCCGAAGGCACGCTCGGCATCATCACGGCCGCGGTGCTGAAGCTGCAGCCGCTGCCCGCGGCGACCGTGACCGCCTGGATCGCCCTCGAGAGCCCGGCGCGCGCGGTGGAGCTGCTCGCGCTCCTGCGCGCGCAGCTCGGCGATCGCCTCAGCGCCTTCGAGCTGGTCTCGCGCCGCTGCCTCGAGGCGGTGCTCGCGCACGCGGCCGACGCGCGCGATCCGCTCGGGGAGCCGCACCCCTGGTACGTGCTGGCGGAAGCCGCGGACGCCGGCAGCTTCGAGCTGCTCGGCGAGCGCCTCGGCGGCGCGCTCGAGCAGGCCATCGCCGATGGCGTGGCGCGCGATGCCGGCGTGGCGCAGAGCCACGTCCAGAGCGCGGCGCTCTGGCGGCTGCGCGAGATGATCCCGGAGGCCCAGTTCGCCAACGTCAAGCACGACGTCTCGGTGCCGCTGTCGCGCATCGCCGAGCTGGTGGAGCGCGCGGGCGCGGCGCTCGAGGCGGCGCTGCCGGGCGTGCCCGTGTACTGCTTCGGCCATGTTGGCGACGGCAACCTGCACTACAACGTGGGCGACGCGGCGCTGCTCCCGCGGCGCGAGGAAGTGAACGGCATCGTGCACGGCGAGGTCGCGGCGCTGGGCGGCTCGATCTCGGCGGAGCACGGCCTGGGCCAGCTCAAGCGCGCCGAGATCGCCCGGCGCAAGGACCCGCTCGAGCTGGAGCTGATGAGGCTGCTGAAGCGCGCGCTCGACCCGCAGGGCCTGATGAATCCCGGCAAGCTCCTCTAGCCGCCGGCGGACCGCCTACTTCTTCTCTTCGGCCTTCTTTTCCTCGGCTTTCTTCTCCTCCATCTTCTTGGCGTCGGCCTTCATCTTGCCCTTGGCCTTCGCCTTGCCTTTCTTGGACTTCGCCTTGCCCTTGGCCTTGCCCTTGCCTTTGCCTTTCGCCTTCGCCTTGCCCTTGGGCGCCGGCTTGTCGGTCGCCGCGGGAGTGGCCGGAGTCGCCGGGGTGGCGGGCGTCGCCTTGGTCGCCGGCGAGTCCTTGGTCGCAGGAGTGGCCTTGGTGGCCGGGGTCGCCGGGGTGGCGGGCTGGGTCTGCGCGAAGGCGGACACGGCGAACGCCGAGGCGAGCAGCGCGACGAGCAGTCTGTGTTTCAGCATGTCGGGGTCTCCATTGGATTCCTGGGGGTTAAAGGCGGGCTTCAACCGCTGCTAACGCGCGAGCCGCAAAGCGGTTGACGTACGGCGAGCCCTAGTCCGCCTCGGACTGCGGACCGAGCAGCGCACGCCGGAAGCGCGCCTTGAGGAGCGCCCCCTCGCGCGGCGGCAGCACGAGCGGCAGCCTCTCCGGCGCCACCTTGACCTGCGCCAGCACGGGTCCGGCACCAGCGCGCAGCGCTGCGCGGGCCGCCTCCAGACCGGTCGCGTCGCGCACCACCTGAGCGGCGGCGAAGCCGCAGGCGAGCGCGACCGCCGCGAGGTCGACGCCGCTCGCGGTATGGGTCTCCTGCATGCCGGTCTCGCCGTAGCGCTCGTTGTCGATGACCGCGATTGCGAGATTGGCCGGCCGCTGCACGCCGATCGTGGCGAGCGCCCCGAGGCCCATCAGCATCTCGCCGTCCCCCGTGACGACCAGCACGCGCCGCGCGGGCTGCGCCAGCGCGAGGCCCAGTCCCATCGTGGCGGCGCTGCCCATCGCGCCCCACATGGGGAACGTGAGCGGCGCATCCCCCGCCGCGGTGCAGTCCCAGGCGGTCGACCCGAGCCCCGCGACGACGAGCATGTCGCCGCGCCCGGCAAGCAGCGAGGCGACCACCTCGCGGCGGCGCAGTGGCGCGCTCATTGCGCGGCCTGCTCCTGGAAGCTCTTGATTCCGATCACCCGCTGCGAGACGAGCACGGCGACCGCCGCGTACGAACCGAAGGCGAGGCGCGCCGCCGCCGAGACCGCAGGGACGACTTCGTCCTCGCTCGCCGCGTGCTGCACCGCCACGCCCATCGCCGCGAGCACCGCGGGCGTCGCCTGGCCCATCGGCACCTGCCAGGGGTTGAACTCGCCCACCTCGCCGCGCATCGTGACGAGCATGAGCAGCGGGAAGCGGCACTCACGCACCATGCCGAGCGCGTTGATGCAGTTGCCGACGCCGCTGGATTGCATGAGCAGGGCGCAGCGCGCGCCGCCGAGCCAGGCGCCCGCGGCGAGCCCTACGCCCTCCTCCTCCGTGCTGAGGACCACGGCTCGCATCGCCGGGTCCGCGCGCGCGAGATCGATCAGCCGCTGGTGTCCGGCATCCGGCACGTAGCCCACGAGCTGCACGCGCTCCTCCCGCAGCGTGGCGTGGACTTCGGCGGGCCAATCGCTCATCGCACGCTCGGCTGCACGGGCACCGGTCCTCCCTGGCGCCGGATTCTATAATGCGGGCGCGATGCCCCAGGAGCAGTTTCAAGCAGCGCTTGCGCCCGGCGACCTGTGGGTGTTCGGCTACGGCTCGCTGATGTGGTCGCCGGGATTTCGCTACGCAGAGCGCGCGGTGGGCCTGCTGCACGGCTACCACCGCGCGCTGTGCATCCTTTCCAGCCGCCACCGCGGCACGCCCGAGCGTCCGGGCCTCGTCGTGGGACTGTGCCGCGGCGGCTCGTGCTGGGGCATGGCGTTTCGCGTGCCGGCCGCGCGCACCGGGCGGGTGCTCGCGGCGCTGTGGCGGCGCGAGATGCGCGGCCGCGTCTACCTGCCGCAGCTCGTCCCGGTGACCCTCGCCGGACAGCGCCGGGTGCGCGCGCTCGCGTTCGTCGCCGACAGCGCCCACCGGCAGTTCGCGCGCGAGCTCGACCTCCATGGCCGCGCGCGGCTCGTCGCGCAAGGCATCGGCCGGCGCGGCCGCTGCATGGACTACATCCGCAGGACGCTCGAGCACATGGGAAAGCTCGGCGTGAACGATCCGCACCTCGAGCGCGTGCTCCATGCGGCGGACGCCCTGAGCCGCGCCCACGCGGCAGGCAGCTAGTCCGATGCCGCCGCCGCTCTGGCCCGCGAGGCTCCACCACCTGCGGCGCGACAGCCCCGACCCGGAGCGCCTTGCGCGCTTCTACGGCGAGCTGCTCGGCGATGCGGTGCAGGCGCTTCCCGGGGGCGAATGGTGCGTTACGGGACGCCGCCGCAGCCTCGTGGTGGGGCGCGGCGACCCGGGGGCGGTGCCCTATTTCGGCCTGGAGATGCGCAGCGCGGCTCACCTCGCCGCCTACCGCGCGGCGCTCGAGCGCGCAGGGCTCGCTTGCGAGGCCTCGCCGAGCCCGCTGTTCGGGCCCGGAGCGTTCTGCGTCGCCGACCCCGACGGCCGCCGCGCACTCTTCGGGCTGCCACGGGCCGCGGGCGCGGCGAGCGCGGGCCCGAACGGGCGCCTGCAGCATTTCGTCTGCGCGAGCACCCGGCTCGAGGCGCTGCTCGCCTTCTACCGGGATGCGCTCGGCATGCTCGAGTCGGACCGCGTGCTCGAGGGCGAAGCGCTCGCCGCCGCGTTCCTGCGCTCGGACCCCGAGCACCACAGCTTCGCGGCGTTCCGCGCGCCCGAGTCGCGACCCGACCACCACTGCTACGAGACCAGCGGCTGGGCGGACCTGCGCGACTGGGGCGACCGCATGGCGCGCCTGCGGGTGCCGCTGTGGTGGGGGCCCGGGCGGCACGGCCCCGGCAACAACCTGTTCTTCATGGTCGAGGATCCCGACGGCCACAAGGTGGAGTTCTCCGCCGAGCTCGAGGTGATGCCGAAGGAGGCGGCCCTGCGCAGCTGGCCGCACGAGCAGCGCACCCTCAACCTCTGGGGCTCGGCCTGGATGCGGAGCTAGAGCGCGGCGGCCATCCGGGAGAGCGCCTCGGCGAGCAGCGCGCGGCGGGTGCCGAAGTTGAGCCGCACGAAGCGCGCCGCGCCGAACTGCTCGCCGGGCGAGAGCGCCACCCCGGCATCGAGAAACAGCCGCCAGGGGTCCGCGGCGGCCAGGCCCGAGCAGTCGATCCAGGCGAGGTAGCTGGCCTCGACGTGCGCCATCGAGAGCCCCGGCAGGCGCGCCACCTCCCGCTCCACGAGGTCGCGGTTGGCGCGCAGGTACGCGAGCTGCGTCTCGAGCCAGTCGCCGCACTCGCGGTACGCGGCGAGCGCCGCGACGTAGCCGAGCACCGAAGCGTCGTGGACGGTCGCGTGATCGTCGCTCGAGAACGCGCGGCGCAGCTCGGCATCCTCTACGATGGCAAAGGCGCAGCCGGCGCCGGGGATGTTGAAGGTCTTGTTGGGCGAGACGAGCGTCACCGTGCGCCGTGAAACGGCGGGTGAGAGGCTCGCGATCGGCACGTGCGGCTTGCCGGGATCGAGCAGCAGGTCGCAGTGGATCTCGTCCGAGCACACGACGAGGTCGTGGCGCTCGGCGAAGGCCGCGAGCCGCTCGAGCTCGGCCCGGGTGAAGATCGTGCCGCCGGGGTTCTGCGGATTGCACAGGAACAGCAGCCGCGACGCGGGCCGCCGCGCCGCCGCCAGGCGCTCCTCGTCCAGCACCCAGCGGCCGCCCGAAAGGACGAGCGGTACGTCGCTGTGGGCCCGGTTCGCGAGCTGCACCGCGCGCTTGAAGTGCTGGTAGATGGGCGTGGGGACGAGGACGTGTCCGCTGCTGCCCACGAGGTGCCGCGCCGCCAGGTGCAGCCCCGGGACCACCCCCGGCAGGAACACGACCCAGTCGGGCTCGATGCGCCAGGCGTACAGCCGCCGCACGCGCCCGGCGAGCGCCTCGCGCAGCTCGGCAGGACGCACGCTGTAGCCGAACACGCCGTGCGCGATGCGCTGGCGCAGCGCCTCGAGCACCGCGGGCGGGGCGCGGAAGTCGGTGTCCGCGACCCACAGCGGGATGACGCCGGCGGGGTAGCGGTCCCAGCGCGCGCTCCAGGTGCCCGCGCGCTCGACCGGGGCGTCGAAGTCGTGGCGCATGCCTTCTTCTAGCACAAACAAAAACGCCGGGCCCGAGGCCCGGCGTCAGCGCGCGCACCGCGCAGGACTACTTCCTCTTCGCCTTCAGATCGTCTTTTTCCAGCGCGTCCCCTTCCTCCTCGTCCTTGGCGTCCTTGTCCGCACCGGCGGGCCGCGGCGCTTTCACTCCGTACGCGTCCTCGAGCCTGTGCATGCTGTCATCGACCTCCTCGGTCTTGACCGCGCGCGATTCCGCCTGCAGCTTCTCGGGGAAATAGGTGGCGATCGCCGGATACATCACCAGCAGCGTGATGGCGATGACCTGCAGGATCATGAACTCGAGCATGCCCTTGTAGATCGTCGCGAGCGACCATTCCTTGACCACCTGCCTGAGGTAGTAGGCCGACATCGCCACCGGCGGCGAAAGGAACGCCGTCTGCAGCGTCACCGCGACCAGCGCGCCGAACCAGATCATCACCATGTCCGGAGGTATGTCGAGCGACACGCTGAGCATCGGGTTGAGCGCAGCCATCACCGGATAGAAGATCGGCAGGAACACGAGGATGATCGCCGGCCACTCGAACGGCCAGCCGAGCAGGAAGA
>CAZOWR010000070.1:0-13341 GCA_964583645.1 uncultured Enterobacteriaceae bacterium
CAGTGTCCGCACTGCGGGCGTCGAAGCGCAAGTAAACTCTTGTGACACAGTAAGAATAGTTTCCCTCTGGAGAACTACCCCGGCTGCGGCCACGCCCGCTGCGCCGGCCTGAGCTCCTCGAGCACCCGGCACAGCCTCAGCACCCCGGCGTCGTCGAAGCGCCGCCCGATCACCTGCACGCCGATCGGCAGGCCCTCGGAGCCGAACGACCAGTTGATCGAGGCCGCGGGCTGCTCCGACATGTTGTAGGGCACGGTGAAGGCGATGTGCGGCAGCGCGTTGCGCGGGTCGTCCCCGGGCGCGGCGGCCTCCGCCTCGTAGGGCAGGATGGGCGAGGTGGGCGAGATGACGTAGTCGAACGGCTGGCAGGCGGCCGCGGTCACCTCGCGCAGCGTCATGTACGCGCCCAGGGCCGCCATGACGTCGCGGCCGCTGAAGTCCCTCGCCCGCCAGCTGCACCACTCGGCGATGAAGGGCAGCACCTTCGCCTGCTGCTGCGGCGAGAGCTGCGCGAAGTCGTTGTAGGAGCGCGCCTCGAAGAAGCGGCACATGCCGTCCAGCAGCGCCGCGGTGAGGAAGGAGGGCAGCTCCTCGACGTGCGCGCCGGAGGACTCGAGCGCGCGCGCGGCGCCGGTCGCGGCGGCGCGCACCTCGGGGTGCACCGCGAGGCCGACCTTCATGTCGGGCAGGAAGCCGATCTTCAGGCCGCGGGCGTCGAACCCCTCGAGGCGCGTGTAGTCGGCGCTCCGCGGCGGCAGGCTCATGAAGTCGCGCGCGTCCGGCTTCGCGAGCACGTTCATCATGAGCGCGGCGTCGCGCACCCGGCGCGTCATGGGTCCGGCGACGCGGCCGAGGTAGGGCGGGTAGATGGGCACGCGCCCGAGGCTGGGCTTCAGCGCGAAGATGCCGCAGTGCGTCGCGGGCAGGCGCACCGAGCCGCCGATGTCGGTGCCGAGTTGCAGCGGCGCGTAGCCCGCCGCCGCCGCGGCACCCGCGCCCGAGCTCGACCCCGAGGTGTTGCGGTCCGGGCGCCAGGGGTTGCGCGTGATGCCGTGCAGGCTCGAGAGGCCCGAGGACAGCATGCCGTAGTCGGGCATCGTGGTCTTGCCGAGGATCACGCAGCCCGCCTCGCGCAGCCGCGCCGCGGGCGGGGCGTCGGCGGCCTGCGGCGGCGCGTCCTCGTTGGCGCGCGTGCCGATCGGCGAGGGATCGCCGCGCGTGTGGATGTTCTCCTTGAGCGTGAGCGGCACGCCGTCCAGCGGCGAGAGCGGCGCGCGCGCGCGCCAGCGCGACTCGGAGGCGCGCGCCGCGGCGAGCGCGCCCTCGGCGTCGAGCCGGTAGATGGCGTTCAGCTTCGGCTCCCACGCCGCGATGCGCTCGAGCGAAGCGCGCGCGGCCTCGACCGGGGAGAGCGCGCCGCTCGCGTACTGCGCCGCAACCTCGACCGCGTCCAGCTCGTGGATCGCGCTCATCGCCTGCATCATACAATGCGCCTCGCATGAGAAGCGCCGCCGTTTCGACCCTGCTGCTCGCCGCGCTCGCCTGCGCCGAGGCGGCCGCGCAGACCGAGGTGCGCTTCTGGCACGCGATGAGCGGGACGCGCGGCAACGCGGTGGAGACGCTGGTGCGCCGCTTCAACGAGTCGCAGGTCCAGGTGCGCGTCGCCGCGCAGTACAAAGGCCCCTACGACGAGACGATGCGCGCGGCGCTCGCCGCGCGGCGCGACGGCAACGGGCCGCACCTCGCGCAGGTGTTCGAGGTCGGCACCGCCGACATGCTCGCGGCGCGCGACGCGGTGCGGCCCCTGTGGCGGGTGATGCAGGAGGCCGGCGAACGGCTCGAGGCGGCGGCGTTCCTGCCGGCCGTGGCGGGCTATTTCTCCGACGGCGCCGGCCGGCTGCAGGCGCTGCCGCTCAACGTCTCTACGCCGGTGCTGTTCTACAACCAGGACGCGTTCCGCAAGGCGCAGCTCGATCCGCAGCAGCCGCCGCGCACCTGGTACGAGATGCCCGCCGCGATCGAGAAGCTGAAGGAGGCGGGCGTCGAGTGCGCGCTCACCACCGCGTGGCAGTCGTGGGTGCACCTCGAGAGCATGAGCACCTGGCACAGGCAGGACTTCGCCACGCGCGAGAACGGGCTCGCGGGCCTGGACGCGAAGCTGGTCTTCAACACCCACCTCATGGTGCGCCACGTCTCGATGCTCTCGTCGTGGGCGCGCTCGGGCTACTTCACCTACAGCGGGCGGCGCGACGAGGGCGAGGCGCGCTTCATGAGCGGCGAGTGCGCCATGATCACCTCCTCGTCCTCGCGCACGGGCGACCTGCGGCGCGCCGCGCGCTTCGCCTTCGGCGCCGCGCAGCTGCCGTTCTACGACGACATCCCGGGGGCACCGCACCACACGCTCATCGGCGGCGCGGGCCTGTGGGTGCTCGCCGGGCGGCCGCCGGCCGAGTACCGCGCGGCGGCGAAGTTCCTCGCCTGGCTCGCGCGGCCCGAGATCCAGGCCGAGTGGCACCAGAGGACCGGCTACGTGCCGGTGACGCGCGCGGCCTACGAGGCGACCCGCCGGCAGGGCTTCTACGACGCGCACCCCGAGCAGGAGATCCCCATCCGGCAGCTGCTGCTCCATGCCCCGACGCGCGAGTCGCGCGGCATCCGCCTGGGGGAGTTCCTGCGCATCCGCGCCGTCATCGACGAGGAGCTCGAGGCGGTGTGGCGGGGCGAGAAGCCCCCGAAGCTGGCGCTGGACCAGGCCGCCGAGCGCGGCAACGCGCTGCTGCGCGCGTTCGAGCTCGCCAACCGGCCCGCGGCGCCGGCGAAACGGGGCCGCAAGGGCGGAAAGTAAGTCGCATTTTCTTCACCTGCTTTGGCTATACTCGGCGCTCGTCCGGCGCGAGACCGGGCATCCAAACTCGGAGGAGAACCATGCGTATCAAGCTCTTAGTCGCGGCGCTGGCGGGCGCCGGGCTGTTCAGCACCCATGCCCAGGCCCAGATCGAGGTCCAGTGGTGGCATTCGATGGGCGGGGCGCTCGGCGAGGCGCTGAATGGCCTCGCCAACCAGTTCAACGCCGAGCAGAAGGACTACAAGGTCGTCACCTCCTACAAGGGCTCCTATCCCGAGTCCATGACAGCCGCCATCGCGGCGTTCCGCGCCGGCCAGGCGCCGCACATGCTGCAGGTGTTCGAGGTGGGGACGGCGACCATGATGGCCGCCAAGGGCGCGATCAAGCCGGTCTACCAGCTGATGAGGGAAGCGAAGGAGCCTTTCGACCCGAAGGTCTATCTGCCCACGGTGACCGGGTACTACAGCGACGCCAAGGGCAACATGCTGTCGCTGCCCTTCAACAGCTCGACGGCGCTCTTCTACATCGACCGCAACAAGTTCAAGCAGGCCGGCGTGCCGCCGGCGCCGCCGAAGACCTGGAAGGAGCTGATCGCGGTCGCCGAGAAGCTCAAGGCCGCCGGCCAGGCGTGCGTCTACACCACCGGCTGGCCTTCCTGGGTGCACATCGAGAACTTCAGCGCCTGGCACAACGTCCCGATCGGCACCAAGCAGAACGGCATGGCGGGCTTCGACACGGTGTTCACCGTCAACTCACCGGTGCACGTCAAGCACATCACCATGCTCGCGGACATGGCGAAGAAGGGCCTGTTCACCTACACCGGGCGCAGGAACGAGGCGGACTCCCGGTTCGCCGCCGGCGAGTGCGCGATGGCAACGATCAGCGCCGGGGCGCTGGGCAACGTCATCAAGCTGGGCAAGACCGATTGGGAGATCGGCTTCCTGCCCTACCACGACGACGTGAAGGGCGCGCCGCAGAACTCGATCATCGGCGGGGCGTCGCTCTGGGTGATGAGCGGACGCAAGGCCGAGGAGTACAAGGGCGTGGCGAAGTTCATGTCCTTCCTGTCGCGGCCGGAAGTGCAGATGGAGTGGCACATCAAGACCGGCTACGTGCCGATCACCCAGGCGGCCTACGACGTGACGAAGAAGTCCGGGTTCTACGACAAGAACCCCGGGCGCGACATGGCCGTGCGCCAGCTCACGAACAAGGCGCCGACGGCGAACTCGAAGGGCCTGCGCTTCGGCAACTTCGTGCAGGGGCGCACGGTGATCGAGGAGGAGATGGAGCAGGTGTTCCAGGGCAAGAAGGACGCCCAGACGGCGCTCAACGACGCGGTGAAGCGGGGCAACGAGATCCTCAGGCAGTTCGAGGCCGCGAACAAGTAAGCCGCCGCAGCCACGCCGGGCCATGGAAAAGCGGGTCGTCTTCCGCTCGGCGTGGCTGCCGTACGCGCTGGTCGCGCCGCAGATCGCGATCACGGTCGTCTTCTTCTTCTGGCCGGCGACGCAGGCGGTCTGGTATTCGTTCCAGCTGCAGGACGCGTTCGGCCTCAAGACCCAGTTCGTCGGGCTGCAGAATTTCGTCACCCTCTTCAGGGACGCGAACTACCTCGCCTCCTTCCGCGTCACCGCGATCTTCAGCGTGCTGGTGGCGTTCTCGGGGATCGCGATCTCGCTCCTGCTCGCAGCGATGGCCGACCGCGTGCTGCGCGGCGCGCTCGCCTACAAGACGCTGCTGGTGTGGCCCTACGCGGTTGCGCCCGCCGTCGCCGGGGTGCTGTGGGCGTTCCTGTTCGCGCCCTCGATCGGCATCATCACCTATGCCCTGAGGGGCCTGGGGGTGGACTGGAACTGGATCCTCGACGGCGACCAGGCCATGCTGCTGATCGTCATCGCCTCGGTATGGAAGCAGATCTCGTACAACTTCCTGTTCTTCCTCGCCGGGCTGCAGTCGATCCCGCGCTCGCTGATCGAGGCGGCGGCGATCGACGGCGCCGGGCCCACGCGCCGCTTCTGGACGGTCGTCTTCCCGCTGCTCTCCCCGACGACGTTCTTCCTGCTGGTGGTGAACGTCGTCTACGCCTTCTTCGACACCTTCGGCGTGATCGACGCCACCACCCAGGGCGGCCCCGGCCAGGAGACCCAGATCCTCGTCTACAAGGTCTACCACGACGGCGTCAAGGCGGCCGACCTCGGCGGCTCCTCGGCGCAGTCGGTGATCCTCATGTTCATCGTCATCGCGTTGACGGTCGCGCAGTTCCGCTTCATCGAGCGCAAGGTGCAGTACTGATGGTCGAGAACCGGCCCTGGCTGACGTTCTTCTCGCACGCGGTGCTGGTCGCGGGGGTGTTGCTGGTCGCGTTCCCGGTCTACGTCACCTTCGTCGCCTCGACCCACACGCTCGAGGCGATCATGCAGGTGCCGATGCCGCTCCTGCCCGGCGACAAGCTGGTGGAGAACTACACGCAGGTGCTCACCGCAGGCTCGACCAGGGGATCGAAGGCCGCCGTCTCGGTCATGCTGGTCAACAGCACGGTGATGGCGCTCGTCATTCCGCTCGGCAAGATCACGATCTCCATCCTCTCGGCGTTCGCCATCGTCTACTTCCGCTTCCCGCTGCGCATGTTCATCTTCTGGATGATCTTCGTGACGCTCATGCTGCCGGTGGAGGTGCGCATCATCCCGACCTTCAAGGTCATCGCGGACCTCGGGATGCTGAACAGCTACGCCGGCCTGACGGTGCCGCTGATCGCATCGGCGACGGCCACCTTCCTCTTCCGCCAGTTCTTCATGACCGTGCCCGACGAGCTGGCCGAGGCGGCGCGCGTCGACGGCGCCACGCCGATGCGTTTCTTCCGGGACGTGCTGCTGCCGCTCTCGAAGACCACGATGGCGGCGCTCTTCGTCATCCAGTTCATCTACGGCTGGAACCAGTACCTCTGGCCGTTGCTCATCACCACCGAGGAGTCCATGTACACCACCGTGATCGGGATCAAGCGCATGATCACGGGAAGCGACGCCATCAACGAGTGGAACCTGATCATGGCCACCGCGATGCTGGCGATGCTGCCGCCGGCGCTGGTGGTGCTGCTGATGCAGAAGTGGTTCGTCAAGGGCCTCGTGGAGACTGAAAAGTAATGGCCTCGGTATCGCTCAGGGACGTCAGGAAGAGCTACACCGCCGACCTGCAGGTGATCCACGGCGTCAGCATGGAGATCAAGGACGGCGAGTTCATCGTCATCCTCGGCCCCTCGGGCTGCGGCAAGTCGACGCTGCTGCGCATGGTCGCAGGGCTGGAGACGATTACCGGGGGCGAGATCGCGATCGGCGGGCGCGTGGTCAACAATCTCGAGCCCAAGGACCGCGACATCGCGATGGTGTTCCAGAACTACGCGCTCTACCCGCACATGAGCGTGTACGACAACATGGCCTACGGGCTGCGCATCCGCGGCCTGCCCAAGGCCGAGATCGACTCGCGGGTGCAGAAAGCCGCCGGCATCCTCGAGCTCGCCAGGTTCCTCGAGCGCAAGCCGCGCGCGCTCTCTGGCGGCCAGCGCCAGCGCGTCGCCATGGGGCGCGCCATCGTGCGCGAGCCCAAGGTCTTCCTCTTCGACGAGCCGCTCTCGAACCTGGACGCGAAGCTGCGCGTGCAGATGCGGGGCGAGTTGCAGGCGCTGCACCGGCGCCTGGGCACGACGAGCCTGTTCGTCACCCACGACCAGGTCGAGGCGATGACGCTTGCGCAGCGCATGATCGTGATGAATGCGGGACGCGCCGAGCAGATCGGGGCTCCGCTCGAGGTCTATGCGAAGCCCGCCACCACCTTCGTCGCCGGCTTCATCGGCTCCCCGCCCATGAACCTGATCCCGCGCGAGGGCCGGCTGATGGGCATCCGCCCCGAGCACCTCGAGCCCTGCGCCGAATCCGAGGCGATGCTGACGGTGGAGGTGGACCTCATCGAGCCCCTGGGCGCCGACACGCTTGTCTACGGGCACCTTGGCGGGGACGGCGCCCGCGTCGCGGCGCGCCTGCACGCTTCCGTCGATGCGCGCACCGGCAAGCTGCCGCTGCGCTACGACCCCGCGCAGGTGCACTGGTTCGACCCGGCGAGCGGCAGGCGGCTCGAAGCCTGAGACTAGACGCTCCTCGCGCCGTCCACCTCGATGCACACGCCGCTGATGAACGCGGCCTCGTCCGAGGCGAGGTAGAGGCAGGCGTTGGCGACGTCCAGCGGCGTCGAGAAGCGCCCCATCGGGATGGTGGCGAGAAAGCGCTGCTTCGCCTCCTCGGTCACGGCGCCGCCGGCGAAGTCCGCCGAGAGCGCGGTGTCCGGGCTGAACACCGGATTGACGCAGTTGACCCGGATGCGGTCGGACCCGAACTCGCCCGCCATCGAGCGCGACATCAGGATCACCGCGCCCTTGGAGCTGTTGTAGACGGTGAGTCCCGGGCGCGGCCGCACTCCCGCGGTCGAGGCGATGTTGACGAAAGCGCCGCCGCCCTGCCCGCGGAACACCGGCACCGCGTGCAGCGCCGAGAGGTAGATGCTCTTGACGTTGACCGCATAGACCTTGTCGAACTCGGCCTCGGTGACTTCGAGGTAGGGCTTGTTGCGGTGGGTCCAGCCGGCGTTGTTGACCACGATGTCCAGCCGCCCGAAGGCGCTTTGCGTCGCGCCCACGAGGTTCGCCCAGTCCTGGCCGCGCGTCACGTCGGCGCGCACGAACACGGCCTTGCCCCCCGCGCTCGAGATCGCGCCCGCGACGCGCGCGCCGCCCGCCTCGTTGATGTCCGCGACCGCCACCCCCGCGCCTTCCTCGGCGAAGCGCTTCGCGATGCCCTCGCCGAAGCCGCTGCCGGCGCCCGTCACGATCGCCACCTTGCCCTTGAGTCTCATGCCGTCCCCCTGGAGAAGTCCGGATTATAGGGAGCCGCCGGCTTGAACGGCGAGTGCTCGTCGAGCTCGTCGACGTAGCGCGCGAGACCGGCCGACTCGCGCCGCAGGTAGTCCTCGACGGCGTTTGCGAAGCCGGGGTGCCTGAGCCAGTGCGCGGAGTGCGTCCGCACCGGCATCAGCCCGCGCCAGAGCTTGTGCTCGCCCTGGGCGCCGCCCTCGAAGCGCGCGAGTCGGTGGGCGATCGCGTACTCGATCGGCTGGTAGTAGCAGCACTCGAAGTGCAGCAGCGGCACGTGCTCGAGCGCGCCCCAGTAGCGCCCGCAGAGCGCCTCGCCCGCGAGCACGCAGAGCGAGGCGGCGATCGGCCGCCCGGCGCGCTCGGCGAGCACCATCAGCAGGTGCTGCGGCAGCACCTCGCCCAGGCGCAGGAAGAACTCCAGGCTCAGGTAGGGGCGCGAGCGGTGCGCCGCATAGGTGCGCCGGTAGCAGCGCTCGAAGCGCTCCCAGTCGCGGCGCCCGATCTCGGCGCCGCGCAGCCAGCGGCAGGCGATTCCGGCTTCCCGCACGCGACGGCGCTCCTGGCGGATGTTCTTGCGCCGCGCGCGCGTCATGCGGGAAAGAAAGTCCTCGAAGTCGGCGTAGCCCGCGTTCTGCCAGTGGAACTGCACCGTGCGCCGGAGCATCATCCCCGCCGCCTGCATCAGCGCGGCCTCCTGCGCGGTGGCAAACAGCACGTGCAGCGAGGAGACCTCGCGCGCGAGCTCCAGCGCCGCCGCGACGAGCGCCGCGCGATCCGCGTCCTGCGCAGCGAGCAGGCGCGGCCCCGTCACCGGGGTGAACGGCACCGCGGCGAGCAGCTTCGGGTAGTAGGCGAGGCCGTGGCGCTCGTAGGCGTCCGCCCAGGCCCAGTCGAACACGTACTCGCCGTAGGAGTGCGACTTGAGGTAGAGCGGCATCGCCGCGGCGAGCCGCCCGCCGCGCTCGAGCAGCAGGAACTGCGGCTGCCAGCCGGTGCGCCCGCTCGCGCAGCCGGTCTCGATGAGCGCCGAGAGGAACTCGTGGCGCGTGAACGGATCGCCGCCGCAGAGGGCGTTCCACTCGCCGGCCGCAACGCCGGCGAGCGACTCCGCGACGCGCACGCGCTGCAAGCGCTAGGCGCGCCCGAGACGCTCGAGCGAGTGCGCCAGCGCGCGCTCGGCGCGCTGCAGCCCCGGATCGAGCTCGAGCGAGCGCCGGAACCCCTCGAGCGCCTCGGCATCGCGCCCCAGGCGCTGCTGCAGGAACGCGATGTTGAAGTGCGCGCGCGCGTCCCCGGGCTCGAGCGCCCGAGCGTGCTCGAAGGCGTCGAGCGCCTCCTCGAGCCGGCCGCGCTCGGCGAGCAGGAACCCGGCGCAGCTCCATGCCTCGCGGTGGCGGGGATCGGCGCGCGTCAGCCGGCCGAAGGCGCGCAGCGCGAGGCGCTTGAGCCTGAGCAAGGCAAGCAGCCGCCCGAGGCGGTACAGCGGCACAGGCGTCGCCATGGCCGGATTATAGGTTGTACAATTGCCTGCCGCGGGAGGAGACCATGAAGAAGATCGAAGCGATCGTGAAGCCGTTCAAGCTCGACGAGGTGCGCGAGGCGCTCTCCGAGGTGGGCGTGACCGGGCTCACGGTGACCGAGGTGAAGGGCTTCGGGCGCCAGAAGGGCCACACCGAGCTGTACCGCGGCGCCGAGTACGTGGTGGACTTCCTGCCCAAGGTCAAGATCGAGGTCGTGGTCACCGAAGGCCAGGTCGAGCCGGCGATCGAGGCGATCGTGAAATCCGCGCGCACCGGCAAGATCGGCGACGGCAAGATCTTCGTCACCGCGGTCGAGCAGGTGGTGCGCATCCGCACCGGCGAGACCAACGAAGCCGCGGTCTAGCAAGAAAGGGGTCAGACCCCTTTTCGGGTCCGAAGCAGCACCAGCAGCGCGCCGCCGCCGCCGTGCGCGGCGGGCGCCTGGCAGAACGCCAGCACCTCCTCGCGGCGCGGCAGCCAGAGCCTGAGCTTCGCCTTCAGCACGGGCTCGCGGTTGCGCGAGCCGCGCCCCTTGCCGTGCACGATGCGCACGCAGCGCTGCCCGCGCCCCGCGCAGCCGCGCAGGAACGCGGCGACCTCGAGCGCCGCCTGCTCGCGGCGCATGCCGTGCAGGTCGAGCTGCGCCTGCACCACCCAGTGCCCGCGACGCAGGCGCCGCAGCACCTGGCGCGAGAGCCCCTCGCGCAGGTAGGCAAGCTCCTCGCCCGAGTCGAGCGCGTCCTCGAGCGACACCGGGCCGGCGAGGCTCTCGGCGAGCGCGGCACGCTCGTCGCGCAGGCGCTGCTCGGGCACCGGCGGCGCCGCGGGCGGGGCGGGCGCGACGCGCGGCGCGCGCCTCAGCGGCTCGACATCGGCCACGGCCTGGCGAAATTCATCCGAGCGCATCGAGGTACTTCTCCGCGTCGAGCGCCGCCATGCAGCCGGTACCCGCGCTGGTGACGGCCTGGCGGTAGACGTGGTCCTGCACGTCGCCGGCGGCGAACACGCCGGGGACGCTGGTCGCGGTGGCGCCGCCCTGTCTTGCCAGACCCAGCCCGCCGCGCGTCACGATGTAGCCGTTCTCCATCTCGAGCTGGCCCTCGAAGAGCCGGGTGTTCGGCGTGTGGCCGATGGCGATGAACAGGCCCTTCACCGCGAGCTGCTTGACGCTGCCGTTCTGCACCGGGCGGATGCGCACGCCGGTGACGCCGCTCGCGTCCCCGAGCACCTCGTCGAGCACCGAGTCGAGCTCGAGGACGATCTTGCCTTCGCCCACCCGCTTCATGAGCTTGTCGACCATGATTCTCTCGGCGCGGAAGCCCGTTCGCCGGTGCACCAGCGTGACGCGCCGGCAGATGTTGGCGAGGTAGAGCGCTTCCTCGACGGCGGTGTTGCCCCCGCCGACCACCGCCACGTCCTCGCCCTTGTAGAAGAAGCCGTCGCAGGTGGCGCAGGCCGAGACGCCCTTGCCCAGGTACTTCTGCTCGGAGGGCAGGCCCAGGTAGCGGGCCGAGGCGCCGGTGGCGATGATCAGGGCGTCGCAGGCGTAGCTGGCGGCGTCGCCCTCGAGCACCAAGGGGCGCTCGGCGAGGCGCGCGCGCTGCACATGGTCGAACACGACCTCGGTCTCGAAGCGCTCGGCGTGCTTCTGGAAGCGCTCCATCAGCTCCGGCCCCTGCACGCCGGCGGCGTCCGCCGGCCAGTTGTCCACGTCGGTGGTGGTCATGAGCTGGCCGCCCGGCGCGATGCCCGTGAGCAGCACCGGCTTGAGGTTGGCGCGCGCGGCGTAGACCGCCGCGGTGTAGCCGGCGGGGCCGGCGCCGAGGATCAGGAGCCGCACGCGACGCTCGGGCGCTGTCATGCGCGAAGTATAAGGGAGGGGTTCTGCTACCATAGCCGCAATGGCGGGGACCGCGACCACGGTTTCGACGACGGTGCTGAAGTCGGTGCCGCTGTTCGCCGGCTTCCCGGAGGAGCAGCTGCGCATGCTGGTCGGCGCGATCCAGCGCCGCAGCGCGCCGCGCGGCTCGGTGATCATGGCTGCGGGGGATGCCATCGACTCGCTCTACATCGTGATCTCCGGGCGGCTCAAGGTGTTGATGAGCGACTCCGAGGGCAAGGAGGTGATCCTGAGCCTCATCGGCCCGGGCGAATTCTTCGGCGAGATGGGGCTGATCGACGAGAGCCCGCGCTCGGCGAGCGTGGTGACGATCGAGCCCTGCGAGCTGCTCGCGCTCGCCAAGCGCGACTTCAAGCGCAGCCTGGCCGAGAACTTCGAGATGGCGATGGCCGTGATGCGGGGCCTGGTGCACCGCCTGCGCGAGGCCGACCGCAAGATCGGCAGCCTCGCGCTGCTGGACGTCTACGGGCGGGTGGCGCGGCTGCTGCTCGACATGTCCGAGGAGGTCAACGGCCAGAAGATGGTCACCAAGCGCCTGCCCAAGCAGGACATCGCCAAGATGATCGGCGCCTCGCGCGAGATGGTGAGCCGCGTCATGAAGGACCTGCAGATGGGCGGCTACATCGAGGTGCGCGGCTCGACCATCCTGCTGCGCGACACCATCGTCCTGCCCGAGTAGCGCCCCGGAGGCCGAGCGCCGGCGGCGATGCCCGCAGCACCGAAGACCCCGCCGGCGCTCCCCGCGAAGCTCGCGGCGCGGCTGCGCGAGGCGCGCTGGCTGCTGCTCGCGGCGCTCGCGCTCTACCTGCTGCTGATCCTGCTGACGCACCACGCCGGCGACCCGGGCTGGTCGCGCTCGATGACCGGGCCCCTGGTGCAGAACTCGGGCGGGCGGTTCGGCGCGTGGCTCTCGGACCTGCTGCTCGCGCTCTTCGGCTGGTCCGCGTACTGGTGGGTGGCGCTGTGCGCGGTGGCGATCGCGCGGGGCTATCGCCGCCTCGAGGACGTCGGCGGCGCCGACCGGCGTCCGCTCGTGTTCTCGCTTGCGGGTTTCCTGATCCTGCTCCTTGCCAGCAGCGCGCTCGAGGCGCTGCGCCTGCAGGGCTACGGCGAGGGGCTGCCGCAGCGGGCCGGGGGGATCGTCGGCAGGCTCGCCGCCGACGCCGGCGCGGGCGTCATGGGCGACACCGGGGCGACCCTGCTCGCGCTCGCGGCCGCGGCGGCCGGCTGGAGCCTGTTCAGCGGCGTGTCCTGGCTGCGCATCGCCGAGCTGACGGGCCTCGCGCTCGAGTCGACGCTGGCGGTGGCGCAGGCCCTCTGGGCGCGGCGCCGCGACCGCAGGATCGGCGAGCAGGCGCGCGAGGAGCGCGACGTCGTGCTGCAGGCGGAGCGCAAGCGCGAGGAGCGGGCCGAGCCGCTGGTCATCGCGCCCCCGCCGCCCGAGATCCGCAAGTCCGAGCGCGTGCAGCGCGAGAAGCAGGCCAAGCTGTTCGAGGAGCTGCCCGACACGCCGCTGCCGCCGCTCAAGCTGCTCGACGAGGCCGCGCACGAGGCCAAGGCCGGCGTGGGGCAGGAGACGCTGGAGTTCACCTCGCGCCTGATCGAGAAGAAGCTCTCGGACTTCGGCGTCGCGGTGAAGGTGCTCGCGGCGTATCCCGGCCCGGTGATCACCCGCTACGAGATCGAGCCCTCGGTCGGGGTCAAGGGCAGCCAGATCGTGAACCTGGTGAAGGACCTCGCGCGCGCCCTGTCGGTCGCGGCGATCCGCGTGGTCGAGACGATCCCGGGGAAATCCTGCATGGGGCTGGAGATCCCGAACCCGCACCGCCAGACGGTGCGCCTGGCGGAGATCCTCGGCTCGGAGACCTACGCGGCGGCGCATGCGCCGCTCGCCCTCGCGCTCGGCAAGGACATCGCGGGAAATCCCGTGGTGGCCGACCTCGCGAGGATGCCGCACCTGCTGGTCGCGGGCACCACCGGCTCGGGCAAGTCGGTCGCGATCAACGCCATGATCCTGTCGCTGCTCTACAAGTCCGAGCCGCGCCACGTGCGCCTGATCCTGGTGGATCCGAAGATGCTCGAGCTCTCGGCCTACCAGGACATCCCGCACCTGCTCGCGCCGGTGGTCACCGACATGAAGCAGGCGGCGAACGCGCTC
>CAZOWR010000071.1:0-13252 GCA_964583645.1 uncultured Enterobacteriaceae bacterium
TGGCGAGGATGCCGTGCTCGGGCTCGAGCACGTCGCCCATGCCGGTGATGACGAGTGAGCTCTCGCGGTCGGCGACCGCGAGCATCGCTTCAAGGCGCCTGAGGATCCGGTCGGTGCGCCAGTCTTTCGCCAGCTCCACTGCCGAGCGCACGAGGTTGCCCCGGTGCTGCTCGAGCTTCGCCTCGAACCGATCGAAGAGCGTGAAGGCATCGGCGGTGCCGCCCGCGAAGCCGGCCAGGATCCGGTCCTGGTACAGGCGCCTGACCTTCTTCGCGCCGCCCTTCACCACCACCTGCCCGAGCGTCACCTGGCCGTCGCCGCCCAGCGCCACGCTCGCGCCGCGGCGCACCGAAAGGATGGTCGTGCCGTGCCACCGCTCCATCGGGACTCTCCGGGAAACGGTTATTCTAGACCGGCGCGCGGCGCGGCCCGAGCGCGTAGAGCGCGAGCCCGAGGCCCGTCATCGCACATACGATCAGCGGCCCGGGGGGCAGATCCGAGACGAGCGACAGCGCCAGCCCTGCCGCATAGCCGAGCGCGCCCAGGCCCCAGCAGGCCGCGAGCCGGGCGCGCGCGAAGCGCCGCGTCGCGAGCGCGGGGACGATGAGCGTCGCAAACACCAGATACAGGCCAACGAGCTGCACCGACACGGTGACCGCGAGCGCGAAGACGAGGTAGAAGCCGGTGCGCCCGAGGTGCGCGCGCAAGGCCAGCCACGCCCACAGGATCGCCGCGGACGCGAGCGCGACGAGCGGCAACGATCCCCAGCTCACCCAGAGGATCTGACCGACCAGGAGATCCTTGAGGTGTTCTGCGCCGCGCGGATTCGCGGCGAGGAGCAGGATCGCCGCGTTCGCCGCGAGGATGAAGGCGACGCCGATCACCGCCTCCTGCACCTCGGGCCAGGCGCGCTCGGTCCAGTCGAGGAGCAGCGCGCCGCCAAGCGCCGCAGCGAGCGCGGCGAGCTGCACCGCTGCCCCGTGCGGCTCGAGGCCGAGCCAGCCGGCGAAGACCACGCCGAGGGCGGCGATCTGCGCCACCGCGAGGTCGATGAACACGATGCCGCGCCTGAGCACCTCGACGCCGAGCGGCGCGTGCGTCGCCGTGACGAGCAGCCCCGCGGCGAGCGCGGGCCACAGGATGCCGAGATCGGGGCTCAACGCGCGGCCTCGAGCAGCCGCGCGATGCTGTCCTCGTACAGCCCGAAGAGGTCGCCCGCACGTGGCGTGCCGCCCACGGTGAAAGGCAGCAGCACCGACGGCAGGCGCGCGCGCTCCGCGAGCCACTCGGCGGCGCGCGGCTCGTTGTAGGCGGCGCGCACCACCGCCTTCGCCGGCTCGCGCTTCAGGCGCTCGAGCAGCGCGGCGAGGTGCGCCGTCCCCGGGGGCAAGCCGGGCCTGGGCTCGAGCGCGCCCGCTTCGCGCATGCCAAGCCACTCCAGGAGATAAGTCAGGTTCTTGTGATAGACGACCACGCCGGCGCCTCTGAGGGGGGCCGCCTCGCGCTCCCAGCGCCGCACCGCCTCGCGCCAGCGCGCGAGAAACGCCTTCGTCCGCTCGCCGTAGAAGCCGGCCTGTTGCGCATCGAGCGCCGCCATGCGCTCGCCGAGCGCGGCGGCCACGCGCTCGACGTTGCGCGGGTCGAGGTGCAGGTGCGGGTTGCCCGAGGCGTGCACGTCGCCCAGCGCGCGATCGAGCCGCGCCGGCTTCTCGATCAGGACGGCTGCGGAGGCCGCCTCGAAGTAGCCCGGCTGGCCGACCTGGATCCTCGCGTTGCCCGATTGCGATTGCACCAGCGGCAGCCAGCCGACCTCGAGCTCCGCGCCCGTGCACACCATGAGGTCCGCGCGGCGCGCCGCGGCGATCAGGCTCGGGCGCGCCTCCACGCGGTGCGGGTCCTGCAGCGCCGTGGTGGCGGTGTACACGCTCACCCGGTCGCCGCCGAGCTCTTTCGCCAGCGACCCCCATTCGGGCGTGCAGGCGAAGACCTGCAGCGCGGCGGACACCGGCTGCGCCGCCGCGATCAGGAGAATCATCAGCAGCACTCGCATGATCGCCTCCTAGAACCTGTGCGCGCCGTGCGCGCCGAGGCTGAGGATGTACTGCAGCAGCATCTGCCGGTCGGCGAGACCGAAGCGCGACCGGTCGGAGGCGAGCTGCAGGCGGATGCGGCTGAACTCGGTCGGGCTCCAGTCGATCATCGCCGTGCTGCGCCGCGGGTCGTGCGCGGTCATGAGCAGCGGAAAGTCCGCCGCGGTGGGCCCGAGGCCGCCCGCGACGATGCCGTTCGAGACGCTGCCGTAGTCGAGCCGGTCGTGGCGCAGCCCCACGCGCCAGCGCGGCATGAACTGCCAGACGCCCTGCAGGTACCAGCCCGACTGGCGGCTCGAATACGCGGCGCTGAACGGCGCGCCGAACTGCGGCGCGGCCTGCGCGGAATCGTCGTAGCCCAGCGTGCCCTGCTCGCGCCGCCGGAAGTACTCGCCCTGAAGCTTGAAATTCCTCCACTTGAGGACGAGGTCGGCGATCCAGAGCCTGCTCGCGCCGCTGAAGGACTGCGTCACCGCCTCCCCGAGCGAGTCCGCGTCCTCGAAGGCGCGCTCGCGCGGCGTGCTGCGGAGGTACGAGAGCCCCGCGCGCCAGGCGAGGCTCGCCCCGATGTCCCCGCCCAGGTGCCCGAAGAGGCTCCAGGCGTTGGCCGCGGTGCGATCACGCTCGGTCGCGGGAAAGCTCCTGCCGCGGCCGAGCTCCGCGCCGAGCTCCACGAAAAGGTCCGCGGGCGCGACCCACTTCAGCTGCAGCCCGTCGTCGCCCAAGCGCCCGCCGAGAAAGGCCTTGTACGGCAGCGGCGCGTCCTGGAAATCCCAGGCGTGCTGGTGGATCTCGTTCTGGTAGCCGATCGCCGAGAGGAACCGCCCGCCCTTCAGCGTGAAGCCGCGGCCGAGCGAGAGCGTCTGGAAGTACGCCTCCTCGACTTCGACCTCGTCCTCCGGCGTGAGCGCGGCGATCATCACGCCGCGGAAGTAGGGGTCGACGTTGGCGCTCATCACCAGCTCCGACTCGGCGAGGCTCAGGCCCCGCGCCGGCGGCCCGACCTCGCCGCCCGAGGGCGCAAAGCCCGTGATCTGGTAGCTCCCGGGGTCGCGCGAGCCGCGCGCGAGCGTCCCCTGCAGGATGAGCGAGATGCCGGGGTTGAACGCGCTCTCGCGCGCCTGGCGCGGCTCCGCCCTCGCCGGCGCCTGCGCCTGCGTCTGCTCGAGCCGCCGCTCGAGCGCCTCGATGCGGCGCTCGTAGCTCTCCCTGAGCTGTCTCAGCTCCTCGCGCAGCTGCCTGATCTCCGCGTCCTGCGCGCGCGCCGGAAGCGCGCTGCATGCCACGGCAAGCGCCATGGCGCACCACCACGTGCGAAACATTGTCTCTCCTCGAAAGGCTGCGCGCGCCTATTCGGGCCGGCGCGCAAGGGCACAGCGCTTCAGAGGAGCGTGGGAGGAGCCTGGCTGCGGTAGGCGAGCCGCGGCGCGGCCGCGTTCTCGCCGGCGGAAGCTGCTACGGGATCCGAGACAACGGCAGCAGCAAGCGCGAGCGGCTGGGAGCCGCTCACACATGCCGCCACCGCGGCAATTGCATCGCACAGCGGCTCGGACTTCCCCTTGCCGTGATCCTGGCCCGGGACGTGCACCAGCGCCCCCGCGCGATCGACGTGCTTGAGCGGGTGCAGGAGCGCGGACTGCCACGCCGCGAGGAGCGCGACGGTGAGAAGAAGGCGCAGGCCGCGGGCGAGGCTCATGGCTGGCTCAGGCCAGGCACTCCTCCAGGCCGGCGAGGAAGAGGTCGCGCGGCAGCTTCTTGCCGATGAAGATGAGCACCGACTGCTTCTTCTCGGCCTTGGTCCAGGGCTTGCCCATGTCGCCGCCCATCATCATGTGCACGCCCTGGAACACGACGCGGCGCGGGTTGCCCTTCATCCAGAGCACGCCCTTGTAGCGCAAGAGGTCCGGCCCGTAGACCTGGATCATGCCCGAGAGGAACTGCTCGAGCTTGTCGCCGTCGAAGGGCTTCTCGGACCGGTAGACGAACGACTCCACTTCGTCGTGGTGCTCGTGGTGCGTCTCGGCGAGGAACTCCGGGTCGAGCTCGAGGATCGCGTTGAGGTTGAAGCCGCGGATGTCGAGGATCTCCTCCAGCGGCGCCTCGCCGAAGTGCACCGGCTTCACCGGCGCGCGGGGGTTCATGCGCTTCAGGCGCTCGATCAGGCGCTTCGTCTCCTCCTCGGCGATGAGGTCGGTCTTCGACATCAGGATGCGATCGGCGTAGCCCACCTGCTCCTGCGCCTCCCGGAACTCGTCGAGCTGCTTGGGCGCGTGCTTGGCGTCCACCACCGTGAGGATCGAGTCGAGCAGGAAGTAGCCGCCGATGTCCTCGTCGGTGAAGAAGGTCTGCGCCACCGGGCCGGGGTCGGCCATGCCGGTGGTCTCGATGATGACCCGATCGAAGGCGAGCGCGCCGCTAGAGCGCTTCTCCTTCAGCGTGCCGAGGATGCGGATCAGGTCGCCGCGCACGGTGCAGCAGATGCAGCCGTTGTTCATCTCGAGGATCTGCTCCTCGCTCTGCTCGATGATCTCGGAGTCGACGCCGACCTCGCCGAACTCGTTCTCGATCACCGCGATGCGCCGCCCGTGGTCCTCCTTGAGGATGCGGTTGAGCAGCGTGGTCTTGCCCGCGCCGAGGAACCCGGTGAGGATGGTCACCGGCACCATCTGGTTCTGTTCCATAGAGAGCGGCATTGTAAACAAATCAGGGTCAGACCACGTTTTTCGCGGAACCGAACAGATCGGCCTGTGCGTCCGCCAGCACGCCGGACATGGTCGGCCGGCCGGGTTTTCCCTTCTCGACCCGTCGGCCGAGGGCTCGCTCCGCCGCGCGTTTGAAGTCCTCGTCACCCAGGGCGTAGCCGCCGTTCGCCGCCGCCCGGATCTCGTCGAGGCGCGCTGAGTCGAGCAACGAGCCGAAGAGCGCGCGGTACGCGTCCCGCCGCTCGGCCGCGTCGCGCCCGAGCCTCAGGTACTCGTCGTGCGGCGAGATCAGCGCGTCGTGCTCTCCCTCCGCGTTGCCGCTGTGACTGGACCACGCGTGGTCGCACGGCCGAGCCACCATGCCTGCGCGAACCGGGTTGAGCTCGATGTAGCGGTAGCAGGTGAGGAGATAGTCCTCCGATTGCACGAGGGAGGATCGAAAGCGCCCTTCCCACAGCGTCCCGGATCGTTCGTGCCTCCGGTTGAAGTACTGCGTGTGCAGCTGCCCCAGCCGCTGCATGAGCGACGAGGCACCTTGGATGTGCTCCGGCGTGAGAAGCAGATGCACGTGGTTGCCCATCAGGCAGTAGGCGTGCAGCGCGCACGCCGATTGCCCCAGCAGCCGGCCCAGGTGGTGCAGGTAGAAGCTGCGGTCTTCATCGTCCACGAAGCACGGGGCGCGGTTGTTCCCCCGCTGGATGACGTGCAGCGGCATCCCGGCGAGGGCGAGCCTGGCGTGACGGGGCATTCTCGGTCAACGGGCGGCCAGCGGCCCCGTTGACCGGAAAACGTGGTCTGACCCTATTTTTGGAGAAGCAGCCCCTTCAGGTACTCCCCCTCCGGGAAGCGGAGTGCAACCGGGTGGTCGGCCGCCGCGCCAAACCGCTCCAGGATCCTCGCCTCCACCCCCGCGTCCACCGCCGCGCCGGCGACGATCGACTGGAACAGCCTGGCGTCGATGCCGCCCGAGCACGAGAAGGTGGCGAGCAGCCCGCCGGGGGCGAGCAGCCTGAAGGCGAGCAGGTTGATGTCCTTGTAGGCGCGCGCGGCGTTGCGCGCCTGCGCCGCGGTGGGCGCGAACTTCGGCGGATCGAGCACCACCAGGCCGAACTTCGCGCCGCGGTCGCGCAGCAGCCGCTGGTACGCGAAGACGTCGGCCTGGACCAGCTCCACGCGCGAGGCCTCGAGCGCGTTCGCGGCGAGGTTCTCGCGCGCCATCTCGAGCGCCGGGCCCGAGCTCTCCAGCGCGAGCACGCGCTTGGCGCCGCCCGCGGCCGCGGCGAGCGCGAAGCCGCCGGTGTAGCAGAAGGCATCGAGCACCTCGCGCCCGGCGGCCAGCATGCGCACGCGCTGGCGGTTCTCGCGCTGGTCGAGAAAGAACCCGGTCTTCTGCCCCTGCTCGACGTCGACGCGGAAATGCAGCCCGTACTCCACGATCGGGCAGCGCTTGGCGTCGCGGTTGCCGCGCGCAAAGCCCGCCCGCGGCTCGAGGCCTTCGAGCGTGCGCACCTCCGCGTCGGAGCGCTCGTAGATCGCCTCGCAGCCGGTGGCTTCGGCGAGCGCATCGAGGATCGTCTCGCGCCAGCGCTCGGCGCCCGCCGAGAGGAATTGCGCCACCAGCACGTCGGCGTAGCGATCCACCACCACCCCCGGCAGGCCGTCGGATTCGCCGTGCACCAGGCGCAGCGCGTTGCTGTGCTTCGCCGCGGCAAGGGTGGAGCGGAGCTCCACCGCCTCCCGCACCCTCTGCCTGAAGAAGTCCGCGTCGATTTCCCGCGACAGATCGAAGCTCCACACCCGCGCGCGGATCTGCGACGCCGGGCTCCACGCCGCGAGCGCGAGCGGCCGGCCGTCGGCCGCGGCGACGCGCACGGTTTCGCCGTTCGCCGGCTCGCCCTCCACGCGCGCCACCGCCCCGGAGAACACCCACGGGTGGCGGCGCCTGAGCGACTTGTCGCGCCCGGGCTTGAGCAGCAGCTGCTTCACCGCTTCCTCGCGCGCGGGTGCGCCCGGTCGTAGACCCTGGCGAGCGCCTGGAAGTCGAGGTGCGTGTAGATTTGGGTGGTGGCGATGCTCGCGTGGCCGAGCATCTCCTGCACCGCGCGCAGGTCCTGCGAGGACTGCAGCACGTGGGAGGCGAAGGAGTGCCGCAGCACGTGCGGGTGCACCCTGGCATCGAGCCCGCGCCGGCGCGCGAGCGCGCGCAGCCGCGCGTTCACGATGCCCGGGGCGATGCGCCGGCCGCGCGCGCCCACGAAGAGCGCGCGCTCGCCGTGCGCGGCGAGCTCGGCGCGCCGGGCGAGCCACCCGCGCAGCGCTGCGCGCGCGCGCGAGCCCACCGGCACGGTGCGGGTCTTTCTCCCCTTGCCGGTGACCGTCACCTCGCCCGCGCGCAGGTCGAGCGCGCCGTCCGCGCAATCGAGCGCGACGAGCTCCCCGAGCCGCAGGCCCGAGGAGTAGAGCAGCTCGAACATCGCCTGGTCGCGCGCCCCGGCGGGCGTCGCGGCGGGCGGGGCTTCCAGCAGCCGCTGCGCCTGCTCCACCGACAGCGTCTTGGGCAGCGGCCGGGAAGCCTTCGGCGCGCGCACCCCCTGCACCGGGTTGGCGGCAAAGCCGCGGTGGCGCGCGAGCCACCGGTACAGCCCGCGCCAGGCCGAGAGCGTGAGCGCGAGCGTGCGCGGCGCGAGCCCCGCGCCGTGCAGCCGCGCCACCAGCCGGCGCACCCCCGCCGCGTCGAGCGCGGCGAGACGCTCGCCGCCCAGCAGCTCCAGCAGCCCGCCCGCGGCGTGCGCGTAGTTGGCGAGGGTCGCCCTGGAGAGCCGCCGCTGGAGCGCAGCCGCCTCGAGCCAGGCGCGCACGAGCCCCGCGTCCGGGTGCGCGCCGCCTCGTTTCACGGCCGCGCGGCGAGCGCGCCCGCGGTGAGCTCGCCGATGCGGCGCAGGTAGAGCGTGCCCATCTCGGCGTAGAAACGCTGCGGGTCCTCGCTCCCCAGCGCGAGCAGCCCCACGGTGCGTGTCTGCCCCAGGGGCACCAGGGCGAGCGAGCGCACGTGCTCCTGCGCCTCGCCGAACCAGGGCAGGAACGGGCTGCCCGCCGCCGGGCCGCACTGCGGCGCGCCCATGGTCTCCACGCGCTCGCGCAGCTGCTCCTCCACCGGCGCGGACTCGGGGGCGCTCTCCAGCCCCGCGCGGCCCCAGACGCGCAGCGCGACGAACGGCACGGTGAAGTCCTCGCGCAGGTGGAAGGTGAGCGCCGCGGCGGCGCCGGCGAAGTCGCGCGCGCCCAGCAGCGCGAGCGAGAGCCGGTGCACGCGCTCGCCGATGGCGTCGTTGTCCTCGCCGAAGCGCACCAGCTCGGCGAGCTTGGCTTCGAGGGCGCGCGCTTTCTCGCGCAGCGTCACGATCTGGCGCTCGGTGAGCGGAATCGCGCGCCCGCCGTGCGGGTGCGGCACGTAGATCGTCTCGAGGAGCTCGGGGTGCTGGTCGAAGAACTGCGGGTGGGTGCGCAGGAAGCGGGCGATCTCCTCGGGGGTCATGGCGAGCCTTTTCTTCTAGAGTTCAATCTCGCCCTCGTACACGATGGCGGCGGGGCCCTTCATCCAGACCGCATTGTCGCCGCCCGCCCAAGACACGGTCAACGTGCCGCCGCGCGCGCGCACCTCGACCGGCGAATCGAGCAGCCCCCGCAGGATGCCGGCGACGGCGGCGGCGCAGGCGCCGGTGCCGCAGGCGAGGGTTTCGCCGGCGCCGCGCTCCCAGACGCGCAGCGCGATCCGGTGGCGCTCCAGCACCTGCATGTAGCCGGCGTTGACCCGGTCCGGGAAGCGCGGGTGGCGCTCGAGCCGCGGGCCCTGCGTGGCGACCGGCGCGCGCTCTGCGTCCGCCACGAGCTGCACCGCGTGCGGGTTGCCCATGGACAGGAGCGAGACCTCCACCGCCTCCGCGCCGACCTCGAGCCGCTCGTTGCCCTGGAAGACGGGCGGTCCCATGCACACGCTCACCTCGCCGTCCTCCTCCAGCCGCGGCACGATCACGCCGCCCAGCGTCTCGACGCGGATCTCGCGCTTCCCGGTCAGGCCCTTCGCGCGCACGAACTTGACGAAGCATCTCGCGCCGTTGCCGCACTGCTCGACCTCGCCGCCGTCGGCGTTGAAGATGCGGTAGCGGAAGTCGGCGCCGGGCGCGGAGGGCTTCTCGACCACCAGGACCTGGTCGCAGCCCGCGCCGTAGTGGCGGTCGGCCAGCCGCCGCAGCTGATCGGCGCCCAGGGCGAAGCCCCGCCCGGTGCAGTCGAGGACCACGAAGTCGTTCCCCGCGCCCTGCATCTTGGTGAACTTCAGGCGCATGCGCGCAGCACCTCGCACACGCGCTGCACCGAGGACTCCTGCAGCTGCGGATAGATCGGCAGCGAGAGCACCGTGCGCGCCGCCTCTTCGGCGGCCGGCAGCTCGAGCCCCGCGCACTGCGCCGCGTAGATCGGCTGGCGGTGCAGCGGCAGCGGGTAGTAGACCATGCTCGCGATTCCGGCCGCCTCGAGCGCGGCGCGGACCGCGTCGCGCCTGGGGCTCCTCACCGTGAACTGGTGCCAGACGTGCCGGCCGCGGCCGTGGGCGGCGGGAAGCTCGAGCGGCGCGCCCGCAAGGAGCCGCCGGTACAGCTTCGCGATGTGCTCGCGCGCGGCGTTGAAGCGCTCCAGGTGCGCGAGCTTGACGCGCAGGATCGCCGCCTGCAGCTCGTCCAGGCGGCTGTTCCAGCCCAGCACCGCGTGCGTGTAGGTCGCGCTCGAGCCGTGGTGCCTGAGCATCCTCAGGCGCTCGGCGTCCCGCGCCTCGCGCGCGGTGACCATCCCCGCGTCACCCGCCGCGGCGAGGTTCTTGGTGGGATAGAACGAGAAGCAGCCGAAGTCGCCCCAGCTCCCGGCGCCGCGGCCGGAGTCGTCCGCGCCGAGCGCCTGCGCGCAGTCCTCCACCAGCGCGAGCTTGCGCTCGCGGCAGATCGCCTCGAGCGCGCCCATCGGCGCCGTCTGGCCGTAGAGGTGCACGGGGACGAGCGCGCGCGTGCGCGGCGTGAGCTTCGCCTCCACCGAGCGCGGATCGAGGCAGAACGTTCCGAGCTCGATGTCGGCGAACACGGGCTTCGCGCCGGTGTAGGAGACCGCCTCCGCGGTGGCTGCGAACGTGAACGCGGGCACGATGACCTCGTCCCCGGGGCCGATGCCTGCTGCGCGCAGCGCGAGGTGCAGCGCATCGGTCCCCGAGGCGACACCCACCGCGTGCCGCGCGCCCGCGAGCGCGGCGAGCTCGGCCTCCAGCGCCGCGCCCTCGGGCCCGAGGATGTAGCGCCCCGAGGCGAGCACTCGCTTCACCGCGGCGTCGATCTGCGGCGCGAGCTCGCGGTACTCTGCCGCCGGGTCGGCGATCGGGATGCGCGGCGCGCTCACGTCGAGCGCTCGTGGCGCGCAAGGCGCGCGCGCACCAGCTCCCCGATCCTGAGCGCGAGCGCGAGCACCTCGCGCCCCTGCCCGCCCGTGACGGCCGGGGCCTGCCGCCCCCGGACCGCGCGCACGAACTCGGCCGCCTGCGCCGCGAGCTCGTCCGCCCGCTCGAAGGCCTGCTCGGACTCCTCGATCCCGCCTGCGCCGCGGCGCACGAAGCGCAGGCGCTGCCCCTGCAGGTCGGCCGAGCAGTACAGGTCGTGCCAGAAGACGCGCAGCTTCCTCACCGGCGCCTGGCTGACGCGGCTCGCCGAGACGCTCGCGATCGAGCCGTCGGCGAACTCCAGGCGCGCGTTGGCGATGTCGATCGCGTCCGTGAGCACGCGAAAGCCGCTCGCGCTCACCTCCTCGAGCGGCGCCCTGGCGAGCGCGAGCACGAGATCGAGGTCGTGGATCATGAGGTCGAGCACCACGTCGACGTCGCTGCCGCGCTCCTTGAAGGGCGCGAGCCGCTCGATGTCGATGAACAGCGGCCGCCCCTCGCGCGCGGCGAGCGCGCGGAACGCGGGGTTGTAGCGCTGCAGGTGCCCCACCTGCAGGACGAGGCCTTTCGCCTTCGCGAGCGCGAGCAGCGCGTCGGCTTCTTCCAGCGTCGCGGCGAGCGGCTTTTCCACCAGCACGTGCACGCCCGCCTCCAGGCAGGCGCCCGCCACCTCGCGGTGCAGCACCGTGGGCACCGCCACGCACGCGGCGTCGATGTCCCCGAGGATCTCGCGGTAGTCCGCGGCGGCGCGGCAGCCCAGGCGCGCGGCGAGGCTGCGCGCGCGTGCGCCGTCCGCGTCCGCCACCGCGGCGAGCCGCGCCCCCTCGCAGGCGGCGAGCTTCTCGGCGTGGAAGCGCCCCATGTAGCCCGCGCCGATCACCGCGGTGCGAAGCGGCGCCATCAGTAGAAGCGCGCCTCGCCCGGCGGGCGGGTCTTGAAGCGCTTGTGCATCCAGAGGTACTGCTCGGGCATCTCGAGGGCTCGCCGCTCGATGTACGCGTTCATGCGGCGCGCGTCGGCCGCCAGATCGCCGCTCGGGAAATTGTCCCACGGCGGCTCGATCGCGAGCAGGTAGCCGGCATCCCCGGGGAGCATGCGCGTCACGCACGGCAGCACCTTCGCGCGCGCCACGCGCGCGAGCCGCGCGAGGCCGGTGACGGTCGCCGCCGGCACGCCGAAGAAGGGCACGAAGAGCGCGTCGCGCGGCCCGTAGTCCTGGTCGGGGAGGTAGTAGAAGGGACGGCCCTGGCGCATCGCGGCGAGCGTGGCGCGGATGCCCTCCTGGCGCGAGACCAGGCGCTGGTCGCCGAAGCGCGTCCTGCCGCGGATGAGGAGCTCGGCGAAGCGCGCGTCCTTCTGCGAGGCGTACATCGAGACCATGTCGGCCTCGCAGGCAAGGCGCGCGAAGCCCGCGTCCAGCCCCGCGAAGTGCGGCGCGAGCAGGATCGCCGGCGCGCCGCGCAGGGCCTGCAGATGCTCGAGGCCCTCGATCCTCACCATGCGCTCCACGCGCGCGCGCGGCGCCCACCACAGGATCGCGCGCTCGAGGAAGCTGCGCGCGAAGGCGCGGAAGTGCGCGCGCGCCAGGCGCTCGCGCTCCTCATCCTTCATGTCCGGGAAGCACAGCCGCAGGTTCACGCGCGCGACGTGCCGGCGCTCCGGGATGAGCCAGAACGCCGCCGTGCCCACCGCCTCGCCCAGGCGCGCGAGCCACCCGAGCGGCAGGAAATGCGCAAGCCACATCAGCCCGAAGGCGAGCCGGCTCATGCGGCGCGCCGCGGCCTCTTGTAGCGGTTGTAGCCCCACAGGTACTGCCCGGGCCGCTCGCGGATGAGCGCCTCCAGCGCGCGGTTCACGCGCCGCGCGGGGCTTTCTCCCGCCTGCGACTCGGGCATCGGGCGCACGTGCACCGCGAACCCCGCCCCGCGCGGCAGGCGCTCGCCCCAGGCGACGAGGCACTCCGCGCCGTGACGCCCGGCGAGCCTGGCCGCGAGCGTCATGGTGTAGGCGGGGCGGCCGAAGAACTCCGCCCACTCGCCCTCGCCCTCGCCCGGCACCTGGTCGGGGAGGATTCCCACCGCCTCGCCGCGCTTGAGCGCCGCGAGCAGCTCCCTTACGCCCGAGTAGCCGGCGCGCGCGAGGCGCACGTTGTCGCCGCCGCGCCCCGCTTCGATCACCGGCTGCAGCCACGCGAGCCTGGGCGGGCGGTACAGCACGGTGATGGGAAAGCGCTCCGCGGCGACGCGCGCCGTGATCTCGAAGCAGCCGAGGTGCGGCGTGAGGAAGACGATCGGGCGGCCGGCCGCGCGCGCGCGCTCGATGTGCTCGAAGCCGTGCAGCGCGCGCACCAGCGCGCCCGCTTCGGCCCTGGGGCGCAGCCACACCGCGGGCAGCTCCGCGAGCAGCATGCCGGCCTGCGCGATCGCGGCGCGCCGCGTGGCGTGGTCGCGATAGCCCGCCTGCGCCAGGTTCTCGCGCAAACGCCTGCGGTAGGTGGGAGACAGCCCATACATTGCCCACCCGAGCGCCGCGCCCGCGGCGTGCGCCGGAGCGAGCGGCAGACGCGAGAAAAAGCGCAGCAGCAGGCTGGGGAACGAGGGCAATCTTTGTTATCCTTGCGCCCTTCATTCAGGGTGCGCGCACGATGAGCGAATTCCTCTTCACCTCGGAATCGGTTTCCGAGGGCCATCCGGACAAGGTCGCCGACCAGATCTCGGACGCGGTGCTGGACGCGATTCTAAGGCAGGACACGAAGGCGCGCGTCGCCGCCGAGACGCTGGTGAAGGACAACCTGGTGGTGCTCGCGGGCGAGATCACCACCAGCGCGCGCGTGCGCTACGACGAGGTGGCGCGCTCGACCATCCAGCGCATCGGCTACAACGACCCGGCGATGGGGTTCGACAGCGCGACCTGCACCGTGCTGCAGGCCTACGGCCAGCAGTCGCCCAACATCGCGCAAGGGGTGGACGAGGGCAAGGGGCTCG
>CAZOWR010000072.1:0-13168 GCA_964583645.1 uncultured Enterobacteriaceae bacterium
CGTACTGGTGCAGGCAGTTGGTGACCCAGCAGAAGAGCTCGCCCTTCCAGAACACCGGGCAGAGCAGCATCACGTCCATCTGGTGCGCCGCGCCGACCCAGGGGTCGTTGGCGAGGAACATGTCGCCGTCGCGGATGCCGGGGTTGTCGCTGCGGTTCTCGAGCGTCCACTTCACCTGCGTGTCGGTGACCCCGGACATGTACTGCATGTAGGGGCCGAAGTAGACGAACTCCGCATCCTCGGTGAGGATCGAGGGGTTGAGGTCGAGCGCGTACATCGCCACCGGCGAGCCCGAGAGGCGCTGGATGGTCGCGCCGTGCTCCTCGTTCACGTTCCACAGGGCGTGGCGCACGACCTCGAAGGTGACGGGATCGATGCGTCGCTTCGCCTTGCGGTGCAGCTTCAGCGTCGGCGAGATCGAGAGCTTTTTCGGCGGCACGTAGCCCGAGCGCACGCCGTCGAAGGCGAGGCCGGAGAGCTCGCTCAATCGCTTCAAACCCGGGTCAGACCCCATTTTCTCCACCTGAAAACGGGGTCTGACCCTGTTTGTTGGTGATCTCGAAGTTGCCGAGCGCGTCCACGCGCAGCGTCCGGCCCGGATGCACGACCACGGTCGTGTCCGGGGTCTCCACGATCGCCGGGCCCCGGAGCACGTTGCCGACCGCCAGCTGCTCGCCGTCGTACACCGGCGTCTTCCGCAGCCCCGACCACCAGATCTGCCGCGGCTCGAGGAGCGCGGCCCGAGGGATCTTCCTCGATCCGCTCCTTGCCCTCACCAGCCGCGGGCGCGGGGTGAGCGCGCGCGCCCGCAGCCGGCAGACCACGATCTCGAGCTGCGCGCCCGCGAGCGCCGAGCCGCGGCCGTAGAGCTTCTCGTAGCGCTCGACGAAGAGGCGGCGCAGCCGCGGCTCGTACGCCGCGGGCAGCCGCCGCCAGGGCAGCGCCACCTCGACCTCGTTGATCTGGCCGCGGTGGCGCAGGTCCAGGGAAAACTCGAAGCGCTGGCGCGCCGCGACGATGCCCTCGGCGGCCATCATCGCCCCGGCCTTCGCTTGCAGCGCCTCGAGGCTGCCGTTGACGCGCGAGGCCGCCACCGGCGTGGCGAGGATCTCGCTGTGCTCGAAGATGTGCAGCACGTCCGCGGCCGCGGCGCCGAAGGCACACCACGCGGAGGCTGCCTTTCTCTGCGGCACGATGACCCGCTTCACCCCCAGCTCGGCCGCGAACACGCCGGCGTGCGCCGGCCCCGCGCCGCCGAAGGCGAAGAGCACGAAGTCGCGCGGGTCGAACCCCTTTTCCACCGTCACCTTGCGGATGACGTCGGCCATGTTGAGCTCTACGATGCGGCAGACGCCCGCGGCGCATTGCACCGCGCTCATGCCGAGGGGCTTCGCGAGCCGCTCCAGCGCCGCGAGCGCGGCGGCGCGGTCCAGCTTCATCCGGCCGCCGGCGAAGTTGTCCGGGTCGAGGTAGCCGAGCACCAGCTCGGCGTCGGTCACCGTGGGCTCTTCGCCGCCGCGCCCGTAGCACACCGGGCCGGGGAAGGCCCCCGCACTCTGCGGGCCCACGGTCAGCGTGTGCGTCTCCGGGTGCACGCGCACGAGGCTCCCGCCGCCCGCGCCGATCGCCTGCAGGTCCACCTTGGGCAGGAAGTACTCGTACTGGTCGGTGTTGCTGACGAACGAGTACGCGGGCCTGCCGCCGTGGATGATCGAGACGTCGAACGAGGTGCCGCCCATGTCGGTGGTGATGACGTTCTTCTCGCCCATGGCCGCGCCGAGGAACATCGAGGCGGTGACGCCCGACACCGGCCCGGAGTCGAGCGTGAGCAGCGGCGCCTCGCCCGCGCGCGCCACCGGCACCGTGCCGCCGCCGCACTGCGCGATCTGCAGGCCGTGGCGGTAGCCGAGCCCGCCGAGCGAGCGCTCGAGCTTCGCGAGGTAGCCCGACATCACCGGGCCGAGGCAGGCGTTGAGCGCGGTCGCCGTGACGCGCTCGTACTCGCCCCACTTCGGCGCGATGTCGACCGAGGTGGTGACGAAAACCCCGGGGGCGATTCCCTGCACCATCTGCTTCACGCGCTGCTCGTGCCGCGGGTTCCTGAACGACCACAGGAAGCAGATCGCGATCGCCTGCACGCCCTCGGCGAGGAGCTCGCGGATCGCCTGGTCCGCCTCGCGCTCGTTCAGCGCCACCACCACCTCCCCGAAGCAGTCGACGCGCTCCGAGACGCCGCGGATCAGGCGCTTGGGCACGATCGGCGCGGGCTTCTGCGTCTCCGGGAAGTGCACCACCTTGCGGATGTCGCGCCCGCCGTAGCCGCGCGAGCCGCGCATGATGTGGATCGCGTCCTCGTGGCCGCGCGTGGTGATGAGCCCGACGCGCGCGCCCTTCTTCTGGATGATGGTGTTGGTGCCCACGGTGGTGCCGTGCGAGAGGAACGCGATGTCGCGGCAGAAATCCTCCAGCCGCAGG
The DNA here is from genome assembly GCA_964583645.1 of uncultured Enterobacteriaceae bacterium. Classification (GTDB taxonomy): domain Bacteria; phylum Pseudomonadota; class Gammaproteobacteria; order Burkholderiales; family SG8-39; genus RBG-16-66-20. The sequence goes on from CAZOWR010000072.1 coordinate 2,476, forward strand.
CCGAGCGCGCGCGCCCCCGCGCCGAGCGCATCCATCATGCCCTGCGAGAAGTCCGGCGGCGTCGAGGGGACCTTGGTGGTGAGCAGGCGCCCGGCGCGGTCCACGACCGCGCAGTCGGTGAAGGTGCCGCCGATGTCGATGCCGACGAGGTAACCTGCGGCTCTCATCGCTTCCCCAGCATGCACGGGATGTTAGCGTAGGGACCCGGAGAAAAGCATGGCGAAACCACGCATCGGAATCATCGGGCTCGGCATCATGGGCTCGGCCATCGCCGCCAACCTCCTGCGCGAGGGGTTCGCGACCCACGGCTACGATGTCGTGGCTTCGCGCCGCCGCTGGCTCGTCCGCCAGGGTGGCCGCGCCGGGCCGGACCTGGGCAAGCTCGCGCGCGCCGCGCCGATCCTGCTCACCTCGCTGCCTTCGTCGGAAGCGCTGCGCGACGTGTGCCGCGACGTCGCCGCAGTGGGACGCCGAGGCCAGATCGTGATCGACACGAGCACGCTGCCGATCGCGGTCAAGCAGCAGGCGCGCCGGCGCCTCGCCGCAGCCGGCGTGACCCTCCTCGACTGCCCCTTGAGCGGCACCGGGGCGCAGGCGCGCACCGGCGACCTCGCGGTCTACGCGAGCGGGCCGCGCGCCGCGATCCGCCGCTGCGCCCGGGTCTTCCGCGGCTTCGCGCGCGTGCACTACGACCTCGGGCGCTTCGGCAACGGCTCGAAGATGAAGTTCGCGGCCAACCTCCTGGTCGCGATCCACAATGTCTCGGCCGCGGAGGCAGTCATTCTGGCGAGGAAGTCCGGCCTGGACCCGGGGCTCGCGGTGAAGGTGCTGGGCGACGGCGCCGGGGCCTCGCGCATGCTGCAGGTGCGCGGGCCGATGATGGCGCGGCGCGCCTGGCGGCCGGCGACGATGAAGGTCGAGGTGTGGCAGAAGGACATGCGCATCATCGCCGATCACGTACGCAGGCTGCGCAGTCCCGCGCCGCTGTTCGGGGCGACGCGCGCGATCTACGCGGCGGCGCTCGCCCGTGGCTATGGCACGGCCGACACCGCCGCCGTGTGCGCCGTCCTGGAGCGGCATCGGGCATAATCGGCCGCGAGGAGGAGGGACGCCTGAAGCCATCCCCGTTCGCCTACGCCCGGGCGAAGTCGCTCGCCGAAGCGCTCGAGCTCGCCGCGCGCCCCGGCGCCAAGGTGCTCGCCGGCGGCCAGAGCCTGGTCGCCTCGCTCAACCTGCGCCTCGCCTCGCCCGAGCTGCTGGTCGACATCACGGGGCTGAAGGACCTCGCGCGCATCGAGGTGCTGAAGGACAAGGTCCGCGTCGGCGCGCTCGTCACCCACGCCCGCATCGAGCACTCGCCGGAGGTCGCAAAGCACCTGCCGCTGCTCGCGCAGGCCGCGCCGCACATCGCGCACGCGGCGATCCGCAACGCCGGGACCCTGGGCGGGTCGCTCGCCTTCGCCGACCCGGCCGCCGAATGGCCCGCCTGCTGCCTTGCGCTCGATGCGAGCCTCGTGCTCGTGTCGCCGCAGGGCGAGCGGCGCGTGCCCGCAGAGGACTTCTTCAAGGACCTCTACACGACCGCGCTCGCCCCCGGCGAGATCGTCGCCGCGGCCGAGTTCCCGCTTCCCTCGAGCACCGCCCGCAGCGCGTTCGCGGAGCTGGTGCGGCGGCGCGGCGACTACGCCATCGTGGGCCTCGCCGCGCACCGCAACGGCGCGGGGCTGAAGCTCGCCTTCTTCGGCGTGGGCGCCGTCCCGGTGCTCGCGAAACACGCCGCCGCCGCGCCGGATGCCGAGAAGGCGGCAGCCGCCCTGGACAAGGACCTCGACCCGCCCGCCGACCTCTACCACGGGGCGGCCACCAAGCTGCACCTCGCCAAAGTGCTGCTGAAGCGCGCATGGAACACGCTCTCGACGTCACGCTGACGGTCAACGGCACCGAGGCGCGCCGCCGTATCGCGCCGCGCATGCACCTCATCGACTTCCTGCGCGAGGAGCTGGGGCTCACCGGCTCGCACGTCGCCTGCGAGCACGGCGTGTGCGGCGCCTGCACGGTGCGCGTGGACGGCGAGATCCGGCGCGGCTGCCTCACGCTCGCGGTGCAGTGCGACGGCAGGAAGGTGGACACGGTGGAAGGGCTTTCGGACTCCGGCGAGCTGCGCGAGCTGCAGCAGGCGTTCCACGAGAGGAACGCGCTGCAGTGCGGCTACTGCACCCCGGGGATGCTGCTCACAGCGCTGGAGCTCGTAGCGCGCCGGCCGCAGGCGCGCCGCGAGGAGATCCGCGAATACCTGTCGGGGAACCTCTGCCGCTGCACCGGCTACCAGGCGATCGTGGACGCGATCGAGCAGGTGCTCGAGGCGCGACGCGCATGAACGATCGAACCACGCTGGAGCTGCTCGAGAAGCCCGAGGCGCCGGCGAAGCCGCGCGTGGATACCGGCTACGTAGGCCAGAGCGTGCCGCGCGCGGGCGCGAAGCGCCTGCTGCAGGGGCGCGGCTGCTACGTGGACGACCTGCGGTTCCCGCGCCTTGCGCACGCGGCGTTCTTCCGCAGCCCGTACGCGCACGCGCGCATCAAGCGCCTGGACCTCAAGCAGGCGCTGCGCAGCCCCGGGGTGATCGCGGTGTTCGACGGGCGCGCCATCGCCGAGTACTGCAGCCCCTGGACGGGCGTGCTCGCGCACCTGAAGGGCATCAAGTCCCCGCCGCAGCACGCGGTGGCGATCGAGCGCGCCTGCTGGCAGGGCGAGGCCGTGGCGGCGGTGGTCGCGGAGACGCGCGCCCAGGCCGAGGACGCGGTGGCGAAGGTGGAGGCCGAGTGGGAAGAGCTGCCGGTGGTCACCGACATGGAGGAGGCGCTCGCCGGCCGCGCCGTGATCCACCCCGAGCTCGGCGACAACGTCTGCTTCAGCCGTTCGCACGAGACCCCGGGATTCGCGGAAGTGTTCGCCAGGGCCGACCTCGTGGTCGAGGAGACCTACGGCATGGGACGGCACACGGGGGTGACGCTGGAGGCGCGCTCGATCCTCGCCGACTACAACGCCGCCGAGCACAGCCTGACGGTGTATCAGGCGACGCAGGCGCCGCACATGATGCAGGACATCTTCTCGCGCCACCTCGACATCCCCGAGGCGAACGTGCGCGTGATCTGCAGGGACGTGGGCGGCTCCTACGGCATCAAGGTGCACGTGTACCCCGACGAGATGGCGACCGCGGCGCTCTCGGTGATGCTGCGCCGCCCGGTGAAGTTCGTGGCCGACCGGCTGGAATCCTTCCTCACCGACATCCACGCGCGCGAGCACCGCGCCAGAGTGCGCCTCGCGTGCACCAGGGACGGCCGCATTCTCGGCTTCGAGCTCGACGACCTCACCGCGATCGGGCCGTACTCGGTGTACCCGAGGACGAGCGGCATCGAGGGCAACCAGGTGGTGAACCTCACCGGCGGGCCGTACGCGCACCAGGCCTACCGGGCGAAGCTCAACGTCGTCTTCACCAACAAGAACGTCACCTGCCAGTACCGCGCCGTGGGCCATCCCATCGCGGTCGCGCTCACCGAGGGGATCGTGGACCTCGCCGCGGCGAAGCTCGGCCTCGACCCGGCGGAGTTCCGCCGCCGCAACCTGATTCCGGACGACGCGTATCCGTACACGTTCCCGTCCGGGATCAAGTTCGAGAAGCTCTCGCACCACGCCTGCCTCGACAAGCTCCTCGCGCTCATGCAGTACGCGAAGCTCAGGCAGGAGCAGCAGGAGCTGAGGGCGAAGGGCGTGCACCGCGGCATCGGCCTCGCGGCCATGATCGAGGTCACCAATCCCTCGCCCGCCTTCTACGGGGTGGGCGGGGCGCGCATCTCGGCGCAGGACGGCGCCACGGTGCGCCTGGAGCCCAGCGGCATGGTGACGTGCCTCGCGAGCGTCACCGAGCAGGGGCAGGGGGCGGAGGCCGTGTTCCAGCAGGTGTGCGCCGACGCGGTAGGGGTCTCGATCGACAAGGTGCGGGTCATCACCGGCGACACCGGCACCACGCCCTACGGCGGTGGCACGTGGGCCTCGCGCGGCGCCGGCATCGGCGGCGAGGCGGTGCTGCAGGCCGGGAAAGCGCTGCGCTCGAACATCCTCGATCTCGCCGCCGCCGTGCTCGGCGCGGACAAGGCGACGCTCGAAGTGCGCGCCGACGCGGTGTGCGACAAGGCGAGCGGCGAGGCGAGGCTGCCGCTCGCCGAGGTCGGCCGCATCGGCTACTTCCGCCCCGACACGCTGCCGCTCAAGTTCCAGTCCGAGCTCGCGGTGACGCGGCACTACACGCCGCGCGAGTATGCCTTCACCTTCACCAACGGCATCCAGGCCTCCCTCGTCGAAGTCGACACCGACACCGGCTTCGTGAAGCTGCTGAAGCACTGGTGCGTGGAGGACTGCGGCACGGTGATCAACCCGATGCTGGTCGACGAGCAGATCCGCGGCGGCGTGGTGCAGGGGCTGGGCGCCGCGCTGCTCGAGGAATGCCTCTACAGCGCCGAGGGGCAGCTGCTGAACGGGTCCCTGGCCGACTACCTCGTGCCCATGACCGGCGACACCCCGGACATCGTGGTGGCGCACGTCGCGACCCCCACGGCGCAGTCCGAGCTCGGCGCCAAGGGCGTGGGCGAGGCGGGCACCGCCGGAGCGCCGGGCGCGGTGATGAACGCGATCAACGACGCGCTCGCGCCCTTCGGGGCGCGCGTCACCGTGCAGCCGTTCACGCCCGAGCGTATCCTCAGGGCTCTCGGCAAGGTGCGGTAGGCCTCTGGAGGCGACGATGGCAGCGGGCAAGGCGGTGCGCAACGAATTTCCCTGGGGCGTGATCGAGTGGCTCGCCGGGGCCGAGGTCGGCAACAGCAGGGAGCTGTCGCTGGCGCGCCTGACCATCGCGCCGGGCAGGGCGAACGAGCTGCACATCCACGGCAACTGCGAGGAATCGGTGTACGTGGTGCGCGGGTGGATCGAGTGCAACATCGCGGGGGACTCGCGCCTGCTCGGGGAGGGCAGCTCCACCGTGGTTCCCCGCGGCGCGGCGCACCTGCTGCGCAACGCCGGCGCGGAGCCGGCCGAGGTGATCCTTTCGCATTCCTCCGCGGCGCGCGAGTTCAAGCTCGCCGCGGGCGCGTAACCGGAGGCGCCATGCCCATCGCGGACATCAACCACTACTTCGTGCGCGCCAACGACCTCGAGGCGACCAAGCGCTTCTACTGCGAGGTGCTCGGCTTCGAGCAGATGCCGCGGCCCGACTTCCCGTTCCCCGGCTACTGGCTGGGGGTGGGCGGCAAGATCCAGGTCCACATGGGGCCGCACGGCATCCCGAACGCCGAGCTGTACTACCTCGGCACGCCGAAGAACGCGGCCACCGACAACAGCGGGGTGGTGGACCACATCGCGTTCGCCGCCACCGAGCCGAAGGCCTTCGCCGAGCGCCTGAAGCAGCTCGGCGTCGCGTACCGGCCGCGCTACCTGCCCGAGTCGCAGCTGTATCAGCTCTTCCTGCGCGACCCGAACGGGCTGACGATCGAGCTCAACTTCTTCGGCATCGCGGACGCCCCCGAGTGGGGCGGCGAGGACTACTCCAAGATGCCGCGCGTCGCCACCGAGGCATGAAGGCGGCGGCGAGCCCCTCCCTCGCACGCTCGACCGACTTCTCCGGCGTCGGCTACGCCGAGGCGATCGAGCGCGCGCGCGCCCTGGTGCCGGCGCTGCGCAGCCGCGCGGCGCGCGCGGAGGAAGAGCGCTCGATGCCGGCCGACACCGAGGCCGAGCTGCACCGCGCCGGGTTGCTGCGCTTCTGCCAGCCGAAGCGCTGGGGCGGCATGGAGCTCGACTACGTGGCGCTGTTCGACATCCCGGCGGAGCTCGGCCGCGGCTGCGCCTCGACCGCCTGGAACGCCGCCAACCTCGGCATCCACCACTGGATGCTCGCGCTCTACGACGAGCGTGCCCAGGCCGAGGTCTGGGGCGAGAACCCGGACGCGCTGATCGCCTCGGGCATCGCCTATCCGCAGGGCGGCGCGCGGCGCGTGGACGGGGGCCTCGTCATCAGCGGTCACTGGAACTTCTCCAGCGGCGTCGACGGCAGCCAGTGGAACATGCTGGCCGTGATGGTGCGCGAGGGCACCGGCAAGGACGGCTCCGCCGTGGTGGTCGACCACTGCATGTGCCTGGTGCCGCGCGGCGACTTCGAGATCGTGGACGACTGGCACGTGCTCGGCATGCGCAGCACCGGCTCCAAGTCGGTGCGCGCGAAGGACCTGTTCGTGCCCGCGCACCGCGCGCTCAGCATGTACCTCGCGCGCGGCGGGGACGGGTTCCCCGGCGCCAGGAGCAACCCCAACCCGCACTACCGCGTCCCGCTCTCGGGGCTGGGATCGCACTGCATCGCGGGGGCGGCGGTGGGCAACGCGCTCGGGGCGCTCGAGCTGACGCTCGACGCGGTGCGCGATCGCAGCACCAACTACACCGCCGCGCGCATGCGCGACTTCCAGGCGGTGCAGCTGAGGGTGGCGGCGGCGGGCGCGCGCGCGGACGCCGCGCGCCTCATCGTGCGCCACGACTGCCTGGAGGCGCAGGCGATCGCCGAGTCGGGACGGGCGCCGACGCTCGAGGAGAAGCTGCGCTTCAAGAGGAACGTCGCCTACGCCGTGCAGCTGTGCACCGAGGCGGTGGACAACCTGCACGCGATGGCGGGCGCGCGCGGCATCTACGACGCCTATCCCATCCAGCGGCTGTTTCGGGATGCGCACGCGCTGATGGGCCACATCGGCTTCAGCTGGGACGCGCAGGGCGCCCCCTGGGGGCAGGTGGCCCTCGGCGGCGAGTACGACGCGCCGCCTACGCTCTAGCTCAGAACCCTTCCGCCGTGCCCTCCAGGCGCGTGAAGCGCACGCGCAGCACCTCGCGCGTCCTGAGCTTCCCCTCCCCGTCCTTCTCCACGAGCATCAGCTTCTGCGCCTCCGCCAGGCCCGCGGGGATCACCATGCGCCCGCCGGGCTTGAGCTGGCGCAGCAGCGGCGGCGGCAGCAGCTCCGGGGCCGCGGTCACGATCACCTTGTCGAATGGCGCGTGCTCGTGCCAGCCGTGGAAGCCGTTGGCCAGCCGCAGCTCCACGTTCTCGAAGCCGAGCCGCGCCAGGCGCTTCTTCGCCTCGGCGGCGAGCTCCTCCACGATCTCCATGCTGTAGACGCGCGCGGCGAGCCTGGACAGCACCGCGGCGCCGTAGCCCAGGCCGGTGCCGATCTCGAGCACGGCGTCCTCCGGGCGCAGCTCGAGCAGGTCCACCATCAGCGCGACGATGAAGGGCTGGGAGATCGTCTTGTCGTAGCCGATGGGGAGCGGGGTATTGGCGTAGGCGTAGGGCTGCAGCTCCACCGGCACGAACTCGTGCCGCGGGACGCGCTCGAGCACCTCGAGAACGCGCGAGTCGATCGCCGCCCTGCCGGTCTCGCCCGCCGAGAACACCGTCTCGGCGGCGATCTCCGCGAGCATCTGCCGGCGCAGCGCCGCGTAGAGGTCCGCGCTCATGCGCCCATTATGCGGCCATCGAGCCGGGCCGCGGGCCGCGCGGCCGCCTCCTCGGCGAGCACGCGATCGAGGTCGGCGCGGCCCTGGCTCGCGATCGCGAGCAGCCGCCGGTCGTCGTGGCGGTGCGCCGCGGCGCGCTCGAGCAGCTCCTCGTCGTGGCGGCGGAAGCGCTTGACGAGGCGGCGCGCCTCCTCCGCGTCGCGTCCCAGCGCCTCCAGCGCCATGCGCGCCGCATCGAGCGCCGAGCCGAAGGTCTCGCGCAGCGCCGGCACGCCCATGGCGTGGTACTCGAAGGCGTCGGTGCGGCTGTGGGCGCGCGCGAGCAGCTTCAGGCCCGGGTAGCGCTCGCTGGCGCGCCGCGCGATCGCGAGCGCCGCGTCCGGGTCGTTCACGGCGATGACGAGCAGCCTTGCCTCGCGCGCGCCCGCCCGCTCGAGCGCATCGGCCCGCGCCGCGTCCCCGTAGTACGCCTTCCAGCCGAAGCGGCGCACGCGCTCGATCTGCTCCGGGTCGTGATCGATCACCGTCGCGTTCAGACCCAGCGGCCTGAGCACGCGCACCACCACCTGGCCGAAGCGGCCGAAGCCGGCGACGATCACCGGGTTGCGCTCCGGGATCGGCTCGGGCTCGGGCGCGGCGCCGAGCCGCGGCGCAGCCGCGCGCTCGTAGGCGAGCATGAGGAAGGGCGTCGTCAGCATCGAGGTCGCTACCGCGGCGTTCAGCAGGTCGTGCGTCTCCCTGGGCAGCAGGCGCCCCGCCGCGCCGAAGAGCACGAAGGCGAACTCCCCCACCTGCGAGAGCGCCGCGGCGAACAGCAGCGCGTCGGCCCGCCCGCAGTAGCCGAAGCCCTTCGCGATCGGGTAGAGCAGCAGGCCTTTGAGCGCCACCGCGCCGAGCGCGATGCCGAGCACCGCGAGCGGGGCGCGCGCGAAGAGCCCGAGATCCACGGACATGCCCACCGCGATGAAGAACAGCCCGAGCAGCAGCCCCTTGAACGGCTCGATGTCGATCTCCAGCTCGTGGCGGTACTCGCTGTCGGCGAGCAGCACCCCGGCGAGGAAGGCGCCCAGCGCCATCGACAGGCCCACGGCGTGCGCGAGCGCCGCGATGCCGATCACGAGGAGCAGCGCGAACGCGGTGAAGATCTCGCGCTGGCGCGTGTTGGCGACGTAGCGCAGCAGCGGCCGCAGCAGCGTGCGGCCCGCGAGGACGAGGAGCGCGATCAGTCCCAGCGCCCGCGCGGCGGCCCGCCAGTCGAAGCCCGCCGCCGCGCCCTGCTCGCCGGTGAGCAGCGCGAGCGCGAGCATCAGCGGGATCACCGCGAGGTCCTGGAACAGCAGCACCGAGAACGCCGCCTGCCCGCCGGCGGTGGGCAGCAGGCTCTTCTCCTGCAGCACGGCGAGCCCGATCGCGGTAGAGGACATGGCGAAGCCCATCCCGGCGACCAGCGCCACCGCGGGCGGCGCCCCGAGCGCGAGCCCGGCGAGCGCCACCGCGGCGAGCGTCACGGCGACCTGCACCGCGCCCATGGCGAGGATCGGGCGGCGCAGCTGCCAGAGGCGCCGCGGCTCGAGCTCCAGGCCCACCAGGAACAGCAGCAGCACCACGCCCAGCTCGGCGAGCTCGAGCACCGTCGCCGGCTCGGCGACGAGCGCCAGGCCCCAGGGGCCGATCGCCGCGCCGGCGGCGAGATAGCCCAGCACCGAGCCGAGGCCCAGGCGCTTGAACACCGGCACCACGATCACGCCCGCGGCGAGATAGACGAGGGCCTGGTGCAGAATTCCGTGCTCCGGCATGGCGGCTGCTCCCGCGGGCGTGGCGAAGCCGCGATTGTAGAATCGGCGCATGGAGGGGCCCGTCACCGCCGAGCAGTACAAGCGCGGCATGCGCGCGCTGGCCGGCGCGGTCACGCTCCTCACCTCGAGCGAGGAGGGGCGGCGCTGCGGCATGACCGCGACCGCGGTGTGCTCGGTGAGCGCCGATCCGCCCACGGTGCTGGTGTGCGTCAACCGCAACACCTCGACGCATGGGGCGATCGAGAGGTCCGGGATCTTCTGCGTCAACGTGCTGCGCGCCGAGGAGCGCGAGCTGCCCGCGGAGTTCAGCGGCGCGGCGAAGGGCGAGGCGCGCTTTCGCGACGAGCTGTGGACGCGGCTTGCCACCGGGGCGCCGGTGCTCGCCGGCGCGCTGGTCGCCTTCGACTGCCGCGTGGTGGAGCGGCTCGTGCACGGCACCCACACCGTGTTCCTCGGCGAGGTCGAGCGGCTGCACCTCGGCGCCAAGGGCAAGGCGCTGCTCTACGCCGACGGGCAGTACGCCAAGCTCGCCTCGCTCGCGCACGGCGAGCCGCTGCCCGAGGGGCTGGACTACTGGGGCTGATCCCGCGAAATCGGGGTCAGACCACGTTTCTCAGGGACGTACGCCAAGGGAGGAGTCCATGGAGGGACCCGTCTACGCGCTCAACCTCTTCAACGTCGCCGACCGCGACGAGTACCTCGCCTATTCGCGGCGCTCGGCGAAAGAGGTGCAGGCGCACGGCGGCAAGGTGGTGGCGCTCGGCAAGTTCCGCGAGGCCGCCGCGGGCGACATCAAGCCGCGCACGGTGCTGATCCTCGTAGAGTGGGCGTCCAAGGAGGCCTTCGACGGCTACTGCCGCGACCCCAAGATCGCCGACCTCCACCCGCACCGCGAGAAGGGCGCCGGCGACTACATCTGGCACCTCTTCGACAAGCTCGAGGACCTGCGCCCGGTCCTGAAATAAGGGTCAGACCACGTTTTCTACAGCGCCTTGTTCCAGAACTGGCGCTCGCGCGAGGCGAGCAGCGGCAGCGCCTCGGCGACGTACTTCTTGAACGCCGCGCCCTGCTGGTGCACTTCGAACGCCTTCTCGTCGTCGTAGACCTCGAAGAGCATCACCTTCGTCCTGTCCTGCGGATCGACCAGCACCTCGAACTGCTGGCAGCCGGCCTCCTTCCTCGCCGCGGCGCCGTTCTCGAGCAGCTTGTGCATGAAGGCCTCCACGTTCTCCGGCTTGATCCGGATGTTCACCTGCAGCACCAAGCTCATCGCTCCTCCCTACAAGTCTTTGATATAATTCGTGGCTCGCGCCCGTAGCTCAGTTGGATAGAGTACTTGGCTACGAACC
>CAZOWR010000073.1:0-13044 GCA_964583645.1 uncultured Enterobacteriaceae bacterium
CGCGACAAGCCTGCCCATGCCAAGCGCTGAGGGCCAGGAAGAACCGCGCCCGGGCGCGGTCCCGGACACGATCGCGGCGATCGCGACGCCGCCGGGAAGGAGCGGCATCGGCGTCGTGCGCCTCTCCGGGCCGCAGGCGCCAGCGCTCGCGCGCTCGGTGCTCGGGGTGCTGCCGGCGCCGCGCCGCGCCACCGTGTGCGCCGCGCGGGACGCGCGCGGGGAAAAGGTGGACGAAGGCATCGCGCTTTACTTCCCCGCGCCCAATTCGTACACGGGCGAGCACGTGCTCGAATTCCACGGCCACGGCGGCCCGGTGGTGCTGCACGCGCTGCTCGCGGCGTTCCTCGACGCCGGAGCGCGGCTCGCCGAGCCGGGCGAGTACACCCGGCGCGCTTTCCTCAACGGCAAGCTCGACCTGGCGCAGGCCGAGGCGGTCGCCGACCTGATCGATGCGGCGAGCCGCGAGGCGGCGCGCTCGGCGTTGCGCTCGCTCGCGGGGGAATTTTCCGCCGCGATCGGGGCGCTCGTGGAGGGTCTCACCGAGCTTCGCGCGCTCACGGAGGCGATGCTCGATTTTCCGGAAGAGGAGGTGGAGGCGCTGCACCGCGAGGACACGAGGAAGCGCCTGGAGAAAGTTCGGGCCTCGCTCGACGAGGTGCTCGCGAAGAGCCGGCAGGGAAGCCTCTTGCGGGCCGGCATCCACGTCGTGCTCGCCGGCCGGCCGAACGTCGGCAAGTCGAGCCTGCTGAACCGCCTGGCGGGCGAGGAGCGCGCGATCGTGACGCCGGTGCCCGGCACCACGCGCGACGCGCTGCGCGAGGACATCCAGATCGAAGGCGTGCCGCTGCACGTGGTGGACACCGCGGGCCTGCGCGAGAGCACGGACGAAGTCGAGCGCATCGGCGTGGAGCGCGCCTGGAAAGAGCTCGAGCGCGCCGACGTGGTGCTTGCGGTGTTCGAGGCGTCCGCCGGGATCGGCGGCGAGGATCGGGCGGTGCTGGAACGCATCGAGGCCCGGCTGCCGCCGGGCGCCGCGCGCATCCGCGTCTTCAACAAGATCGATCTCGCCGGCAAGCCTGCGCTGTCAAGCGATGGCGAAGTCTGGGTATCCGCCAAGACCGGGGAAGGCCTCGATCTGCTACGTCATGCCTTGCTGACCGCGGCAGGCTGGGCGCGCAGCGGCGAATCGGTGTTCCTCGCGCGCGAGCGGCATCTGCGGGCCTTGGAGCGCGCGCGCGGGCATCTCGCCGCGGCATCGAAGGAGCAGGCGCGCTGGGAGCTGTTCGCCGAGGAACTGCGGCTTGCGCAGCGCGCGCTCGGCGAGATCACCGGCCAAGTGACCTCGGACGACCTTCTGGGGGAGATCTTCGCGCGCTTCTGCATCGGCAAGTGAAGCGGCGCGCGACACGATCTCGTGGAGATGTGCATCACCGCCAAGGTGCTGCGGCCGGGCGTCCCCCTCGCCGCGGGGGCGCCCGTCACGCGCGTGGTGGTGCTGGTGGGCTTCACGGCGCCGATCTTCCGGCCCGCGCAGCGCGTATCTGCGCGGAAACAAAGGTGAATCGGGCATTTTCCCGCCCGCGCGGACGAGCGCGGTAAAATTCGTCCCGACACTCATCGGATCGGCCCGGGCGGCAGCCAGGGCCGTTTTGCTTTCTGGGAGCATGCTCGATGAACCTCGCCTCCGACGCCCCCATCCCCGCGCAGGCCCCGGCCTGGGTGCGCCATCGCAGGCTGCGCGAATGGGTCGCGGCGATGGCGCGGCGCATGCAGCCCGAGCGCATCCTCTGGTGCGACGGCTCGAACGAGGAGTACGACCGCCTGTGCGGGGAGCTGGTCGCCTCGGGCACCTTCATCCGCCTCAACGAGAAGCTGCGCCCCGGGAGCTTCCTCGCCCGCTCGCACCCGAGCGACGTGGCGCGCATGGAGGACCGTACCTTCATCTGCAGCGAGAAGCAGGAGCAGGCCGGCCCGACGAACAACTGGCTCGATCCGCGCGAGATGCGCGCGACGCTCGAGCGCCTGTTCGACGGCTGCATGCGCGGGCGCACGATGTACGTGATGCCGTTCTCGATGGGGCCGATCGGCTCGCACATCGCGCAGATCGGCGTGGAGATCTCGGATTCGGCCTACGTCGCGGTGAGCATGCGCATCATGACGCGCATGGGCCGCGCGGTGGCCGAGTGGCTGGGCGAGGAGGGCGACTTCGTGCCCTGCGTGCATTCGGTCGGCGCACCGCTCGCGCCGGGGGAGAAGGACGTGCCCTGGCCGAGCAACGAGCAGGAGAAGTGGATCGTCCACTTCCCGGAGACGCGCGAGATCTGGTCCTACGGCTCGGGCTACGGCGGCAACGCCCTGCTCGGCAAGAAGTGTCTCGCCCTTCGCATCGCCTCGGCGATGGCGCGCGACGAGGGCTGGCTCGCCGAGCACATGCTGATCCTCGGCGTGGAGTCGCCCGCGGGCCACAAGCACCATGTCGCGGCGGCGTTTCCGAGCGCCTGCGGCAAGACCAACTTCGCCATGCTCATCCCGCCGCCCGCCTACCGGGGCTGGAAAGTCACCACCATCGGCGAGGACATCGCCTGGATCAAGCCCGGGCACGACGGGCGCTTCCACGCCATCAATCCCGAGGCCGGCTTCTTCGGCGTGGCCCCCGGCACCTCGCAGGCGACCAACGCGAACGCGATGAAGATGCTCGCGGGCAATGTCATCTTCACCAACGTCGCGCTGACCCCGCAGGGCGACGTGTGGTGGGAGGGCATGACCGAGGAGCCGCCGGCCCGGCTGCTCGATTGGCAGGGCAAGGAGTGGACGCCCGGTTGCGGGCGCGCCGCGGCGCACCCCAACTCCCGCTTCACGGTCGCCGCCGCGCAGTGCCCGTCCATCGACCCGAAGTGGGAAGACGCGGGCGGGGTGCCGATCTCGGCGTTCCTCTTCGGCGGCCGGCGCTCGAGCACCGTGCCGCTGGTGGTGGAGGCCCCGTCCTGGGAGGACGGCGTGTACATGGGCGCCACGCTCGGCTCGGAGACCACGGCGGCGATCACCGGCAAGGTCGGCGTGGTGCGACGCGACCCGATGGCCATGCTCGCCTTCTGCGGCTATCACGTGGGTGACTATTTCTCGCACTGGCTCGAGGTGGGCAAGGCCGTGCGTCACCCACCGCGCATCTTCCGCGTCAACTGGTTCCGCAAGGACGCGCGCGGCCGGTTCATCTGGCCCGGCTTCGGCGAGAACATGCGCGTGCTCGAGTGGATCGTGGGACGCTGCCAAGGCACCGCGCACGGCGTCAACACCGCGCTCGGCATCATTCCCCGGTTCGAAGACCTGAACTGGGACGGCCTGCAGGCGTTCTCGCGCGAGCAGTACGAGGAGCTCACGCGCGTAGACGATGCCGCCTGGCGCGAGGAAGTCCTCGCGCACGACCAGTTGCTCGAGCGGCTCGGCACGCGCCTGCCGCCCGCGCTCGCGATGTGCCGCTCGCAGCTGCACGGCAAGCTCGCCGCCTGACGTGACGCGCGTCTTTCACCGCGATCCGCGCCAGGCCTATCCGGTCGCGGTGCGCGGCGAAGGCGTCTACCTCTTCGACCGCGAGGGCCGGCGCTACTTGGACGCGAGCGGCGGGGCGGCGGTGTCCTGCCTCGGACATTCCGATCCCGAGGTGATCGAGGCGATCAAACATCAGCTCGATCGCCTGCCCTTCGCCCACACCTCCTTTTTCACCAACCAGCCGATGGAGGCGCTTGCCGAGGCGCTCATCGAGCGCGCGCCCGCGCCGCTGGAGCGGGTGTATTTCGTCTCGGGAGGCTCGGAGGCGATCGAGGCGGCGCTCAAGCTCGCGCGCCAGTACTTCGTGGAAAAAGGCGAGCCGCGGCGGCGCTTCCTCATCGGGCGGCGGCAGTCCTATCACGGCAACACGCTCGGCGCGCTCGCGGTCGGCGGCAACGCGTGGCGCCGCAGGCAGTTTCAGCCGCTGCTCATCGAGGCAAGCCACGTCGCGCCCTGCTACGCCTATCGCGGCCGGCAGGCCGGAGAAGCGGACGCCGAGTACGGCGAGCGCCTCGCTGCCGAGCTCGACGCGGAGATTCGCAGGCTGGGCGGCGACCAGGTCATCGCCTTCGTCGCCGAAACCGTGGTCGGGGCGACGCTGGGCGCGGTGCCGCCGGTACCCGGCTACTTCAAGCGCGTGCGCGAGGTGTGCGACCGCCACGGCGTACTGCTTATCCTCGACGAGGTGATGTGCGGCATGGGTCGCTGCGGCACGCTCTGGGCTTTCGAGCAGGAGGGCATCGTTCCCGACTTGGTGGCGATTGCCAAGGGGCTGGGCGCGGGCTACCAGCCGATCGGCGCGCTCCTGGTGGCGGAGCGCGTCTACGAGGCGATCGCCGCGGGGAGCGGTTTCTTCCAGCACGGCCATACCTATCTCGGCCACGCCGCGGCTTGCGCGGGCGCGCTCGCCGTGCAGCGGCGTCTGCACGAAGGCGGCCTGCTCGCGCGCGTGGCGCCGCTCGGGCGCAAGCTCGAGGCGAAGCTGCGGCAGGCCTTCGGCTCGCATCCGAACGTGGGCGAGATCCGCGGCCGCGGCCTCTTCATGGGCCTGGAGCTGGTCGCGGACCGGACCTCGAAGTCAGCCTTCGACCCCAAGCTCAGGATTCACGCGCGGGTCAAGCGCGAAGCCATGGCGGCCGGCCTGATGTGCTACCCGATGGGCGGCACCATCGACGGCGCGAGTGGAGACCACATCCTGCTCGCCCCGCCGTTCATCGTCGAGGAGGCGCAGCTCGACGAGCTGGTCGAGAAGTTCGCGCGCGCGCTCGCAGCGGCGCTCGCGCCCGCGGCGCAGCCGGCGCCCGGGGAAACTGTGCTAGGTTAGCGGCCTCAAGGAGGAGCACCCATGAAACGGCATTCCACGATCGTCGCGGCGCTCGCCGCGCTCGGCGCCCTCGCCGCGATTCCCGCGGCGCAGGCGCAGCAGAAATTCATTACCATCGGCACGGGCGGTGTCACCGGCGTGTACTACGCCGCGGGCGGCGCGATCTGCCGCCTGGTCAACAAGGACCGCGCCAAGCACGGCATCCGCTGTTCGGTGGAGTCCACCGGCGGCTCGGTGTTCAACATCAATACCATCAAGGCGGGCGAGCTTGACATGGGCGTGGCGCAGTCCGACGTGCACTACAACGCCGCGAAGGGCCTCGGCCAGTTCCAGAAGGACGGCGCGTTCAGGGAGCTGCGCGCGGTGTTCGCGCTGCACCCCGAGCCGGTCACGGTGGTCGCGCGCAAGGAGGCGAACGTGAAGAGCTTCGCCGACTTCAAGGGCAAGAAGTTCAACGTCGGCAACCCGGGCTCGGGCACCCGCGCCTCGCTCGAGGAGTTGATCGCGGCAATGGGGTGGAAACTCTCGGATTTCGCGCTCGCCTCCGAGCTCAAGGCCGACGAGCACGGGCCGGCGCTGTGCGACGGCAAGATCGACGGCTTCTTCTACCTCGTGGGACACCCCTCGGCCAACATCCAGGACCCGACCACGGTCTGCGGCGCCAAGCTGGTGTCGGTCGCCGGGCCGGCGGTGGAGAAGCTGGTGAAGGAAAAGCCCTACTACGCCAGGGCGACGATCCCCGGCGGGCTCTACCCGAACAACCCACAGCCGACGCCGACCTACGGGGTGCTCGCCACCTTCGTGTCCTCGACGAAGACACCGCCCGACACGATCTACGCGGTGGTGAAGGCAGTGTTCGACAACTTCGACGAGTTCAAGAAGCTGCACCCGGCGCTCGCCGTGCTCAGCCCGCAGAACATGCTGAAGGACGGGCTTTCGGCGCCGCTGCACGACGGCGCCCTCAAGTATTACAAGGAGAAAGGCTGGATGAAGTAGGCCGCGGCGCGGCGCGGGCGAGAGGGGGCGAAACGCAGGTTTCGCCCCTTTTCGTTTCGGCGAGGGAGAGACCATGGCGCAGGAGCAATCGAGGCATCACCGGGCGGACCTCGAGCAGCTCGTCGCCGACAGCGACACCGGCGGCCGAGCCGCCGGCGGCATGGTCGGCAAGCTCGTGTTCGCGCTCGCCGTCGGCTGGTCCGTGTTCCAGCTCTGGTACGCCTCGCCGCTGCCGTTCACGCTCGGCTGGGGGGTGCTCAACGACACCGAGGCGCGCTCGCTGCACCTAGGCGTCGCGCTGCTGCTCGGGTTCCTGTGCTACCCCATGCTGCGACGCCAGCGCGATCGCGTCCCGGTGTTCGACTCGGTGCTGGCGGGTGCAGGCGTCCTGGCCGGGGGATACTTCCTTTTCTTCTACGCCGAGCTCGCGACTCGGCCGGGGAGACCGATCCTGCAGGACATCGTGGTCGCGACCGCGGGCCTCGTGCTGCTGCTCGAGGCGACGCGCCGCGCGGTGGGGCTGCCGATGACCATCCTCGCGCTCGCGTTCCTCGCCTACATCATGCTCGGGCAACACCTGCCCGACGTGATCGCGCACAAGGGAGCCTCCTGGGACCGCATGCTCTCGCACCAGTGGCTCACCACCGAGGGCGTGTTCGGCGTCGCGCTCGGGGTGTCGGTGAGCTACATCTTTATCTTCGTTCTTTTCGGCTGTCTGCTCGACAAGGCGGGTGCGGGCAACTACATGATGCAGGTCTCCTTCGCGATGCTCGGGCACTTGCGGGGTGGCCCGGCGAAGGTGGCGGTGGTCTCCTCGGGCCTGAACGGCCTCATCTCGGGCTCTTCGGTCTCGAACGTCGTGTCGGGAGGCATCTTCACCATCCCGCTCATGTCCAAGGCCGGCTACGGTGGGATCAAGGCGGGCGCGATCGAGACCGCCTCTTCGGTCAACGGCCAGATCATGCCGCCGGTGATGGGCGCCGCCGCCTTTCTCATGGTCGAGTACGTGGGCGTCCCTTACACGGAGGTCGTGAAGCACGCCTTTCTGCCGGCGCTCATCTCCTACATCGCGCTGTTCTACATCGTGCACCTGGAGGCGCTCAAGCTCGGGCTGGAGCCCACGGCAAAGGCGCGCGGCCGCCCCCTGCCGGAGAAGCTGGTGGCGTGGGGGGTCGGTATCTCGGGAACGATCGCGGTCTGCAGCGCGATCTACTTCGTCGCCGAGGCGACGAAGAACCTGTTCGGGGCCGCCGCGCCGTGGATCCTGGGCGCGCTGCTCGTCGCGCTGTACCTGTACTCGGTGTGGGTTGCCGCCAAGTGCCCGGACCTGCCCGAGGACATCGACGTCGACAACCCGGTGCTGCCCGACACTTGGCCTACCGTCAAGGCCGGGGTGCACTTCCTCATCCCCATCGGCGTGCTCATCTGGTGCCTCATGATCGAGGAGCTCTCGCCCTCGCTCTCCGCGTTCTGGGCCACCGCAAGCCTGCTCGCGCTGATGGCGACGCAGCGGCCGCTCACCGTGCTGTTCCGAGGCCAGCGTGGGCTCGGGGCGCAGGCCGGGCGCGGGCTCTCGGACATTGTGCAGGGACTGAACGACGGCGGGCGCAACATGATCGGGATCGCGATCGCAACCGGCACGGCGGGGATCATCGTGGGTGGAATCACGCTTACGGGTCTGGGCTTCCGCATGACCGATTTCGTCGAGGTGGTCTCGCAGGGCAACGTCTTCGTGATGCTGCTGTTCACGGCCTTCGTCTGCCTGGTGCTGGGGCTCGGCGTGCCGACCACCGCGAACTACATTCTGGTCGCCACCCTGATGGCGCCGGTGATCGTCGAGCTCGGCGCGCAGTCGGGGCTCGTGATCCCGCTGATCGCGGTGCACCTGTTCGTCTTCTACTACGGGATCATGGGCGACATCACGCCGCCCGTGGGCCTGGCGAGCTTCGCCGCCGCCGCGATCTCGGGCGAGGACGCGATCAAGACGGGCGTCCAAGGCTCGGTATATGCGCTGCGCACCGTGGTGCTGCCGTTCGTGTTCGTGTTCAACCCGGCGCTGCTGATGATCGACGTCCACGGCTGGTGGGAGGTGCTGCTCGTCGCGTTCGCCGCGACAGTCGCCTCGCTGGTGTTCGCGGCAGCGACCCTGGGCTGGTTCCAGGCACGCTGCCGCTGGTGGGAGATCGTGCTGCTGCTCGCCGCGACGTTCGCGCTCTTCCGGCCCGACTTCTTCATGGACCGCCTGCACGCGCCCTACGCCGAGGTCCCGGCGAAGGAGATCTACCGGGTGGCGAAGGAGCTGGGCGAGAACGACCGCCTGGTGCTCGTCATCGCGGGCACCAACGTCGAGGGCGAGGACGTGAGGAAGACGGTCGCGGTGCAGCTCGGCAAGCCCGGCGAGGGCCGCCGGCGTCTGGCCGAGGCCGGCCTGACGGTGAGCGCGCTGGGTCCCGAGATCCGCGTCAGCGCGGTCAAGTTCGGCAGCCGCGCCAAGAAGTCGGGCTTCGAGCAGGGCTTCAAGGTGGCCGCCGTCAAGGTGCCGACCGACCGGCCCTCGGGGCACTGGGTCTACATCCCGGCGCTCGCGCTCGTCGCATTCGTCTACTTCCTGCAGCGCCGGCGCGCGCGCCGCGCCGCCTAGCGCTTGCGCAATCGCGCCACGGCGAGTGCCGCGGCGGCGATCGCCACCGCGGCGGCGGCGAGGAACACGGCGCGGGAGCTCGCCGTTTCGAGCAGCCCGCCGCCCGCGGCAAGCCCGATCCCCACGCCTGAGAGCAGGCACGACGCCGACCAGGTGAACGCCTCGGTCGAATGCTCGGGGCGCGCCGTCTTCGCCACCTGCATCGACTGCATGATGAGGGCCGGCGCCATCAGCACGCCCGCGAGCACGCACCAGAGGGCGAACAGCCACAGCGGCAGCGGCAGCGCGAGCGGCGCCACCCCCAGCCCCATGAGCGCGAGCGTCAGCGGGAACTGCCAGGCGAGCGGCAGGCGCCAGCTGCGGCTGCCGTAGATCAGGCCGCCGGCTGCGCTGCCGACGCTCATCACCCCGAGCAGCACGCCGGCAAGCGCCGGGCGTCCGATCTCCGTGGCATAAGCGGTGGCGCCGATCTCGACCAGCCCGAAGGCGCTCGCGTAGCAAAGGATCACCGCGAGCAGGGCAGGGAAGCCGCGCTCGGCGAGCGGCCCGAACAGGCTCGAATCCTTGCGAGGTTCGATGTGCCAGCCGGCGAGCGCGGGCGAGCGCACGAAGAGCAGCGCCCCGGCGCAGCCGCAGGCCGCGGCAAAAAGCACGGCCATCGCCGCCGAGGCCGCGGCGACGAAGAGCGCAACCAGCATCGGCCCGGCGATGAAGATCGTCTCGATGAGCACGGATTCGAGCGAGTACGCCGTTGCGAGCCGCGCATCGTCGTGCAGCCGGCGCTTGAAGAAGGTGCGCATGCAGACCGTGATCGGCGGAAAGCTCGCGCCCGCCGCTGCCGCGCAGGCGAGCGCAGTCCAGGTCGGCGCCGCGGCGAGAAACGCCGCGGTCAGGGCGGCCAGGGACGCGGGAAAGCCGACTGCGCAGGCGAGCAGCACGGGCCGTGGGCCGTAGCGATCGATGGTGCGCCCGAGCAGCGGTGCGAGCAGCGCAAGCCCCGCCACGTAGCAGGCGCTCGTCGCGCCGCCCAAGGCAAAAGAGCCGCTCGCCGATTGGGCGAGCAGCAGGATCGCGAGGCCGGAGATGCCGATCGGCAGCCGCCCCAGCATCGAGGCGGCGATCACCGAGCGCAGTTCGCGCGACTCGAGCAGCTCGGCGTAGCGCGCAAGCGAGATCACGGGGGCCGCCGTTTGGAAAGGGCCCGGATTGTCTCACGCAGGGGGCTGATGCTGCGGCGCAGCAAAAGACCAAGTCCCTGCTGTTCCACGTGAAACATCCTTTGCCGCCGCGCCCGCTGTGGTTTCACGTGAAACCTTCACGTATCATGGCGCCTCCGAGGCACCCCAGTGCGCTATCCCGGCGAATTCGACGTCATCGTGGTCGGCGGCGGCCACGCCGGGTCGGAGGCCGCCCTCGCTGCAGCCCGGATGGGCTGCTCGACCCTGCTTCTTACCCACAGCATCGAGACGCTGGGGCAGATGTCGTGCAACCCCTCGATCGGGGGAATCGGCAAGGGGCATCTCGTCAAGGAGGTCGATGCTCTCGGCGGTGCGATGGCGATCGCCACGGACCAGGCGGGCATCCAGTTCCGGACGCTCAATGCGTCCAAGGGGCCGGCGGTGCGCGCCACGCGCGCCCAGGCCGACCGGGTGCTCTACCGGCGCGCGATCCGGCGCCGCCTCGAGACCCAGGTGAACCTGACGCTCTTCCAGCAGGCGGTCGACGACATCCTGCTCGAGGGGGACGGCGTCGCCGGGGTGGCGACGCAGCTGGGGATCCGATTTCGGGGGCGGGCGGTTGTCCTGACGGCGGGCACCTTTCTCTCCGGTCTGGTGCATGTGGGATTGCAGCACCACCAGGCTGGGCGTGCCGGAGACCCGGCGTCGCTCACGCTGGCGGCAAGACTGCGCGAACTGAAGCTTCCCGTCGGGCGGCTCAAGACCGGTACGCCGCCGCGCCTCGACGGCAGGACCATCGACTTCTCGCGCCTGGAAGTGCAGCCCGGGGATTCCCCGGAGCCGGTGTTCTCGTTCATGGGCTCGCGCGAGATGCACCCGTGCCAGTTGCCCTGCTGGATCACGCAGACCAACGAGCGCACGCACGCGATCATCCGCTCGGGCCTGGATCGCTCGCCGATGTTCACGGGCGTGATCCGGGGCGTCGGGCCGCGCTATTGCCCCTCGATCGAGGACAAGATCCACCGCTTTGCCGGAAAGCGCAGTCACCAGATCTTCCTCGAGCCGGAGGGGCTCGAGACCCAGGAGATCTATCCGAACGGGATCTCTACGAGCCTGCCGTTCGACGTGCAGCTCGAGCTCGTGCGCTCCATCGCGGGCCTCGAGCGCGCCCACATCCTGCGGCCCGGGTACGCGGTCGAGTACGATTACTTCGACCCGCGCAACCTGAGGGCGTCGCTCGAGACGAAGACCATCGCCGGCCTGTTCTTCGCCGGGCAGATCAACGGCACCACGGGGTACGAGGAGGCGGCCGCGCAGGGCCTGCTCGCGGGAACGAACGCGGCACTGAAGGTCCAGGGCAAGGCTGCATGGTGGCCAGGGCGAGACGAGGCCTACCTCGGCGTCCTGGTCGACGACCTGGTCACGCGAGGTGTCACCGAGCCCTATCGCATGTTCACCAGCCGGGCCGAGTATCGGCTCACCCTGCGAGAAGACAACGCGGACCTGCGCCTGACCGAGACCGGTCGCCGGCTCGGCCTGGTGGACGATGCGCGCTGGGCGGCGTTCAGCCGCAAGCGCGAGGCGATCGAGCGTGAGCGTGCGCGGCTCGCGAGCGCACGGCTCGGAGCACACACCCTGGCTGAATTGCTGCGGAGGCCTGATATAAGTTATCGCTCACTTATAGATAATACATCGTCCGGACAGGGTGTGAGCGACCCCCTGGTCGCAGAGCAGGTAGAGACGCAGATCAAGTACGAGGGCTACGTCGCGCGCCAGCGCGAGGAGGTCGCAAGGCGCGCCGACCAGGAATTCCTCGCTGTCCCGGCGGGGTTCGACTTCCGCAGCGTGCGCGGCCTCTCGGCCGAGGTCCTGCAGACGCTCGAGCGCCATCGTCCGGAGACGATCGGGCAAGCCTCGCGTATCTCGGGCGTGACGCCGGCCGCGATCTCGCTCCTGCTCGTTCACCTGAAGCGCGGGACGCGCAAGGCGACGCCGCAAAAGAAACAGGCATGACGCCCGGGGCGGTGCTCGAGCGCGGCTTGGGCCAGCTCGCGCTCGCGCTCCCGGGAGAGGCGCGCGGCCGGTTGCTCGCCTACCTCGAATTGCTCGCGAAGTGGAACCGCGTGTACAACCTGAGCGCCGTCCGCGACCCGCTCAAGGCAGTGAGTCACCACGTGCTTGATTCGCTCGCGGTGCTCGAGGCGCTGCCTCAGGGGGCGCTCGCCGACGTCGGCTCGGGCGGCGGGCTGCCCGGCATCCCCATCGCGATCGCCGAGCCGCAGCGGCGCGTGGCGCTGAACGAGTCGAGCGAGAAGAAGGGCGCGTTCCTGCGCCAGGCGGTGATCGAGCTGCGCCTGGCGAACGCCGAGGTGCACGTCGGGCGCGCCGAGCGCTGGCATCCGCTCGAGCGCTTCGCCGTGGTGATCGCGCGCGGCTTCGCCGAGCTGGCCATGTTCATCGCGCAGTGCCGCCACCTGGTCGCGCCCGGGGGCGTGCTCGCGGCGATGAAGGGGCGTTATCCCCGCGCGGAACTCGCGCGCGTGCCGCCGGACTGCGACTGCGCGGAGGTGCGGCGCATCCGCGTGCCGCTGCTCCGCGCCGAGCGGCATCTGGTCCTCTGCCGGCCGGGGCGGCGCGCGTGACCCGCACCATCGCGATCGCCAACCAGAAGGGCGGGGTCGGCAAGACCACCACCAGCGTGAACCTCGCCGCGGGGCTCGCGCAGGCCGGGCGGCGCGTGCTGCTCGTCGACCTGGATCCGCAGGGCAATGCCACGATGGGCAGCGGCGTCGACAAGCGCAGGCTCGCGCGCACCGTCTATCACGTGCTGCTCGGCCTGGGGGAGGTCGCGGGCATCCGCGTGCGCGCCGAGCGCGGCGGCTACGACCTGCTGCCCGCGAACCGCGAGCTCGCCGGGGCCGAGGTGGAGCTCGTCGCGCTGCCCAGCCGCGAGGCGCGGCTGCGCTCGGCGCTCGGCACGCTCGCCGGGGAGTACGAGTTCATCCTCATCGACTGCCCGCCGTCGCTCAGCCTGCTTACCGTGAACGCGCTCGTGGCGGCGGACGAGGTGCTGATCCCGATGCAGTGCGAGTACTATGCGCTCGAGGGGCTCTCCGACCTGGTGGGAACGATCAAGCGGGTGCGCGCGCACCTCAACCCGAGGCTCGAGATCGCGGGGCTGTTGCGCACCATGTTCGACCCGCGCAACACGCTCGCGCATCAGGTTTCGCAGCAGCTGGAGGCGCATTTCGGCGACAAGGTGTACCGCACGCTCGTGCCGCGCAACGTGCGCCTCGCGGAGGCGCCGAGCTACGGCGCGCCGGCCGTGGTCTGGGACCGCGCCTCCAAAGGTGCGCAGG
>CAZOWR010000074.1:0-13024 GCA_964583645.1 uncultured Enterobacteriaceae bacterium
GGCGATGAAGTGCGGGCTGCTGCCGATCAGCCAGCACGCCATGCGCGTGCAGCGCAGCGTCACCTACCACGACTACGAGGGCATCGCGCTCGAGATGGACGAGCGGCAGCGCCTGGCGCGCGACCTCGGCAAGGTGTCCAGGGCCATGATCCTGCGCAACCACGGCCTGCTCACGCTCGGCGCCACCGTACGCGAAGCCTTCGAGCTCATGTACTACCTCGACACCGCCTGCCAGATCCAGGTCGATGCGCTCGCCGGCGGGATGGACAACGTGCTGCTGATGGAGGAGCGCGCCGCGGGCACCGCCTCCGAGCAGTTCGGGCGCCCGGACCGGCCCGCGGAGCACAAGGACTGGCCGGCGCTGCTGCGCCTGCTCGAGCGCAGGGGCTCCACCTACCGCGACTGAAAACGGGGTCAGACCCCTTTTTTCGGGGGAGCTAGCGCGAGTACGCCTTGGCGGGCTCCCGGCCGGGGAGGTTCAGCACCGTGGCGATGGTGAGCGCGAGCGACACCACCACCGCGTAGAACACCGCGGAGGGCCGGCCGGAATCGAGCAGCCAGCCGAGAAACACCGGCGCGATCATCGAGCCCACGTCCAGGCCCGAGTACACGAAGCCGTAGACCTTGCCCGTGGACCCGGGCGGGGTGGACGCGCGCACGATCAGGTCGCGCGAGGGATTGGTGAGCCCGCCCGCGAAGCCGATCGCCGCGAGGAGCAGCGGCAGCGCCGCCGCGGGGACCCACGCCGAGGCGAGCGCGTACATCAGCACCGCGCCCACGCTCATGCCGCTCACCGCGACGAGGTCGTGGCGCTGGAAGCGCGTCGCGACGAACCCGCCCGCGAAGATCCCCGCCGCCGCGGCCACGAGGTAGGCGGTGAGCGCGCTCGAGGCGAGCGCGTAGGTCGCACCGTAGAGGGCGATGAGCGTGGCGATGCCGAAGGTCTGCAGGGCGATGAAGCCCACCGCGATCAGCACGAAGTAGGCGAAGCACATCAGCACCGGGCCGGAGGCGAGCACGCGCAGGTCGGCGGCGAGGCCGCCCTCCCTGCCGCCGCGGTCGGTCGCCGCGGCGTGGATCGCCTCGCGCTGCGTCCACAGGAGGGCGGTCAGCGCCGCGCCGAGCGCCGCGGCGCCGAGCAGCGCTCCGCGCCAGCCGAACGCGCCCGCCATCGCGATGCCGTAGGCCGGTGCCGCGGCGTAGCCGAGGAAGCCGGCGATGCCGTGCCAGCTGAAGGCGTAGCCGAGGCGCGGCGCGTGCACGCGCGCGTTCAGGATCGTGAAGTCGCAGGGATGAAAGACGCTGTTGCCCAGGCCGCCTACCACCGCCGCTGCAACCAGCATGGCGTAGCTCTGCGCGAGGCCCGCCACGAGCGCCCCTGCGACCGCCAGCGCGAGCCCCGCGAAGAGCACGCGCCGCGCGCCGAAGCGGTCCACCGCGAAGCCGGCGAGCGTCTGGCAGATGCCCGACACGGTGTAGTAGAGCGCGACCGTGGCCCCGAGCGCCGCGTAGGACACGCCGAGATCGTCCTTGATGAGCGGGAACACCACCGCGGTCGCCATCTGGAAGAAGTGCGACAGGCCGTGCGCGGCCGCGATCAGGCCGATCACGCGCACGTCGCGGCGCAAGGCGTCAGCGGCGGAGCTCATCTACGAACCTCGAGATCGCCGCGAGTGCGCGCCCGGGCTGGTCGATGTGGACGCGGTGGCCGCACTGCGCGAGCGTCAGCACCTCGCAGCGCCCGGCGACCTGCGCCGCGACCGCGCGCACCTGCGCGAGCGTGCCGTACTCGTCGTCCTCGCCCTGGATCGCGAGCACGGGGCAGGAGATGCGCGGCAGGTATTCCTCGATGTTCCACTGCCTGAATTCGGGGTCGAGCCACGCGTCGTTCCACAGGTGAAAGGTCTTCGCCGGGTCCCGATGGTACTTGGCGAGGCGCTCCGGGAGGTCGGTCGTTTCGAAATCCCCGCGCGCCCTGCGGATGCTCTCGATCGAGATGTCCTCCACGAAGACGTGCGGCGCCATGAGCGCGAGGCCCCTCACCGGGTGGCCCGCGCCGGCGTGGATCAGCGCGATCGAGGCGCCGTCGGAATGCCCGACCAGCACCGGGCGCGCAATGCCGAGGCCCGCGAGCAGCTCGGGCAGCGCGCGCTTTGCCTCGTCGTGCATGTAGGTGAGCGGCACGCGCGGCTCTTCGAGCACGTCGGAGTCGCCGTAGCCGTAGCGGCTGTAGACGAGCGCGGGGCAGCCCGTTTCCACCGCGGCGCGCGCCGGGAAGTCGCGCCACTGGCGCAGCGACCCCAGGCCCTCGTGCAGGAAGACGAGCGCCGGGCGCTCGGCGCGGCCCTCGATCCACTCGTACTCGAGCCTGCGGCCCGCGGCGACGGTGTACGGCATCGGGGCGATTCTGGCATGCGTGCGATGATCCGGACCCGTGCGTTTCACCGCCTACCTGGTCCTCGTCGCCACGCTGCTCCTGTGGTCGGGCAACTGGATCGTGGCGCGCGCGGTGCGCGAGGAGATCGCGCCGGGGTTCGCCACTGCGGGCAGGCTGGTGATCGTGATCGCGATCCTCGCGCCCTTCTGCTGGCGCGGGCTGGTCGCGAAGCTTCGCGGCTTCGGCGCTGGCGACTGGAAGGTGCTCGTCGCGCTCGGCTTCTCGGGCGGCGGCGTGCACCTCGCCTTCCAGTGGCTCGGGCTGCACTTCACCACCGCCACGAGCGCTACGCTGTACCTCTCCACCGCGCCCGTCTTCATCCTGCTGCTCGCGCAGCCGCTGCTCGGCGAGCGGATCCTGCCACTGCAGTGGGCCGGCGTAGCGGTGTCCTTCTGCGGCGTGGCGCTCATCGGCACGCAGGGCGATTTCGCCGCGGTGTCGTTCAACGTAGGCGATGCGCTCGCGCTCGCCTCGATGGCGATGTGGGGGAGCTACACCGTTTTTCTCCGCATGCGGCGCGATGCGCTCGAGACGCCGGAGTTCCTGACCCTCGTCTGCGTCCTCGGGCTCGTCTTCATGCTGCCCTGGGTGGGCTGGGAGGTGTGGGCGGGGAAGAAGGTCGCGCTATCTCCCGCGGGCGCGGCGGCGGTCGCTTACTCCGCAATCGGTTCGCTGCTCCTTGCTTACGCTGGCTGGAGCTACGTGGTAACGCGCCTCGGCGCCGCGCGGGCCGGCGCAACCATGCACCTGATGCCCGCGTTCGCAGTGGCGCTCGCGGCGATCTTCCTCGGCGAGTACCCGGGCTGGTACCACTTCGCGGGGATCGCGCTGATCCTCGCGGGAGTGGCGCTGTCGGGCTGGCGGCCGCGCTTCAGGTATCGACCGTGATCGTCACGTCGGTGATCGCCGTGTTGATCCGCAGCGTCGCCGCGCCCAGCGTGTAAACGTGGTAGTCGCCCACCACGCCGCCGTCGGTCCACGTTCCGCTCGTCATCTCCACCGCCGCGCTCGCGCTGCCTTCCACCCTCAACTCGTTCGACGTGTCCGAGAGGTTGAGCAGGTCCTGCAGATCGAGCGTGAGGCTGCTGCCGCTCGAGAGGCTCATCGCCTCGATGCCACGGATCTTGTGCGTGGGGAGCGCCGTGAGATCGAGCGCGAGGCCCCCGACCAGCCGCAGGGTGTCGGTCCCCGAGCCCCCGTCCACGCGCAGAAAGCCGGCATCGGCGATGCGGATCAGGTCATCGCCCGCGCCTCCGGAGAACGCGTCCGCGCCGCCGCCGCCGACCATGGTGTCGTTGCCGCGCCCGCCTACGAAGACCTCGGCCGCTGCGCTGCCCGTCTGCGAGTCGTCGCCCTCGCCGCCGAAGAAGTCCACCGCGCCGTTCCAGTCGCGGCCGAACAGCACGTACGCCGCGCCGGCCTGCGAATCGGCGCCGTAGGCCCCGATGATCAGGTCGGCGAAGCCGTCGCCGTTCACGTCTCCCGCCGGCGCCACCGCACTGCCACTGCGGTCGTCCGGGGCTACTCCGTCGATGCGAAAGCCGTTCGTGCCGTCGAGCGCGCCCAGATCGAGCGCGGATCCCCAGCCCGAGGCGCGACCGAACACCATATAGCTCTCCCCCGCGTCCGAATTGCCGCCCGGGTCGGCCGTATAGGCGCTCACGATCAAGTCATCGAGGCCGTCGCCGTTCACGTCGCCCGCGGAGGCGACCGACCAGCCGCTGCGGTCGTATTCGTCGATCCCGTCCAGCCTGAACCCGGTCGTACCGTCGAGCGATCCGAGGTCGAGCGCAGATCCCCACCCCGAAGCGCGGCCGAACACGACGTAGCTCTCGCCCGCGTAGTTCACGCCCGGATCGCCGCCGCGCGCCCCGATGATCAGGTCGGCGAGGCCGTCTCCGTTGACATCGCCGGCGGAGGCTACGGAGCGCCCGCTCTCGTCTCCCGCGTCGATCCCGTCCAGTCGGAAGCCGTTCGTGCCGTCGAGCGCGCCGAGATCGAGCGCAGAAGCCCAGCCCGAGGCGCGACCGAACACCACGTAGCTCTTGCCTGCGCCGTTCTGCGGCGCTCCGATGATCAGGTCGGCGAGCCCGTCGCCGTCCACGTCCCCTGCCGAGGCGACCGAGAAGCCGGTGCGGTCGGACCCGTCGGTCCCGTCGAGCCGGAAGCCGCTCGTGCCGTCGAGCGCGCCAAGATCGAGCGCCGAGCCCCACCCGGAAACCTTGCCGAACACGACGTAGCTCGACCCCGCATTGGTATCGCCTCCGGCGTCAGCGCCCCACGCCCCCACGATCATGTCGGCGAGTCCGTCCCCGTTCAGATCGCCCGCTGAAGCGACCGAGTAGCCGCTAAAATCGCCCGCCACGCCCGCCAGCACGAAGCCGTTGGTGCCGTCGAGCGAGGAAAGCTCGAGCGCCGAGCCCCAGCCCGAGGCCTTGCCGAACAGCACGTAGCTCGCTCCCGCCTGTGAGCCTCCCGAGTCGTTGTAGAAGGCGCCAACGATCAGGTCGGCGAACCCGTCGCCGTTCACGTCGCCGGCCGATGCCACGGAGCCGCCGCTGTAGTCGGCCGCGGCAGCGCCGTCGAGCCGGAAGCCGTTCGTGCCATCGAGCGTGCCGGGATCGAGCGCGGAGGCAAATCCGGAGGCGCGCCCGAACACGACGTAACTTTCGCCAGCGCGCGAATCCGCGTGGTACGCGCCTACGATCAGGTCGTCGAACCCGTCGCCGTTCAGGTCCCCGGCGGAGGCGACCGAGTGGCCGCTGTAGTCCCCGGCGTCGACTCCATCGATCCGGAAGCCGTTCGAGCCGTCGAGCGCAGAGAGGCTGAGTGCCGAGACCGCCGGCGCCAGCTCGATCCCGCCGCGGTCCACAACCAGGTCTACCCGCAGTGTCGCCCCGCCGCTCGTGTAGCGCGCGTCGCCCGCAACGGTGTCCGAGATCCGCGTCCAGGCCCCCGTAGCCTGCACCGCATCGCCCGCGTTTCCAGTCACCCGCAGCACCCCTGTGGAGCTCAGCGCGAGCACCGAGGCCTCGTCCGCCACCAGCGTGTTATCCCCGCTACCGGTGATGTTCACCACCTCGATGCTCGAGAGCACGGGCCCCGAGTCAGAGGTCAGGTCCAGAGTCGTCCCTGCCCCGTTCAACCGCAGCGTGTCGGTGCCACTTCCCCCGTTCGCCGAAACGTCGAGCGCGTCGTAGACGAGCACGTCATTGCCGCCCCCGCCGCTCAGCTCGTCCGCCCCGCCCCCGCCGTTCAGCGTATCCTTGCCCCCCGCCCCGCTGAGCGAGTTGTTCCCCGTGTTGCCGGTGATCTTGTTGGCGAGCGCGTTGCCCTTGCCGCTGCGGTTCGCCGTGCCCGTCAGCGTCAGGTTCTCCACGTTGTCCTTCAGCGTGAAGCTGACCGAGGACTTAACCAGGTCGGTGCCCTTGTCCAGCCCTTCCACCGCCTTGTCCCCGGCGTTGTCCACGATGTAGGTGTCGTTGCCCGCGCCCCCCTTCATCGTGTCCGCGCCCGCCTTGCCGTTGAGCAGGTTGTTGCCGGCGTTCCCCGTGAGCGCGTTGGCCAGGCCGTTGCCCGTGCCGCTCAGGTTGGCGCTTCCCGTGAGGGTCAGCTTCTCGAGGTTCTTGCCGAGGATGAAGCTGACCGAGGACTTGACGAGGTCGACCCCGCCGCTGGAGGTCTCGCCGAGCACCTTGTCATTGCTGTCGACAATGTAGAGGTCGTTGCCGGCGCCGCCCTTCATCGTGTCGGCGCCCGTGCCGCCGTTGAGCGTGTCGTTGCCGGCGCCGCCCAGGATGCTGTCGTTGCCGCCGCGGCCGATGATGTTGTCGTTGCCCGCCTTGCCGTCGATGGTGTCGGCTAAGCTGGTGCCGCTCAGCGTGTCGTTGCCGGACGTGCCGTTGAGGATCGCCATACGCTTCCTCCCGCGAAGATTCCACGAAGCCGCGTAAGGGGAATATAGCCTCTACGTCACCGAGCCTGTATCGGCCTTCGGCAAAATTTTCATCAGGGATTCAGGATCGAGAAGTGTTTCGAGAATCCTGAATACGGACATCAACGTACGGAACGTACGTAGATGCCGCTCACGTCCAATCAGCTAAAGCCTAATCGGCCTCCAATACCCCGTGAGCTCGAGATACCCCAGCCCCACCTGCACGCCCTCGAGCTTCGCGCGCACCGCGCCCTCCCAGTAGATCGTCCCGGTGCTCGCGCGCGCATCGAGCTCCTGGTCGTCCATCAGCGGCTCGAGCGCCCATTCGCGCCCGAGCGAGCTGACGCGCATCTCCACCGGGTACTCGGTGCCGGTGCGCGGCGAGCGCCAGCGGCGCCGCGGCGCAAACGACACCTGGTCGGGCGTGAGCGCGCGAGCACGGTCATCCTGCGCGAGCAGCGTGCCGCCCGCCCAGAGCGCACCGCCCTTCGCATCGCGCATGCGGAACGCCATCAGCGAGGCTCCGCCCTCGAGGTTGATGCCGCACCAGTCCCAGCCTTGTGCGCCTTCCGGCATATACCGGCTCGACCACTCGTGGTCCATCCACGAGGTGCCGCGCACCTGCTCGCGCACGCCCGCGCGCTCCACGAACCCCCGCGTCTGCAGCTGCGGCCAGCTGTAGTAGTAGCTCGCGTCCTCGGGCCGCGGCCCCTTGCGCGAGTAGCCGGTATCGCCGTTCGCCACCGGCAGGCGTGAGGGCGCGAACTCGAGCTCGAAGGCGAACTCGCGCGCCCTCACCCGGGTGCGCAGGAGCTCGCCCTTCAGCTCGATCTTCCAGTCGTCCACCCACGCCTGGGTGTTCCCCTCGGTCGCGCCGGCGAGGCCGAGCGCGTCGCGCGCGGCGCGCTCCTCGTGGCGCAGCCGCCCGAGCCCGGGATCCGAGATCGCGGCGTGCGCGAGCATGACCTGGCGCGGCACGAAGGCGCTCGGGTTCGCCGTCACGACGTCGGGCCGCGCGCGGAAGAACGTCACCTGGAAGCCGAGCGACTCGCCGCGCGGCGTGGCGAGCCAGCCGGTGACGTACCACCACTCCTGGCGGAACTCGGGGTGCGCGCCGTGGTCGCGCGGCAGGTCGAGCCTGAAGCCCGGCCTCACCTCGGGATAGCGGGTGGACTGCGCGCGCGCGGCGAACGGCAGCGCGAGCCCGAGCCCGAGGAAGGCGCGCCGCCTCACCAGTCCTCCCGCACCGCGCGCACCGGCCCCATGCCGGTCGCCTCCCGCCCCGAGACGAGCGCAGTGAGCGCCGCCGTGGCGACGAGCGCGGCCGACAGCCCCGCGAGCAGCATCCAGGGCGGATGCAGGTCCATGCTCCAGCCGAAGGACTGGCGGTTGACCACGTAGACCAGCACCAGGCTGATCGCGGCGCCGAGCACGAGCCCCGCGAGCACGCCGAGCAGCGCGAGCAGCACGCCCTCAGCGGCCAGCATGGCGCCGATCTGCGCGCGCGTCATGCCGAGGTGGCGCAGCATGCCGAACTCGCGCCGCCGCGCGAGCACGATCGCGCCCACGCTCGCCGAGAGGCCGAACAGGCCGACGATCACCGCGGCCGCCTCGAGCGCGTAGGTGACCGCGAAGGTGCGGTCGAAGATGCGCAGCGACAGCGTGCGGATCTCGCCCGGGCCGGAGACGTCGAGCAGCGCCCCGCCGGGCAGCCTGCGCAGCGCCTGCATCGCCTGCGCCGCCGTCGCACCGGGCGCGAGCCAGAGCGCGGCGTCATTGGCCCGCGTATCTCCGGTGAGGCGCGCGTAGACCGGGCGCTCGATCACGATCGCGCCGTGCTGGCGCGCGTAATCGCGCCAGATCCCCGCCACGGTGAAGGCGTGGCGCGCCCCGCCGAGCGGCAGCTCGATCACCGCGCCCGGCGCGTAGCCGTAGGCGTCCGCCACCGCCTCCGAGATCCAGGCGGGCGGCGGCTCGCCGGGCCGCGGGTCGCGGGCGCGCACGGCGAGCGGATAGCGCAGCTCGGCGCCCTCGCGCGCGAGCAGCGCCACCGGCGGGCGGCGCGGATCGAGCACGATGCGGGTGCTGCGCAGGAATTCCGCGCGTGCCACCTGCGGCAATGCGCGCACCCGCGCCTCGAGCTCCGGCTCGATCCACGCGGTCTCGCCCGCGTGCGTGGTGCGGAAATAGAGGTCGGCGGGCAGCACCGCGGCGAGCCACTGGTCCACCGAATCGCGAAAGGAGGCCACCATGATCGCCATCGCGCAGACGAGCGAGAAGCTCGCGACGATCGCCGCGAGGCTCACCATCGCCTGGCCGGGTGAGCCGCGCAGCTGCGCGAGCGCGAGCGTCCAGGGCGCCTGGCGCGAGACGGGAAGCTGCGCGAGCGCGCCCTGCGCGAGCCGCGGCATGAGCAGGATCCCGCCCACCAGGAGGCAGGCGATCGAGGCATAGCCGAAGACGGGCAGTCCGCCGAGCGGCGGCAGCTGCGAGAGCGCCGCGCCGGCGGCGAGCAGCACGATCCCCGGCGCGAGCGTCGCCACGCGCTCGTACATGCGCTGCTCGTCACCCGCCTTGAGCGCCTGCGCGGGCGGCACGCGCGCCGCATCGAGCGCCGGCAGCGCCGCGCCGGCGAGCGTCACCGCCACCCCGCCCGCGCCGTAGGCGAGGCTCGCCGCGGCCGGGAAGAGCAGCTCGGGGGCGACGCCGCGGAACAGCCCCGCGCCGAGGTCGGCGCCGCTCCAGCCCACCGCGGCGTGGGAGAGCGCATAGCCCAGCGCGAGCCCGAGCACGCTGCCCGCGATGCCGAGGGCGAGCGCCTCGGCGAGCACCAGCCTGACGATGCCGCCGCGCTCCAGACCCAGCACGCGCAGCAGCGCGTGCTCGCCGCGGCGCCGCGCCACCTCCAGCGACTGCGCGGAGAAGACCAGGAAGCCGCCCGTGAACAGCGCCACCAGCGCCAGCACCTCGAGGTTGACCCGGTAGGCGCGCGAGAGCGCCGCGCTCGACTCCTCCACCGCGTCCACGGGCGTCACGTGCGCCCCCGCAGGGAGCAGCTGCCCGATGCGCGCGCGCATCGCCTCGCGGTCCACGCCGGGCGCGAGCCGCAGGTCGATGCGGTTGAGCTGCCCGAGTCGCGCGAGGCGCCATTGCGCCGTGGCGATGTCGGCGAGGACCGCCGCGCCGCGCAAGGCGGAGGCGGGCAGCACGCCCGCGACCTCGAGCTCGATCACCTCGAGCCCCGAGACGAGCCGCAGCCTGGTGCCCTTGGCGAACCCCGCCGCGCTCGAGGCGAGCACCTTGTCGGGCTGCAGCAGCGCGAAGCGCTCGCGCGGCTCCGCGGCGAACAGCGCGGGCTGGATCTGACCGGCGCGCAGGGGATCGATGCCGATCAGGCGGATGCTGCCGCCGCCGGCGAGGCCGGCCTCCGCCTCCAGCACCGGGCTCGCCACCGCCACGCCGGGCAGGCGCGCGAGCTCCGCGTAGAGCGTGTCGCGAAAGCCCGCCCGGCCGCCGCGCACCTCGAGGTCGGCGTCGCCGGCGAGCGCGCGCACGCCCGCGGTGAGCTCGTTCACCGCGGCGCGGTTGATGACGTGCACCGCGAAGCCGAGCGCCACGCCGAGGGCGATGCCGAGGACCGACAGCGCCGTGCGCCCGCCCGGATGCGCCAGGCGCAGGCTAAGCCGGAACATCCCCTGCCAGGGTGACGCGCAGCATCACGCGCCGGTAGCCGTGGTAGTCGTTCACCGGGTTGTGCTGCGCCGCGCGGTTGTCCCAGAACGCGATCGACCCGGGGCGCCAGGAGAAGCGGCAGGTGTGCTCCGGGCGCACCTGGTGGCGGTAGAGATAGTCCAGGAGCGGCGCGCTCTCCTCCTCGGTCATGCCCGCGAAGCGCAGCGTGTGTCCCGGGTTCACGTAGAGCGCCTTCCTGCCCGTCTCGGGATGGGTGCGCACCACGGGATGCTCGGCGGCCAGCTCTTCGCGCGCCTGCTCGGTGCCGCCGGTGCGAATGCGGTCCTCGCGCGTCCTCGAGGCATCCGCCTTGGCGGAGCTGTTTACCGCGCGCAGGCCCGCCAGCATGCGTCGCATGCCCTCGGACAGGGTCTCGTAGGCCAGGTACATGTTGGCGAACAGCGTGTCCCCGCCGAAGGGCGGCACCTCGCGCGCGAGCAGCATCGAGCCCATCGGCGGGCGCTCGAGGTAGGTCGTGTCCGAGTGCCAGATGGCGCCGAAGGCGGTGCGCTCGTGCTCGAGCTTCTTCACCTCGATGATGTAGGGAAAGCCCTCGAGGGGCTTCACCATCGGGTACTGGACCGGCTCGCCGAAGCTCGCCGCGAAGGCCATGTACTGCGCGGGCATGAGGTCCTGGTCGCGAAAGAAGATCACCAGGTGCTCGAGCAGCGCGGCGCGGATCGCGCGCACCTCCCGCGCGCCGAGCGGCCGCGAGAGATCGACGCCGCCGATCTCCGCGCCGAGCGCCCCGGAGACGCGCCTCACCTCCATCGCTAGAACCTCTCCAGCACCAGCTTGCCTACGACGTGCCCTTCCTCGAGCAGCCGGTGCGCGCGCCGCAGGTTCCCGGCGCAGATCGCGCCCAGGTTCTGCTTCAGCGTCGTGCGCAGCACGCCGGCCTCCACCAGCCCCGCCGCCTCGTCGAGCAGCCGGTGCTGCGCGATCATGTCCGGGGTCTGGAAGGTCGAGCGCGTGAACATCCCCTCCCAGGCGAAGGCGATGCTCTTGGGCTGCAGCGGCGCGAGGTCCACGGGCCGGACGCTGCGCACGATCGCGCCGATGCGCCCCTGCGGCTTCGCGAGCGCAGGGAAGTCGGGGAAGTAGCGGTCGGTGTCGTTGAAGCACAGCACGTAGTCCGCTTCCGGCTCGCCGATTTCCTTCATCTGCTCGCCGAGCGGCTGCGCGTGGTTGATCACCTCGTCCGCGCCCATCTGCCTCGCCCACGCCGCCGACTCCGGGCGCGAGGCGGTGGCGATGACCTTGAGGCGCGCGATGCGCTTCGCGATCTGGATCGCGATCGAGCCCACGCCCCCGGCGCCGCCGAGAATCAGCACGCTGCGGCCCGCGTGCGCGCCCGCCTTCGAGATCTCCATGCGCTCGAACATCAGCTCCCAGGCGGTGATCGTGGTGAGCGGCAGCGCCGCCGCCTCGGCAAAGGAGAGCGCAGCGGGCTTGCGCCCTACGATGCGCTCGTCCACCAGGTGGTATTCACAATTTGCGCCCGGGCGCACCACGCTGCCCGCGTAGTAGACCTCGTCGCCCGGCCGGAAGAGCGCGGCGCCCGGCGCCGCCGCCTTCACCACGCCGGCGGCGTCCCAGCCGAGGATCCTCGGCTTCGCCTCGACCTGGTCCTTCGGCGCGCGCTGCTTGGCGTCCACCGGGTTCACCGAGATCGCCTTCACCTCTACCAGCAGGTCATGGCCCGCCGGCACCGGGGTCTCCAGATCCAGGTCGAGCAGCGACTCCGGGTGCTCGATCGGCAGATAGCGGTACAGCCCTACGGCCTTCATGAGCGCATCTTAAGGCCTGAGCCAGGCGTGTCACGCCGCAACTCCGGCGTTTCGTCGCAAATCGCTCGCCACGTGTCCGCCCCGGACGGAGACTGGCCCCGCCATGACCCACACCTTCACCCCGGCCATCTGGATCCATCTCATCGCCGCGCTCACGGCTCTCGTCCTGGGCGCCGGCGTGTTCCTCGCCCGCAAGGGCACCCTCGCTCATCGCCTCGCGGGCCGGACCTGGGCCGCGCTCATGCTCGTCACCGCCGTCTCGACCTACTGGATCCGCGGCAGCGGCAGCTTCTCCTGGATCCACCTGCTCTCGCTCGCCACGCTCGCGCTGCTCGCGGCGGCGGTGTATTTCGCGCTCAGCCACCGGGTCCAGGCCCATCGCAAGACCGTCATCGGGCTCTATGTCGGCGCCCTGGTCGTCGCGGGCGCGTTCGCACTCCTTCCGAGCCGCCTGCTCGGTCGTACACTGTGGGGGATGCTGTCATGAACGAAGACCTGAACCGGATCGCCCGCCGCCGCGTCGGCGCCCGCATCGGCCTGTACACCCATGCCGCGGTGTACGTCCTCGTGAACGCCTTCCTCGTCGTGCTGCAGTTGCGCACGACCCCGGAAATCACGTGGAGCGCGTACCCCCTCGCCGGCTGGGGCCTCGGCCTCGCCATCCACGCCGCCGTGGTGCTGCTCGCCGGCTCCGGCCTGCGCGAGCGGATGGAAGCCGACGAGCTGCGGCGGCTCGAGCAGCGCCAGCGCTAGGCCGACGCAAAGGACCCATGCGGGGCCTCCCGGCCGCGGCACTGCTGACCGTCGCCTTCAGCAGCGCGGTGGCAGCGCTGCTGACGCTGCTGAGCTTCGGCGGCAGCTTCCTCGAGAACTTCGTCTACTCGCAGTGCATCGGCCTCACGATCCTCTTTACCGTGGAGGCAGGCCGGCGGCTGCTCTGGCCGGGCGCGAGGCCGCCCGCCGCGCCGATGGCCGCGCTCGTCGCGCTCGCGATCCTCGCCGGGTGGCTCGGCGGCACCGCGCTCGGCGCAGCGCTCCTCTCGCACGCCGCGCAGCCGGCGCGCGCCGGCGGCGCGGTGCTCGCCATCACGGCGGCGGCCGGGCTCGCGGGCACGTTCTTCTTCTGGACGC
>CAZOWR010000075.1:0-12917 GCA_964583645.1 uncultured Enterobacteriaceae bacterium
TAGCCGGCAGGGCGAGCGTCCCGGCGCGGCAGCGCGGCGCGTCGATGCGGTAGCGCCGCCGAACCTCCTCGAGGTCCTCTCCCCACATGCGCTCCCACTCGACCGCGAGCAGCGGCGCGGCGTGCTTGCCGTTGCGGTAGCCCTCGCAGAACGCGTCGATGTGCAGCTCGAGGTCGCCGAAGCGGCCGCGCAGCACGCTCTTCAGGAACGCGGCCGCGGCGATCAGCGCCGACTGGCCGTTGCTGAACTGCGCAAAGTAGAAGCCCTGCAGGCCGACCTCGCCGAACTCGTCGGTGCCGAAGCCGCTCAGCACGTGCCAGATGTCGTGCGTCTGGCGCACCCGCAGGCGCAGGAAGTGCATGCGGTGGCGCGGCGTCGTCTCCTCATAGAAGTCCGGGCGCAGGCCATGGGCCCTCATGTGCCGGGCGTACGCGCCGCCGAGCGTGTGCGCGGGCAGCTCGAGCAGCTCCTCCACCTGGTAATGCGGCGGGCAGAACCGCGCTTCCCACAGGCGCTCCAGCGCCGGTGAGGCGAACGGGTCCGCGATCTCGCCCCGCGTGCGCGCGCCTTCGGCGATGTTGTCCTGGCTGTCGCCCATCATGAAGACGTACTTCACCTGGTCCGGGCGCCGGCCCAACATGAAGGCGGCGTAGATCGAGCGAAGGTTGTTCGCCCGGTCCTGCCGCCGGCGGCGCTTGCCCGCGGCGTCGCCGTCCGCGGCCGGTGCGGCGGTCGCCACCGGGGCCGCGGCCTGCGCTGCGGACACCATGATGCCGCTCGCGACGATGAGCGCGATGCCGAGCGCGTCCCAGAGCCCGACCTGGTCGCCCCACCACCAGGCGCCGATCATGCTCGAGAAGACGACCGTGCTGTAGGACAGGGTCGCGGGCACGAGCGGCGCGCTGATGGCGTACGCCCGGGTCATGGCGAGCTGCGCGATCGTCGCCAGCAGCCCGATCGCGAGCACCAGCGCGACCTGCTCCCATCCGGCGATCGAGATCCCGCCGAGGAACGCCGGGACGCCGGCGAACACGCAGACCACGACCGAGAAGTGGAACGCGGTCACGCGCTGCGGCTCCCCCGCGCGCCCGAGCCGGCCGAGCAGCAGGTACGCCGCCGCCCCGGTGAGCCCGGACAGGGCCCCGAGCCAGACGCCGGTGGCGTCGCCCCCCGCGAACGAGGGCTCGAGCAGCACCCAGACGCCGGCGAGGCCCGCGGCGACCGGCAGCAGCACCACGGCGCTGCGCGCGCGCGCATGCGCAGCGGCGAGCATCAGCGCGAGGAACAGCGGCGCGG
Organism: uncultured Enterobacteriaceae bacterium; assembly: GCA_964583645.1. Lineage (GTDB taxonomy): Bacteria > Pseudomonadota > Gammaproteobacteria > Burkholderiales > SG8-39 > RBG-16-66-20. The sequence continues at coordinate 1,297 of CAZOWR010000075.1, forward strand.
TGTAGTTGAGCGCGGTGGCGGTGGCGAGCGGCAGCAGGCCGATCGCGGCGAAGTACAGCGCGAGCGAGGCGAAGCCCACGATCCCGAGGGCGAGCTGCCCCCCGGGACGCGCGCTCGCCAGGCTCAGCCGCCGCAGCCCGGCGTAGGCGAGGATCAGCACGGCGCACACCAGGCCGCGGAAGAACACCAGCTCCAGCGGCGCGAGCTGCTCGAGCCCGGTCTTGACGAGCGCGGCCTGCAGCGCGAACAGCGCGCTCGCCACGAGCATCAGCGCGGCCGCGAGCCAGACGTGGCGCGCGGCGAGCCGCGCGAGCGGCGCGAGCAGGGAACGGATGGAAAGCATCGAATCGGAGAGCGAACGGGCAGACATCGGAACCCCCTTTCGAAGCAGCGTTGGATCAGACCGCGGCGGCCAGCGCCTCGGCGGTCACGTCGGTCACGTCGCCGCATTCCGTGCGGCGCATCTGCGCGCGCACGATGCGGCCCATCATCTTCAGGTTGCGATCCTCGAGCCGCAGCGCCGCGTCGACCCAGGTCTCGGCGATCGCATCGAGCTCCTCGCGCGTCACCGGGTGCACCAGGTTGCGCACGCGATGCACCGCCGCCACGCCGTTGCGCCGGTGCGCGTGCTTCCTGACCCACTCGCGCACCGCGCCTTCGCCGAGGCCGTCCCCGGCCAGCACGTCGACGACGCCCATCTCGTGGAGCCGCCTTGCCGGGAACACCTGCCCCGAGAGGATCAGGTCCTCGGCCGCCCGCATGCCGATGCGCCGCGCGAGCAGGCTGTAGGCGCCCATGCCGGGAAACAGGTTGAACAGGATCTCCGGCAGGCCCAGCTGGGCGCTTTCCTCGGCGACGATGACATCCGAGGCGAGCGCCGACTCGAATCCCCCGCCGAGCGCATCGCCCTGCACCAGCGAGATCGTGGTGAGGGCCGCGCAGTCGAAGCTCCGGATCCGCGGATGCATGTTGTCGATGCACAGGCGCGCGTAATGCGCCAGGGCGTCGCGGTCGCGTGCCTTGATGAGCAGCACGAACAGCGCCAGATCCCCGCCCAGGTTGAAGACGCGCGGCGTGCGCGAGGCGAGCACGTAGGCCTGCGGCCGGTACCACTGGCCCTCGAGCTCGATGCGGCCGCCGTTGGCGGCGAGCGCCTGGTCGTGCTCGCGGATGTCCTTCAAGAGCCCCAGGCTGAAGCAGGCGGTGCCGCGCGGGTTGAAGTAGCCCCAGATCGTGCCGCTCGCGGGCTCGAACTCGGTTTCGTATTGCGTGCCGGTCCTGCCGTAGCGGGCGCGCAGGCCGACCGCGTCGTCGACGAGATTGCTCATGGTGGATCCCCCAAGAAAAATTCCCCCTCGCGGAGGAGTTGATGGCCTCGACACCGGGCGCGCGGCCCGGTGTCCCCCGGAAACGATTAGACGCCCGTTATGCTGCAGGCGCAAACCGCGTGGCGCGGCGTGTAGCATTGCGCCGGCGGAGTCCCGGACGAAATGATCAACACGAGCACTGCGCGCCGCGGCATCGCCGTCGCGCCGCACGCGCTGGCGGCGCAGTCGGCGCTCGGCATCCTGCGCGAGGGCGGCAACGCGCTCGAGGCGATGGTCGCCGCCGCGGCGAGCATCGGCGTCGTCTACCCGCACATGAACGGGATCGGCGGCGACGCGTTCTGGCTCGCGGCGGCGCCGGGGGAGGCGCCGTTCGCCATCGACGCCTGCGGTCCGGCGGCGCTCGCCGCGAGCCGCGCCTTCTATCTCGAAAAGAGATTGCAGGCGATCCCGGCCCGCGGGCCCTGTGCGGCCAACACCGTTGCGGGCGCGGTGGCCGGCTGGGCGCTCGCGCTCTCGATCAGCGGTGGCCGCTGGGGCGGGCGGCTGCCGCTCGCGCGCCTGCTGGGGGACGCGATCCACTACGCGCAGGCCGGCGTGGCGGTGACCGCGAGCCAGGAGGCCAACACGCTCGCCAAGCGCCCGGAGCTCGAGCCGGTCGCCGGCTTCGGCGCGCGCTTCCTTCCCGGCGGCGCGGCGCCGCGCCGCGGCGCGCTCTTCCGGCAGGAGGTCCTCGCCGGCACCCTGCGCCGGCTCGCCACAGCGGGGCTGGACGATTTCTATCGCGGCGAGCTGGCGCGCGCGATCGCCGCGGACCTCGCCGCCTGCGGCAGCCCGCTCGCGCTCGCCGACCTCGAGCGCTACGCGGCGCGCGAGGTGCGGCCGCTCGAGCTCGCGCATTCCCTCGGCACGCTCTTCAACATGACCGCGCCCACGCAAGGCGCGGTGTCGCTGGCGATCCTCGGCATCCTCGATCGCATCGGCCTCGCGCGCTTCGCCCCCGACGGGGCGGACCACGTGCACGCGGTGGTGGAGGCCACCAAGGCCGCCTTCCTGGGTATCCGCGACGCCTACCTCTGCGACCCGTCGGAGATGGCGATCGAGCCGCAGGCGCTGCTCGCGCCGGCGCAACTGGAGGGGCTTGCCGCGCAGCTCGACATGCGGCGGGCACGCCGCTGGGGCGGACGGACGGCGCCCGGCGGCACGGTGTGGATGGGCGCGATCGACGCCGAGGGGCGCGCGGTGAGCTACATCCAGAGCCTGTACCACGAGTTCGGCTCGGGGCTGGTGCTGCCCGCGACGCACGTCAACTGGCAGAACCGCGGCTGCAGCTTCTCGCTCGAGCCGGCGCATCGCAACGCGCTGCGCCCGGGCAAGAAACCGTTCCACACCCTGAACCCGGCGCTCGCGCGCCTGGGCGACGGGCGCGTCATGGTCTACGGCACCATGGGCGGCGACGGCCAGCCGCAGACCCAGGCCGCGGTGTTCACGCGCTACGCGGTGTTCGGGCAGGGGCTGCAGCGCGCGCTGAGCGCCCCGCGCTGGCTGCTGGGGCGCACCTGGGGCTCGATGTCCGAGACGCTCAAGCTCGAGTCGCGCTTCGCGCCGCAGGTCGTCGAGGAACTGCGCCGCCGAGGTCACGAAGTTGAGCTGCTCGGCGAATTCGACGAGACCGTGGGCCATGCCGGCGCGCTGGTGCGGCAGCCGTACGGGGCGCTGGAGGGCGCGGCGGATCCGCGCAGCGACGGCGGCGTGGCCGGGTTCTAGTGTGCCGAGCTAGAAATGCGTAATCGTTTTTCTTCGATCTCGGGACTGGGCCGCTCTTGCCCAGTCCCGAGACATCGGGCGATCGCGTCTGCGCGGGCGCCTGCACGATGCGACGGCCTCAGGGTCTCGTGATTTCCCGCAAGAACGAAAGGCGCGGGAAATCACGCGATCGGATAAGAGCCGAAAGGCGACGGATTTCGGACTCAGTGCACTAGCCGAAACGGCACACATGGGTTAAAGTTTTCCGGTCGTCGACCCGCCGTCTTCCTGCAGGGGGCAGCATGTACGCGATCGTCTACAAGGTGGATGGATTCCCGATCTGCCGCCAGGTGGAGGGCGTGAGCCCGGACCCGGTCGTCACCTGGAACACGGAGACCGCGGCCAGAGCGTTCATCTCCTCCAAAGGGGGCGACGCCGAATTCCAGGCCGTGCAGCTGACCGACGAGGCGATGGACCGGATGGCGCAGGCGATGGGCTGCCCGGTCGAGTCGATCACCTTCGATCCCTATCCCGGCTAGGCCAGGCTGAAGAACTCCCGGCGGCTCTTCATGCCGCGCATGCGCGCGAGCAGCAAGTCGAGGTCGGCCTCGCGCGCGACGAAGTTGAGGTTCTCCGAGTTCACGATCAGCACCGGCGCGTCGTCGTAGCCGTAGAAGAAGCGCGCGTACCCTTCCGCGAGCAGCGCGAGATACTCCTGGCTGATGCCGCGCTCGTAGCCGGCGGCGCGGCGCCGCACGCGCTCGTGCAGCGTCGCGGGGCTGGCCTGCAGGTAGACCACGAGATCGGGCGAGGGCGCGCGCGGGCGCAGCACCTCGTAGATCCTGCGATAGAGCGCGAGCTCCTCCTCCGAGAGCGTGATGCGCGCGAACAGCGGGTCCTTTTCGAGCAGGAAGTCGGCCACCGTCGGCCGCCCGAACATGTCCGGCTGCGCGAGCGGCTCGAGCTGGCGCGCGCGCTGGAACAGGAAGAAGAGCTGGGTCGGCAGCGCGTAGCGCGCCATGTCCTGGTAGAAGCGCTCGAGAAACGGGTTCTCGGCGGGGCTCTCGAGCAGGGGGTCCGCCCCCAGGCGCTCGGCGAGGCGCCGCGCGAGGCTCGTCTTGCCGGCGCCGATCGGGCCTTCCACCGCGATGTGCCTGAGCCGCGGCACGCTAGAGGCGCTCGATGCGCTGCGCCGCGCAGGCCGCGAGCAGCTGCGCGGCGCTGCCGCGGCCCGGGACGCTCGCCGCGGGGTCGAGCTCGAGCAGCGGCGCGAGCACGAAGGCGCGCTCGTGCATGCGGGGATGCGGCAGCGTGAGGCCCTCTGCGGCGAGGATCGCCTCGCCGTAGAGCAGCAGGTCGAGGTCGAGGGTGCGCGGGGCGTTGCGGAAGCTGCGGCTGCGGCCATGGCTGCGCTCGATCGCCCGCAGCTCGAGAAACAGCTCCTGCGCGCCGAGCGCCGTGTCGAGCGCCGCCACCGCGTTGATGAACTCGGGCTGCTCGGCGTAGCCGAGCGGCGCGCTGCGCCACAGCGACGATCGGGCGCGGAGCCGCGTGCCCCGTATCCGTCCCAGCTCGCCGATCGCGCGCTCGATCGTGTCGCGGGGCGCGCCGAGGTTGGCGCCGAGCCCCACGTAGGCGAGCGTCATGCCGCCGGCGCCTCGCCGGGGGGCGCCGCGCGCTTGCGGCGGCGCCGACGCCGGCGCTTGCGCGGCGCGGCCTCCGGCAGCAGCATCGCGCGCCGTGTCTCGGCGTCCGCCGCCTGGAAGGAGCGCCACCAGGCCTCGAGCTCCTCGGGGACCTCGCCGCTCGCGGCGCGCAGCGCGAGGAAGTCGTAGCCCATGCGGAAGCGCGGCGCTTCGAGCAGCCGCTGCGGCCGGCTGCCCGAGCGCGCCTCGAACCGCGGCTGCATCGCCCAGACCTCGCGCATCGTCGCGGTGAGCCGCCGCGTGATCGCGAGCTTCTCGCACTGCGCCTCGAGCACCTCGTCCATGGCGGCCTCGAGCGCCGCCACGGGGTGCTCGCCGCGCTTTTCCCGCGCGCGCCAGGCCGCCAGCACCTGGTGCCAGAGCAGCGCCGCGAACAGGAACGCGGGCGACACCGGCCGCTCGGCGCGCACCCGCTCGTCGGTCTGTGCGAGCGCGAGCGTGACGAAGCGCTCGCCCAGCGGCTGCTCGAGGATGACGTCGAGCAGCGGCAGCAGGCCCCTGTGCAAGCCCTCGTGGCGCAGCTGCCGCAGGCAGGCGCTGGCGTGGCCCGAGAGCAGGAGCTTGAGCATCTCCTCGAACAGGCGCGGCGGCGGCACCTGCTCGAGCAGGGGCGCGAGGCGCCGGATCGGCGCGCGCGTCGCGCCGTCGATCGTCAGGCCGAGCTTGGCGGCATGGCGCACCGCGCGCAACATGCGCACGGGATCCTCCCGGTAGCGAGTCTCGGGATCGCCGATCATGCGCAGCGTGCGCTTGCGCAGGTCGGCCATGCCGCCGTGCCGGTCGAGCACCTCCTCGGTCGCCGGATCGTAGTACAGCGCGTTGACGGTGAAGTCGCGCCGCCGCGCGTCTTCCTGCTGCGTGCCGAAGACGTTGTCGCGCAGGACGCGCCCGTGCTGGTCGCGCTCCGTGGTGCCGATGTCGGCAGCGCGAAAGGTCGAGACCTCGATGGTCTCCCGGCCGAGCATGACGTGCACCAGGCGGAAGCGCCGGCCGATCACCAGCGCGCGGCGAAACAGCGGCTTCACCTGCTCGGGACGCGCGCCGGTGGCGACGTCGTAGTCCTTGGGTCGGATGCCGAGCAGCAGGTCGCGCACCGCGCCGCCCACCACGTAGGCCTCGAACCCGGCTGCGGCGATCACCTCGCAGGTTTTCAGGGCCCCGGGGCTGAGCGCGCCGCGCGCGATGCCGTGCTCCGCGCGCGGCACGCGCAGCGGTCCTTGCGGCGGCAGGCCGAAGACGCGGCGGATAAAACCCCTGATCATGCAGCGGCGCGCATTATCGCAAGGAAATCACCGGCCAGCCGCGGCGGCGCGCCTCCAGCCCGAGGCGCTCGTCCGGATCGACCGCCACCGGGCGAGTGACGCGCTCCAGCAGCGGCAGATCGTTGTGCGAGTCGCTGTAGAAGGCGCTCTCGGCGAAGTCCGCGAGGCGCGCGCCCAGGCCGGCGAGCCAGCGCTCCACGCACGCCACCTTGCCTTCGCGAAAGCACGGCGTGCCGGCGACGCGCCCGGTGAAGCGGCCGCCCTCCCACTCGGGCTCGGTCGCGACCAGGTGCGGCACGCCGAGCTCGCGCGCGATGGGCGCCGTGACGAAGCTGTTGGTCGCGGTGACCACCGCGCACAGGTCCCCCGCCTGGAGGTGCTCGCCCACCAGGGCGCGGGCGCGGTCCCGGATCATCGGCCGCACGCGCGAGGCCATGAACTCGGCGTGCCAGCGCTCGAGGTCCTGCGGGGCGTGCGCCGCGAGCGGGCGCAGCGCGAAGCCGAGGAACTCGTGGATGTCGAGGGTCCCCGCCCGGTACTGCTCGTAGAACGCGGCGTTCTGCGCCTCGTACTGCTCGCGCCCGATGAGGCCCCGGACGACGAGGAACTGGCCCCATTCGTAGTCGCTGTCCCCCGAGAGCAGGGTGTGGTCGAGGTCGAACAGGGCAAGCTTCATTGGTCCTCGATCCTGAGGGCTTCGCGAACCAGCGGCAGCGTCACCGGGCGCTGGCGCTCGAGGGAGGCCCGGTCCAGGCGCTCCACCAGCGCGCGCAGCGACGGCACGTCGCGCGGCACGCGCGCGAGCAGGTAGCCGATCACCTCGTCGGCCAGTGCGAGGCCGCGATGCGCGGCCTCGGCTTTCAGGTACTGGGCGCGCTCGGGGTCGCCGAGCGGCTTCACCTGGTAGACAAGCCCCCAGGCGAGGCGCGTGCGCAGGTCCTCCCTCAGGGCGAGCTGCGCCGGGGGGGAGCCGCCCGCGGCGAGCACCTGGCCCTCGCCCTCGCGCGCGCGGTTGATGGCCGCGAAGAGCGCCTGCTGGCGGCCCGCGTCGAGCACCTCGACGTCGTCGGCGAGCGTGAGCCCCGCTCGAGCGCTCGCGCGCAGGAGGTGGCTGCGCCCGCTGCCCGCCTCCCCCCAGAGATAGACGATCGCCTCGGCGGGCCGCCCGGCGCGCAGCTCGCGCAGGCGCTCGAGCAGCTCCGCGTTGGCTCCGGCGACGAAGTTTTCCAGGCTCGGCGGGGGCGGGGGCGAGAGGGCGAGCGCGAGCTGGCGCATCTCACTCGCGCCCCGTGTAGAGGGCGCTCGAGAGATAGGCGCGCCGCAGGTGGCGCAGCGCCACCAGCAGCGCCGCGCTCGCCGGAAGCGCGAGCAGCACGCCGAAGAAGCCGAACACCTGGCCGAAGGCGAGCAGCGCGAGAATGACCGCGACCGGATGCAGGCCGATGCGCTCGCCCACCAGCCACGGTGTCACCAGCATGCCTTCCAGCAGCTGCCCCGCGGCGAACGCGAGCCACACCCAGGCGAGCCCGGCGAGCGAGCCGAACTGCAGCATCCCGGCGAGCGTCCCCAGCACGAACCCCGTGATCGCGCCGACGTAGGGGATGAAGACGAGCAGCCCCGTGACCAGGCCGATCGGCAGCGCGAACTCCAGGCCCGCCAGCCACAGCGCAGCGACGTAGAACACGCTCATCGCGAGCATCACGAGGAGCTGCCCGCGCAGGAATTCGGCGAGCACCGCGTCGATCTCCGTGAGAATGGTCCTCGCGCGCTCGAGCTGGTGGCGCGGAATCAGGCGCTCGGCGCGCCCGAGGATCGCCTGCCAGTCGCGCAGCAGGTAGAAGACCACGAGCGGGATCAGCAGCAGGTTGACGAAGAAGCCGAGCAGCGCCATGCCGCCGATCCGCGCCGAGCCGAGCAGGCGCGGGACCAGGTCCTGGTTGGCCTGCACCGCTTCCGTGAGCACCTCCTTGAGGGTCGCGAGGTCGAAGCGGACCTGGGCCCCGAACTGCTCCTTGAGCCACGGCGCCACCGTCTGGTTGAGCCACAGGACGAAGGCGGGCAGGCGCTCGGCGAGCAGACGCAGCTCCTTGGCGAAGAGCGGCAGCACGACGAGCGCGACGCCCACCACGACGAGCAGCGCCAGCGCGAGCACCAGCACCACGGCGAACGTGCGCCGCAGGCGCTTGCCCGTGAGGCGGCCTGCCAGCGGGTTGAGGATGTAGGCGAGGATCGCGGCGGCGAGGAAAGGCGCGAGGATCGGGGAGAGCAGGTACAGCAGGCCGAGCAGCGCCGCGGCGATCGCGAGCCAGGTCCAGAGCCTCGAGTGGGCGGCGGGCGCGCCGTTCATTTCACGTAGAATCGCCGGGAAGGGGGGCATTCTAGCCTGTCATGCCGGAGGGACTTTCCTACCGCGACGCGGGGGTGGACATCGACGCGGGCGACGCGCTGGTCGAAAAAATCAAGCCCTACGCCATGCGCACCCTGCGCCCCGAAGTGCTCGCCGGGATCGGCGGCTTCGGCGCGCTGTGCCGCGTGCCGGAGAAGTACAAGGAGCCCGTGCTGGTTTCGGGGACCGACGGCGTCGGCACCAAGCTGAAGCTCGCCTTTGCGCTCAAGCGCCACGACAGCGTAGGCATCGACCTCGTCGCGATGAGCGCGAACGACGTGCTCGCGCAGGGCGCCGAGCCGCTCTTCTTCCTGGATTATTTTGCCTGCGGCAAGCTCGACACGCGCGTCGCCGCGACGGTGATCAAGGGCATCGCGCGGGGCTGCAAGCGTGCCGGCTGCGCGCTGATCGGCGGCGAGACCGCGGAGATGCCGGGGATGTATCCCGAGGGCGAATACGACCTCGCCGGGTTCTGCGTCGGGGTGGTCGAGAAGGAGCGCATCGTGGACGGGAAGGGCGTCGGGCCGGGCGACGTGCTGCTCGGCCTGGCCTCCGGCGGCCCGCACTCCAACGGCTACTCGCTCGTGCGCAGGATCATCGGCCGGGACGCGCTCGCCTCCGACATCGCCGATGCGCTCATGGAGCCTACGCGCATCTACGCGAAGCCCGTGCTCAAGCTCCTGGAGTCGGTGCGCGTCAAGGGCATCGCCCACATCACCGGCGGAGGGCTCGTCGGCAACGTGCCGCGCATGCTGCCGCGCGGGGCGCGGGCGGTGCTGCGCAAGAAGGCCTGGCCGCGGCCGCAGATCTTCGACTGGCTGCAGCGCGAAGGCAAGGTCGCCGAGGAGGAGATGCTGCGCGTCTTCAACTGCGGCCTCGGCATGGTGCTCGCGGTGGCGCGCGAGGACGTGGGGAGCGCCAAGGCGGTGCTCGCCGTCCGGGACGAGCTGGTCTACGAGGTGGGCGAGGTCGAGGCGGGGGCGGGGGAGTCGATGGCGGCGGAGGCGGTGGTCGTCTAGCCCGCGCGCTGCTGCTTCGCCGCGCGCGTGCGCTGCTCCTTCCGGTAGGAATCGAGCTCGCGGAAAGCGACGATCTCCCGGCCGCGGTACCGCGCGTACTCCTCGATGAACGCCCGCGTGCTCGCGTAGGGGCCGGAGACCAGTCCCGGGCGCTTGGAGTCGGCGAAGAAGTAGCGCTCGCCGCCGCGCGTGTAGGTGGCGATCCAGTGGCGGCGCAGCGTGTGGCCGGCGATTCTCGCCGGCGCGAACTCGATCATCAGGTACTTCGCCTCGAGGGCAGGCGCGATCTCCCGCAGCGTTTCCACCCCGAAGCGGGCGAGGTCGACGCACATCCCGCTCGGCGCGGCGAAGAGCTGCGCCGGCTCGAGGATCGGGATCGAGCCGGATCCTGTGCGCTGCGTCTCCGAGAGGCGCAGGGCGCGCGCCGTGTCGTAGCTGAACTTCGCCCCGATCCAGGCGTTGACCTCCTCGGGGTCGCGCCAAGCCTTCAGCGCCGCGTCGTAGGACGGCGCTTCGGCGAGCTGCTCGAGCCTCGGCCGCGGGCCCTCGGGCGCGTCGGTCCCCGGATCGGCGCGCTCGGCGAGCGCCCCGCACGCGATCAGCGAGCCCGCGAGCAGGCCAGCGGGCCAAGGCAGAGCCCTCGGGGTCATCGCGACACCAGGGCGGCGACCGACACGACCAGCGCTGCGAGGGCGACGGCGAGGGCGGCGATCGCCAGCTTCTGGTTCCGCCTCCTTTCCGCCGCCATGCTCAGGGCGGCCTGGTCCAGCGCGGTGACGACCTGCTTCATCTGCGCGGCGATCTCCCTGATCTGCTCCGCGTTGCCGGAGGCGGCCGCCTGCAGCTCGGCGATCTGCTGGTTGAGGAGCTCGCTCGGGCTCGCCGCGGGCGTGTCGGCCTTGCGGCGCGTGAACACGGGCTTCACGACGCCGATCACGGTGTCGAGGTTGGAGAGGACCAGCTTGCCTACGGCGAGCCAGGGGACGGGCATGGCTTTGATGCGGTCTGAGCCGGAGATCCCGGAGCGGCGCTTGCCTGCGCGAGAAACGCCTCCGCGGCCGCCGGCGTGCCGAGCTGGATCACGGCCGCTTGGCCCTGCTCGGAGCGCCTGAAGCGCTCGGCAAAGTCACGACGCCGGCTCTGATGCGTGCGGATCACCCACCAGGGGATTCCGTCGGCGGCAGACAGGGCCCCCCCGGAGCGTCTCCCGGTTGCCGCGGTACAGGGCATGTCCCCTGCTCTCGGAGCGCTCTGCGTGGTCAAGGTCGGCTTCTCCTGCGGTACACCCATGCCCAAGACCGAAAGAACATCCGGTAGATTCCTCGAACGACCCAAGCGGGAAGGTAGCGGTGTCGCTCTTCCTCCAAAACTCGAGCGCGAGGGTGAGGTTTGACCAGCCTCCTCAGAAATCGTACCAGGGCTTTCCTGTGACCGTCTGCCGGCTCGCGGGTGTGCAGCTCGATGCAGCACAGGTATTTGGTGCTCTTGTATCCGTACTGCTTGAGGCTGAGCAGGCGAACCGGTGCGCCATGGTCGCTCTCCAGCGCGGTTCCGCCGAGCTGGTCAGCCAGCAACACGTCCTCGTCGAACGCGTCGTCTAGCACCAGGGTGCTGCGTTCGCCATCTGCCCCTCCAAAGAGGATATGGGTCACGCCTGGATCAGGACCTGCTTCGGGGACGATGACCGATTCATAGAACGTTCGAAACGAAACACCACCCCAGTGCAGGCCTGGCACCGTCCAGCCCGTGACGCAGTGGAAGTCAGCAACAATATCTCGGCGTCTGAGCTCGGCGAGGCGGGAGACGGGGACCTCCAGGTGGTGTGCAACCGCTCCTGCGACCCGGATCAGGGCAGGTTCAGCGATCAGCGGGGGCCGTTCCCAGAAAGCGACACCGAATCGGCGAGGGAAATAACCGATACTTCGCTGTCCTGGTGGCAGGCTCATATTGCTCTCGCGCAGTGCTGCCGAGCGTCCGGCTTCAGGCGCGCGCCGCGTGCGGCGCGTCGCTCTGCGAGCCATTGTTCGGTGGCAGCCACACTTTAACCGCACTTTCACGAATGGCTGCAAATGGCGGCGGTCATTCGCCTGTTCATTGGCGGGCAGAGGACTCTTGCGCTTCCGCACCAAGTTCGACTGCGTACACGTGCACCGGAGCTGCGCGACCGCGCAGTTGTT
>CAZOWR010000076.1:0-12902 GCA_964583645.1 uncultured Enterobacteriaceae bacterium
TGCTATCGGCTACGCGAGCCCGGCGCGGATCTTCGCAGCGTACTCCTCCAGCTGCTCGCGCGGCGGGTTCTTGACCGGCCAGACGAACTCCATGCCGTCGCCCTTGTGCCGCGGCAGCAGGTGCACGTGGTAGTGGAACACGGTCTGGCCCGCGGCCTTGCCGTTCGCCTGGTAGACCGAGAGCGCCTCGGGCGAGAAGGCCTCGCGGATCGCCAGCGCGAGCCTGCGCACGGCGCGCCCCGCCGCCGCGGCCTGCGCCTCGTCCAGCTGGTACAGGTTCTCGGCGTGGCGCTTGACCGCCACCAGCACGTGACCCGGGTTCACCTGGCCGAGGTCCATGAAGGCGAGCGTGTGCTCGTCCTCGAAGACCCGCGTCGAGGGAATCTCGCCCGCGACGAGCTTGCAGAACACGCACTCGGCCATTCGCTCACTCCCCGATCGGTTGGTAGCCGCGGCAGGGTACCTGCACCAGCCACCGGTCTTCAAGCCGCAGCGCGGTGAGCGCGCCGCCCCAGACGCAGCCGGAGTCGAGCAGGGCGAAGCGCTCGGTGAGCGCGAGGCCGAGGGACGACCAGTGGCCGCAGACGATGGCGGGCTCGGCGCGCCGCGGGCGCGCCTCGAACCACGACGCGAAGCCGGGGGGAGGGGATCTGCCCGTCGCTTTCAACTCCATCGTGCCGTCGGGCTTGCAGAAGCGCATGCGCGTCATGGCGTTCACGATGACCCGCAGGCGATCGAAGCCCTGCAGGGAATCCTCCCAGCGCTCCGGCCTGCTGCCGTGCAGGTCGGCGAGGAAATCGCGATAGCCGGGCCCGCGCAGCGCCTGCTCGACCTCGCGCGCCAGCGCCAGCGACCGCTCGAGGGTCCATTGCGGCAGCAGCCCGGCGTGCACCATCGCGTAGCGGCCCTCGGCGTGCATCATCGGCCGCGTGCGCAGCCACCCGACCAGCTCGGCGGCGTCGGGCGCGGCCATCACTTCCCCGAGCGTGTCGTCCGCGCGCGCCTTCCAGAAGCCTTCGGCGTGGCAGACGAGGTGCAGGTCGTGGTTGCCGAGCACCACCACCGCGCGCTCGCCCAGCCCCTTCACCAGGCGCAGCACGCCCAGCGACTCCGGCCCGCGGTTGACCAGATCGCCCACGAACCAGAGGCGGTCGCGCGCGGCATCGAATCCGATGCGCTCGAGCAGCTGCTCCAGCTCGCCGCAGCAGCCTTGCACGTCGCCGATCGCCCAGGTGGCCACGCTAGGCTGCGCCGAGCGCGCGCCGGAAGTAGGCGATGGTCTCCTTGAGGCCGTCCTCCAGCGGCACGGCGGGCCGCCAGCCGAGCTCGGCGGCCGCGAGCGCGATGTCGGGCTGGCGCTGGCGCGGGTCGTCCTCCGGCAGCGGCCTGAAGGCGATGCGCGAGGTCGAGCCGCTGAGCGCGACGATCCTCTGCGCGAGCTCCAGGATCGTGACCTCCGCCGGGTTGCCGAGGTTGACCGGGCCGCTGAAATCGGCGCCGCGCGCCATCGTCCGCACCATGCCCTCGACGAGGTCCTCGACGTAGCAGAACGAGCGCGTCTGGCTGCCGTCGCCGTACACCGTGAGGTCTTCCCCGCGCAGCGCCTGCACGATGAAGTTCGACACCACGCGGCCGTCCTCGGGGTGCATGCGCGGGCCGTAGGTGTTGAAGATGCGCACCACCTTGATGTCCAGGCCGTGCTGGCGCCGGTAGTCGAAGAACAGGGTCTCGGCGCAGCGCTTGCCCTCGTCGTAGCAGCTGCGCGGCCCGATCGGGTTGACGCGCCCCCAGTAGCCTTCGGCCTGCGGGTGCACCTCGGGGTCGCCGTAGACCTCGGAGGTCGAGGCCTGCAGGATCCTCGCGCGCAGGCGCTTGGCGAGCCCCAGCATGTTGATCGCGCCGTGCACGCTGGTCTTGGTGGTCTGCACCGGGTCGCGCTGGTAGTGGATCGGCGAGGCGGGGCAGGCGAGGTTGTAGATGCGGTCGGCTTCCACGTACAGCGGAAACGTGACGTCGTGGCGCATCAGCTCGAAGGCGGGATTGCCGAAGAGGTGCGCGACGTTGCGCTTGGTGCCGGTGTAGAAGTTGTCCACGCACAGCACGTCCTCGCCCTCGCGCAGCAGCCGCTCGCACAGGTGCGAGCCGAGGAAGCCCGCGCCGCCCGTCACCAGGATCCGGTTCTGCACTCGCGCTCCGTGGTCGTCGCGCGCCCGCCGCCGGGCGCCGCGGCCCATTCTATCGGGATGGTAAGATCGCGTGCTCTGGAGAGCGGCGATTCCTTGACACAGCCTCGAACGTTCGGCGCCGGCGGCGGCGCCCTGGCCGGGAGGACCGCGGCGCATGCGTGAGTTCCTGACGCGGTGCCGGTTCTTCTTCGTCTACGCGGGCCTGTTCAGCCTGTTCATCAACCTGCTGCTGCTGGTCTCGCCGCTGTACATCATGCAGCTGTTCGACCGCGTGCTGGGCAGCCGCAGCGGCGCGACGCTGCTGATGCTGACGCTGGCGGCGTTCGGAGCGCTCGCGGTGCTGGCGGTGCTCGAGGCGCTGCGCGCGCGGCTGCTGGTGCGCGCGGGGCTCGCCCTGGACGAGATCGTCTCGCGCCCGGTGCTCGCGGAGCTGCTGCGCAGCGCCGTCAGCCCGAAGGGCAGCGCGCAGCCCTACGCCATGCGCGACCTCGCGACGCTGCGCGCCTTCCTCTCCGGGCGCGGCATCTTCGCCTTCTTCGACGCGCCCTGGGCGCCGGTGTTCGTCGCCCTGATCTACGTCTTCCACCCGGTGTTCGGCATGATCGCGACGCTGGGCATCGTGCTGCTGTTCGCGCTCGCCATCGTCGAGGAGAAGATCACCCAGCCGCACATCGAGGAGGCGAGGGCGCGCGGGCGCGAGAGCGGCGCCTTCGCCGAGCAGTCGGCGCGCAACGCCGAGGTGGTGTACGCGCTGGGCATGATCCCGGCGGTCGCGGGGCGCTGGCGCGCGCTGAACGACCGCGCCACCGCGCCGCAGACGCGCGCCAGCAACCGCACCGGCGTGACGCTCGCGGCGACCAAGTTCACGCGCCTGCTGCTGCAGATCACGATGCTCGCCACCGGCGCCTGGCTGATCATCGAGCAGCACGTCAGCCCGGGCATCATGATCGCCGCGACCCTGATCCTCGGGCGCGCGCTCTCGCCGGTCGAGATGGCGATCTCGGGCTGGAAGGCGATGATCGAGACGCGCGGCGCCTGGGCGCGGCTGCGCGCCATGACCGAGGCGATGGAAGCGCGCCCCGCGCCGATGCCGCTGCCGCCGCCCGAGGGGCGCCTGGAAGTCGAGCGGGTGGTGTTCGCGCGCACGCCCTCGCGCCCGATCCTCAAGGGGGTGTCGTTCGAGCTGGCGGTGGGCGAGTCGCTCGGCCTGATCGGGCCGAGCGCCGCCGGCAAGTCGACGCTGGCGCGCATCGTGATGGGCATCTGGGCCCCGGTCACGGGCGCGGTGCGGCTGGACGGCGCCGACATCGCCGAATGGGAGCGCGAGCGCCTGGGCCGCTACGTCGGCTACCTGCCGCAGGACGTCGAGCTGTTCTCGGGCACGGTGGCCGAGAACATCGCGCGCCTCGAGGACCCGCAGCGCTGCACCGAGCAGATCATCGCCGCGGCGCGCGGGGCGGGCGTGCACGACATGATCCTGCGCCTGCCCGAGGGCTACGACACCAACATCGGCCCGGAGGGCACCGTGCTCTCGGGCGGGCAGCGCCAGCGCATCGGGCTGGCGCGCGCGCTGTTCGGCGAGCCGCGGCTGGTGGTGCTCGACGAGCCCAACTCGAACCTCGACTCCGAGGGCGAGGACGCGCTCATGCAGTGCATGCAGCGGCTGAAGGAGGAGCGGGTGACGCTCATCGTCATCACCCACCGGCCCAGCATCCTCGTCAACATCGACCGCATGCTGGTGCTGCGCGAGGGCCGCGCCGAGATGTTCGGCGCGCGCCAGGAAGTCATGGCGCGGCTGCGCGGCGCGCTGCCCGCGGTGGGCGCGGCGCGGCCGCAGGCGATCGGCTGAGCCGCGCGTGAACGCGCCCGCGCCCGAGGAACGGGTAGAGCCCTTCAGCGAAGGGCGCCGGGCGATCCGCTGGGGCCTCGCGATCATCCTGGTCGCCTTCGGCGGCTTCGGCAGCTGGGCGGCGCTCGCGCCGATCGCCGGGGCGATCATCGTCCCGGGCTCGATCAAGGTGGCGCACTACCGCAAGACGGTGCAGCACCTCGAGGGCGGCATCGTGAAGAGCATCCTGGTGAAGACGGGCGAGCGCGTGCGCCAGGGCCAGCCGCTCATCGTGCTCGACGACGTGCGCGAGAGCGCGAGCGTCGACGTGCTGCGCATCCAGCTCGAGGCGGCGCTCGCGCGCGCCGCGCGGCTGCGCGCCGAGAAGGCGCGCGCCGGCGCGCTGGAGCTCCCCCGGGAGCTGCGCGAGCGCGCGCGCGAGCCGCGCGTGGAGGCGCTCATCGTCGCCGAGCGGGCGGCGTTCCAGGCGCGCCGGCAGCTCATCGAGGGCCAGGCGGCGCTGCTGCGCACCCAGATCCGGCAGGTCGAGGAGGAGGTGCGCGGCCTGCAGGGGCAGGTCAGGTCGGCCGACGAGTACATCGGCTACACGCGCGAGGAGCTCGCCATGAACGAGGACCTCCACAAGAAGAACTTCGTCGCCTACCCGCGGCTGCTCGCGCTCAAGCGCCAGCTCTCGGAGAAGGAGGAGAAGCGCGGCGAGTTCGTGGCGCTCATCGCGCAGGCGCACCAGAAGGTGAGCGAGCGCGAGCTGCGCATCGTCACGCTGTACGACGGCTACGTCAAGGAGGCGACCGACGAGCTGAAGGACGTCGAGAAGCAGATCGCCGACCTCGAGGAGCGCCTGCGCCCCTCGCGCGACCAGCTCGCGCGCCTCACCATCACCGCGCCGATCGACGGCGAGGTGGTCGACCTCAGGGTGCACACCGTGGGCGGGGTGGTCGGGCCGCGCGAGGCGCTGATGGACATCGTGCCCGCCGCCGCGCCGGTGGTGATCGAGGGCAAGGTCCAGGTCGAGGACATCGACGAGGTGCGCGTCGGCGCGGCGGTGGACGTGCAGCTCTCGGCGTACAAGCGGCGCACCACGCCCAAGGTCGCGGGCAAGGTGACCTACGTCTCGGGGGATGCGCTCAGCGAGCCCGGCCCCGGCGGGCAGAGCACCCACTACCTCGTGCACGTCGAGGTGGACCGGGGCTCGCTCAGGGAGATCGGCGACCTGCCGCTCACGCCGGGCATGCCGGCGGAGGTCTTCGTCAGGACGCGCGAGCGCACCATGGTCCAGTACCTGCTCGAGCCGGTCACCGACACGCTGCGCAAGGCGCTGCGCGAGTCCTGAGCGCCGCCCCCGCAGCCCCCGCCGCGCCCGTGTTCCTCCACTCGTGGTGGCGGACCTCGAGCACCTACGTCTGGAGCCGGCTGCGGCGCAACGCCTCCCTGTGCTGCTTCTCCGAGCCGCTGCACGAGATGGTGGGCGGGCTCACCCTCGTCATGACGCGCGGCCAGGTGGACCACGAGGCGGTGGCGCGCCTGCACCACCCGGCGATGCAGCGCCCCTATTTTGCCGAGTACGAGCCGCTGGTGCGCGCGCGGAGCGTGGGCTTTTCCAAGGCGCTCTCCTACGACCGCTTCTTCCTCTACCCGCGGGAGCCCGACGCGGAGCTCGAGCGCTACCTCGCGGGGCTCGCGGCGAGCGCGCGCGCGCGCGGCCGGCGCCCGCTCTTCGCCTGCGTGCGCAGCTCGCTGCGCGCGGCGTGGATGCGGCGGCGCTTCGGCGGGGTGCACCTCGCGCTGCTGCGCAACCCGCGCGACCAGTACGGCTCGATGCTCGAGCAGCACGCGCAGGGCGGGACCTACTTCCTCGCCGGCGTCGTCGCGGTGGCCGCGAAGCTCCAGGCGCGCTTCGCGCGCGCCTTTGCGCACGTGCCGATGAAGCTGGTCGACTACCGCGGACCCAACTACAACCCGGCCGAGCTGGGGCGCTACCTGAAGATCGCGCAGCAACTCGACCCCGCGCTCGGCTACGCGCTCTTCCTGCCGGTGTGGCTCGCTTCCGCCCTGCAGCTCGCGAGCGTCTGCGACGCGGTGCTCGACGCCGACCGCATCTCGGCCGAGCGCGCCGCGCGCGAGGCGGCGCAGGCCGCGCTCGCCGCGCACGGCCTGCCGGTGGACTTCTCCGACTGGGCTACGCCGCGCCACCCGGAGCTGGCGCTCGCGCCCGCGCGGCTCGAGGCGATCGAGCTGGAGGCAGTGCGCGCGCTCGCCGGCGAGGCGCGCCCCCTCGTGGTGCTCAACGCGAAGCGCATCCGCGCGCGCGCCCCGGCGCTCGAGCCCTTGAGCGGGCGGCTGCTGCTGCAGGCGCTGGACGCGCTCCGGGCGCCCTGAAAAAAACGGCCGCCCGGGGGCGGCCGTAGGCGTACCGGGGGCTGCGCGCGCTACGGGTTGAAGAACTCCAGGTAGTCGCCCGCGGCGTTGTACTTCACCTGGCTCACCCCGCTTCCGGCGATGTTGATCTGGAAGTCCTCCCCGGCGACGAAGTTGGCGTCCAGATTGACGTCGATCTGGATCACGCCTCCAGTGAACGCGATGCCGTTGTCCCCATCGATACTCTCGCCAAGCGGGGTATCGCTCGCCAGCGCTCCGAGGAACGTATCGCCGATGACCAGCTCGTCGATGACGCCGCTCAAGTAGAAGCGGTCGTCGTCCCCCACCACCACAGTGGCGTTATCCACCCCGCCCGCGGTGATGTCTCCCGTGCCGAGCGAGGTCGCGGTCCAGATGAACCGGTCCGCGCCGGTGCCGCCGGTGAGCGTGTCGGTGCCCACTCCGCCTTGCAGGACGTCGTTGTCGGCGCCCCCCTGCAGCAGGTCGAGGCCGTTGCCCCCGAGCAGCGAGTCGGCGCCGGTGCCGCCCAGCAGCGTGTCCGCCCCGGAGCCGCCGAGCAGGTAGTCGCCTCCGGCGTTGCCGGTGAGCCTGTCCGACCCCGCGCCGCCGACCAGCGTGTCGGCCAACGCGTTGCCGGTGAGCGTGTCCGCCCCCGCGCCGCCGCTGAAGTGGTAGCCGCTCACGCTGCTCGCGCCGGTGACGAGGTCGGCGCCCGCGCCGCCCAGCACGCCCTCGACGTTGCGCACCTGGTCGGTGCCGAACTCCGCGCTCGTCGCCGAGCCCAGCCCCGCGGCATTGGCGCTGACCGTGATGGCCTGCGTCGCCGCGCTGAAGTCGAGGTAGTCGAAGCCGTCGTTGCCGTTCAGCGTGTCGTTGCCCGCGTCGGCCACCAGCGTGTCGTTGCCCCCGTTGCCCCGGACGAGGTCGCTGTCGGCGCCGCCCACCAGCCGGTCCCCGGCCGCGCTGCCCCTCAGGTCGTCGGCGCCCGCGCCCCCCTGCAGGATGTGCATGTTGGTGTTGAAGGTGAGCGAGCCGGCATCCAGCGTATCGGCGCCCGCCCCGCCCTGCATGGTGACGCGGCCGCCGCCGATGCTGTCGTCGTACGTGCTCCTGATGATGTCGTTGCCGGCGTCGCCCTGCAGCCGCATGCCGGAGTAGGCGCCTACGATCGAGTCGTTGCCGATGCCCCCGACCACGCTGACGTCGTCCGATTGCACGTACAGCGTATCGTCGCCCGCGCCCAGGTCGATCTTGTTGCCGCCGAACCCCGCCACGTAACCGGCGTCGTTGCCGTCGCCCATGAAGATGCTGGAATTCACGACGGTGACGGAGAGCGAGTCGTCGCCTGCGCCCAGGTCGAGGCGCACGCCGGCGCTGCTCGCCAGGTACGCCGTGTCGTTGCCGAGGCCTCCCGTCAGCGTAGCGCCGTCGAGTTCGGATCCGTACAGCCTGTCGTGGCCGTCGCCTAGGTCCACCGTGGAGACCGGCGCGCTGTAGAGGCGCAGCGTGTCGTCGCCGGTGCCCAGCGTGATGCCGGAGTTCTCCGCGTAGTAGATGCTGAGCGAGTCGTTGCCCTCGGCCGCGTCCAGCGTCAGGTTGTGCACGCTGAAGAGGTAGCCCAGCTCGTTGCCCGCGCCGAGCAGGATGTTGCTGTTGGCGGCGTACCACACCTGCAGCGAGTCGTGTCCCCCGCCCATGTCGATGCTCGCGTTGTGCGCGCTGTAGACGTAGAGCGTGTCGGCCTGCGTGCCCATGCTGATCGACACGTTGTCGGCCGAGTAGACCGTGAGCGAATCCAGGCCGTCGCCCATGTCGAAGCTCGCGCCGTAGGCGCTCGACACCCAGGCGGTGTCGTGGCCCGTGCCGAAGCCGAACACCGCGCCGTTCGCGTAGGAGACGCTCAGATAGTCGTCCCCGTCGCCCATCTGCACCGTGGAGCCGTGCAGGCTCGACCCGTAGAGGATGTCGTTGCCCGCCCCGGTGGTGATGGTAGAGCCGACCGCCTCGTAGATCGAGAGCGAGTCCGCCGAGCCGTCCGCGCCCATGTCCACGATCGCCGAGTGCGAGCTGGTGAAGTACAGCGTGTCGGCGCCGTCCCCCATCATGATGCTCGCGTCCGCGGCCGCGGTGACGTAGACCGAGTCGTCGCCCGCGCCCGCGTTCAGCGACAGCGAGTGCGAGCTGTTGATGTAGGCGGTGTCGTTGCCCTTGCCGAGGTTGACGGTGAGATTCTGGGAGTAGGTCGCGCTCACCGAGTCGAAGCCGCTCCCCATGTTGAGCGTGACGTTGTGCGAGCTGTACAGGTACGCCTTGTCGGCGTTCAGGCCCATGGTGATCGTGGCGCCGTGCGACGAATACAGGCTGAGCGAGTCGAAGCCGTCGCCCATGCTGATCGTCACGCCGTGGCTGCTGCCGCCGTAGAACGTGTCGTCGCCCGCGCCCATGGTGACCGAGGCGCCTACCGCCCTGTACAGCGAGAGCGAGTCCTCGCCCGCGTCGGTGGTGCCCATGTCGATCATGGCGCCCTGCGCGCTGCTGACGTAGGCGGTGTCGTTGCCCGCGCCCATGCTGAGCTGCAGGCCGGGGGCGTAGTACAGGGAGACGTAGTCCTCGCCCGCGTCGGTGGTGCCCATGTCGATGGCGATGCCGTGCAGGCTGCCGCCGTAGAACGTGTCGTTGCCGCCGCCCATCGAGACGCTAGAGGCCGACGCCGAGTACATGCTGAGCGAGTCCGCCGAGCCGTCCGCGCCCATGTCGATGATCGAGGCGTAGGCGCTGGATATGTAAAGCGTGTCGGCGCCGTCGCCCATCGTGACGGTCGCGGTGTGGCTGTACGTGATGCTGACCGAGTCGTCGCCCGCGCCCGCATCGACCACGGCGTGGTGCGCGCTCGACAGGTAGAGCGTGTCGTGGCCCGCGCCCAGGTCGATCGTGGCGCCGTGGGAGGAATACACCGCCACCGAGTCGTCGCCCCCGCCGGCGTTCAGGCTGAGGCCGGTCGAGTAGCCGACGGTGACGGTGTCGTTGCCCCCGCCCATCGCTACCGTAGCGCCGGTGCTCGAGTACATGCTGAGCGAGTCCTCGCCCAGGTCGAGCTCGTCGCCCATGTCGAGGGTGATGCCGTGCGAGCTGCCGATGTAGGCGGTGTCGTTGCCCTCCCCGAGCACGAAGCTCGCGTTCTCGGCGTAGTACACCGAGAGGGAATCGTCCCCCGGGCTCATGTGCACGCTGCCGCCGTGCAGGCTGGAGGCATAGAGCGTGTCGTCGCCCTCGCCCATGACGACGCTCGACCCTACCGCGTAGTAGAGGGAGAGCGAATCGTCGCCGCCGCCGGTGTCGATCGTCGCGCCGTGGGTGGAGTAGAGGTACGCGGTGTCGTCGCCCTCGCCCAGGTTGAAGACGCTCTGGGCGGAATTGATCACCGTCACCGAGTCGTCGCCGGCGCCCGCGTCCACGTTCACGCCGTGCGCGGACGACATCCACAGCGTGTCGTTGCCCGTGCCGAGACTCAGGTAGCTGCCGTTGGCGTAGGTGACCGAGACCGAGTCGTCGTCCGCCCCCGCGTCGAGGCTCGCCCCGTGCACGCTGTAGGCGTAGACCGTGTCGAAGCCGTCGCCGGTGGTGATCGTCGCGCCGGAGGCGTAGTAGATGCTGACCGAGTCGTTGCCCAGGCCCATGTTGAGGGTCACCCCGTGCGCCGAGGAGACGTACGCGGTGTCGTTCCCCGCCCCCATGCCGATGACCAGGCCCTCGGCGCTGCTCACCGCGAGGTAGTCGTCGCCCGCGCTCATGGCGACGTTGCCGCCGCGCAGGTAGCCGGCGTAGAACGTGTCGTCGCCCGCGCCCGCGCTGACCGAGGACTTGGTCGCGTAGGAGATGGAGATCGAGTCCTCGCCGACGCCCGTGCTGATGGTCGAGCTCAGCACGCTGTAGCCGTAGACGGTGTCGTTGTCGTTGATGGTGTCGTTGTCCGCGCCCAGCCCCATGTCGACCACGCTGCCCACCGCGCTGTAGAAGCTGACGTAGTCGGCGCCCTCCCCGCCCATGATGGTGTGCGCGAGGCCGCCGTCGGCGGCCGACTGCGTGAAGGTGTCGTCGCCGTCGCCCAGGTCCACGTACAGGCCGTCGCCGGCCGCGACCACCGAGTCGTCGCCCGCGCCGCCCACGATGGTGCTGCCGCCGGTGTAGGCGTAGCCCGCGTTGAGCGTGTCGCTGCCCTCGCCGAGGTCGATGTACATGTCATCGCCCCAGATCGAGACGCTGTCGTCGCCGCCGCCGCCGTAGACGGTCTGCTGGCCGAGGTCGGTGCCGCCGCTGTAGAGCGTGTCGTCCTCCGCGCCCAGGTCGATGTAGCTGTAGTCG
Organism: uncultured Enterobacteriaceae bacterium; assembly: GCA_964583645.1. Lineage (GTDB taxonomy): Bacteria > Pseudomonadota > Gammaproteobacteria > Burkholderiales > SG8-39 > RBG-16-66-20. The sequence goes on from CAZOWR010000076.1 coordinate 10,777, forward strand.
CCCGAGCCGCTGACGTAGTCCTCGCCGGCGCCCGCATCGATGGTGTTGTTGCCCTCGAGCAGCGGGGAGAAATAGATGTCGTCCTGGCCGTCGTTGCCCACGGCGAGGCCGTTGCGCGCGTTCGTCAGGTAGAGCGTGTCGTTGCCGGCGCCGCCGATGAGCGTGTCCTCGCCGCCGCCGCCGTAGAGCGTGTCGTCTCCCTCGCCGCCGCTGATGTATTCGTTCAGCAGGTCGCTGCCCACCAGCAGGTCGTCATTCCCCGTGCCGGTGATGGTGTCGTCAGCGCTCGTGGCCATGGTTCAACTCCTGGTTGCGGTTCTTTTTGCGGAAACGATTGCGGCGCGCGCGGCGCGCCGCAGCGTACGATTCACTCGATGCCGGATTTCCCCTTGCGACGATTAGAGCACCGATTCGAAGAGGATGGCAAGCGCGGCGGCGGCCGATTTTGCATTGCGGCAAGCGAGCGCTGCGGGCAGCCTGGGAAGCTGCTGCGCACGCACGGCTCCCCGGCCATCGGGGCGCCGCCGGGCGAATCGGGCGCGCGGCCGATTATTCCATGGATATTGCATAATCAAATCAAGGATGTTTCGCCATGCAAACGCCGGTTCCGCGCGCTCTGACAAAAATTGGCGGGCGGCGCGATGACCGCCACTGTGACGGATTTGGCAAATGGCCTCCGGTGAAACAACGCCGCCGGTAGGCAACGCCGCGTTCTATTTCATCCCCGAGGGCTACGACACCTCGGGCAGGAAGCTGATGGGCCGGCACGCGGCGGGCGAAGGGTTCCTGCGCGCTTACATGCGCCACGCCGAGGCCGACACGCTGTATTGCTTCGCGCACGAGAAGACGGCCGCCGACGCCTTCGTGCGGCTGCGCGACGAGCACGCGCGGCGCGACCTCCCGGTGCGCTGGCTGCGCGCGCACGAGGTGCGCGCGCTCGCCGAGCCCGGCGCGCTGTTCCTGCCCGGGCCGGGTCTCGGCGACATGGGGTGGCAGCGCCGGCGCGTAGGCTCGGGCGCCTTCAGCCTGTGCGGCGTGACCCACACCGTCGCCTCGCACGCGGCGATGGACGCGATCGCGGGGCTGCTCACCGCGCCGCTCGCGCCCTGGGACGCGCTGGTGTGCACCTCGCGCGCGGTGCAGCAGGCGGTGGAGCGGCTGCTGGAGGCGCAGGCCGAGTACCTCGCCGAGCGGCTCGGCGCGCCGCGCGAGATCGCGCGCCCGCGCCTGCCGCTCATCCCGCTGGGGGCCGACTGCGAGGCCTACGCCGCCGACGCCGCGGTGCGCGCCGCCTGGCGCGAGCGCCTGGGCATCGGCGCGCAGGACGTGGCGTTCCTCTTCTTCGGGCGGCTGCACTACCACGCCAAGGCCAACCCGCTGCCGATGTACCTCGCGCTGGAGCGCGCGGCGCGCCGCGCCCGGCGCCGGCTGCACCTCGTGCTCGCGGGCTGGTTCGGCGCCGCGCAGGTCGCGCGGCAGTTCCGCGAGGGCGCGCGCGCCCTCTGCCCCTCGGTGAACGTGGTGTTCCTCGACGGCCGCGAGGCGCGCGTGCGCCGCGAGATCTGGCAGGCGGCCGACGTCTTCACCTCGCTCGCCGACAACGTGCAGGAGACCTTCGGCCTGACCCCGGTGGAGGCGATGGCGGCGGGCCTGCCCTGCGTGGTGAGCGACTGGGACGGCTATCGCGACACGGTGCGCGGCGGCGAGGACGGCTTTCTCGTCCCCACGCTCGTGCCGCGCGCGGGGGCGGGGCTCGCGCTCGCGGTGCGCCACGACGCCGGGCGCGACAGCTACGACGCGTACGTGGGCCATGCGAGCCTCGCCACCAGCGTCGACGTCGCGGCGGCGACCGGCGCCTACGCCGCGCTCGCCGCCGACGCGGGGCTGCGCCGTCGCATGGGCGAGGCGGCGCGCAGCCGCGCGCGCCGCGACTACGACTGGGCGGTGATCGTGCGCCGCTACCAGGCGCTGGCGGCGGAGCTCGCCGAGGCGCGCCGCGCGGCCCCCGCGCCGGCGCTGCCGCGCGGTGCGCAGCTCACCGCCAATCCGCGGCGCGGCGACCCGTTCTGGCTGTTCGCGGAGTACGCCACGCGCAGGCTCGGGGGCGGGGACCGGCTGGCGCTCGC